>JAUVYF010000004.1 GCA_030603215.1 Candidatus Bipolaricaulota bacterium
GGACAGACCTCAACCACGGATGTACACGGATATACACGAATTAAGAAACCACAACAGACAATTAGAAGAGGGTTAAAATCAGCGTCCATCAGTGTTAATCCGTGGTCGGAATGTGTATCAGTGTTCAGTTATTCACAACAATCTTTCAGCTTTCAGTTCCTCCCATTCAACCACTCAACCAATCAACTATTCAACTATCTTATCGTTCTTAGCGGCTTGAGTGAGTGAAACGAACGAGCGAGGGAAAGGCTTTATGTCAGAAGAAGGAGGTTGTTATTACACCCCGTATCTTGTCTAGAACGTGAGGAGGCTGTCCAGTTTTGGCGGTGATTTAGCGCTGCTCAGCTTGCTCGCCAAGTCCGGGAATCCTTACTCGCTGTTCCAACAAGCGCAATAGTTGCGATATGATGAAGATCAGTGCCAGATAGAATAGGGCCACAACAATGAATACCTCGAAGTAGCGGAAGTTGCGCATGGCGATCCGTCTTCCAACACCCATCAAGTCGAGCAATGTTATAGAGAAGACGATGGAAGAATATTTGACCATCAAGATCAGTTCATTCGACCATGATGGGATAACAATACGAAATGCCTGTGGTAGCACGATGTAGCGAATAGCTTGTGGTAGGGTCATCCCAATTGCGCGCGCGGCCATGAGCTGGCCTGGGTTGACGGCTTGGATCGCCCCACGTAGGTACTCTGCCTGATACGCTCCTGTGTTGAGCCCTAACGCGAGAATCCCGCTGATGAACGCGGAGGGGTAAATTCCCCAGCTTGGAAGACCGTAATAAACCATGAGCAGTTGTACGAGTAGCGGTGTGCCGCGGAAGATCTGGATATAGATACTGCATGGAGTGGAGATCAATCGGTTTCCGTAAACACGTCCCAACGCGAGCAGGATTCCCAGCACAATTCCCATCGCGATACATGCTGTGGTAATTTGCAGGGTTAGAACAAGGCCCTGCGAGAGCTTCGGAAGCCACGCCAAGTCAAATACCATTACTCCGTCTCCCCGTACAGCTCTGTGATCTTGTTCAGAAATTCTCCTGTTCGCGGATGCTTTGGGGCGGAGAACATTTGTTGTGGGCTGCCCTGCTCAACAATGACTCCGTGTTCCATAAACACGATTTCATCGGCAACTGCACGGGCAAAACCCATTTCATGTGTAACGACCAGCATTGTCATTCCATCCTTGGCTAGGTTGATCATCACCTCGAGAACCTCCCCAATCAGTTCCGGGTCAAGGGCTGAGGTTGGTTCATCAAACAGTATTAGCTTTGGCTCCATTGCCAGAGCTCTGGCAATGGATACACGTTGTTGCTGGCCGCCGGAGAGCTGAGCCGGATAGGAATCTATTTTGTCATCGAGCCCAACTCGTTCTAGCTCTTTCATTGCGAGCTTTCTTGCGTCTTCCTTTCTCATTCCCTTTACCTTAATAAGGCCGATGCTTACATTTCGCAGTGTGTTCAAGTGCGAAAACAGGTTAAAATCTTGAAAGACGAAGCCCATTTGAGCGCGTAGTTTGTTGATACTGGATTTAGGATGTGTAACCTCAACCCCATCCAACCAGACCCGGCCTTTATCTGGTTGGGTCAACTGATTGATGCAGCGAAGGAATGTACTTTTCCCAGTACCAGATGGGCCAATCACAACCATGGTTTCGCCGCGTTCAAGCTCCAGTGAGACCCCTTTTAAGACCTCTTCTTTCCCATACCTTTTGTGGATATTCTCAGCCTTTAGTAGACTCATGTGTTTTGGGTTCCTCCCTTCATCTGCAGGCCAGGTATTCGTAGCCGTCGTTCAAGCCAACTCAGGCTACGGTTACCGCTGTAGGTCAATACCAAAAAGATCACTGCTACAGCTAGGTAAGCAAGCATCGCCAGCTCATAGTGTCGATCCATAATAATGCGTGCGTGACGCAAAACCTCATTCAGCCCTACCACATAGGCGAGTGTGGTGTCTTTTACAACAGATGAGAACTCGTTTGACCAGCCAGCAAGGGAAAGACGAATAGCCTGAGGCATGATGATTGTGATAATCGCTTGTAGTCGACTCATTCCCATCGAGCGCGCGGCCATCATTTGGCCCTGTGGAATGGCCTGGATAGCTCCGCGGAAGATCTGCGATTGATACGCGGAAGAACGAATTCCAAGGGCAAGGGTTGCGGCAACAAAAGGTGGGATATTTGCACCAAACTGTGATGGCCCAAAGTAGAATAAGAATAACAGAACAAGGGCAGGAATACTGCGAAAAACCCAAGCATAACCTGCAGCAAGTGTACCGGCAAAGCGTCCTCCATAAACCTGCAGCAGGGCAACAACAGTTCCCAGGAGCAACCCTAGGAGCAACAAAGCAAGCAGCAGTTCGATATTGATCAACGTGGCCCGCAACAGCATAGGAAAACTCTTTGCAATAGTGATAATGCCTTCTATGGGTGCCTCCTTTATTTACTACAAAGAGCCTCCCTCCAATCCTTACAGGAGGGAGGCGTCAAACAATCGGATACTATGAACTTAGTTGGCTACTTCGTCAGCCATTGCTTTTGCAAAGGCATCTACATCCTTGTCTACCAGGAGAAGATCCTTGCAAGAAAGCCAGGCTGCTTCGAGTTCGTCGTTCGTTGGACCAAAGTAAGCCTTGAGAAGATTATCCCAAGGGCTTCCGGGAGTAACGACTAGCATTTGTGCCCCTCCCGGTGCCTCAACAACCTTAAGCCCCAATTCACTTACCGCGTCATTGATTCTAGGGAGTAGCCCTTGCGGGTCTCCAGGTGCGACGAGGAACCCGAAATACTCGTAGGTATTAACTATTCCGGCGATCATAAGTAGGTCTGGATAGGCGGAGATGGAAGACTGTGAAGCGGGCTCATCCTGGAGCACTGCGTCGAGCCGGCCTCTAACTAGATCAAGTATTGCTGTTGGGTAGAACTCGTACCCTTTCACTTCGATGTCAAGTCCCGCCCCTTGCAGTTCGTCTTCTAGGAAGTAAAAACCTGTCGTTCCATTTTGAGCTCCTATCGCCTGTCTCGGTCCAAGTCCAGCCATTGCGGTGATAATGTTCAGTCCGGAATCCTTGCGTATCACAACTGCCTGATTGGACAAGTAATATGGGTCAGAATAATCAATGGTCTTTGCACGCTCAGCGGTGATGCCAAACCCGGATACGCCTAGATCAGCCTTCCCTGTAATCACGTTTTGGATAATCACGTCAAAGCCAGTGTTCAAGATCTCAACCTCGAAGCCAGCAACAATTGCAATCATACGTATTGCATCGAGGTCAAATCCAAAGAATTCGCCATTGCTAGTAACCATCTCAAATGGCGCCCACGGGATATCCGAAGCGACTATGTATTTGTCCTGTGCTAGAGTCAGTGCACCAGTAGCAACCAGTACCATCATTGTTAACACTACTATCCCAGTTATGGCTCTGTGAATTTTCATACTATACAGCACCTCCTGTGCAAAGTTATTCAATATAACATGAATGTAGACAGCAGGTCAAGCTGGCTAGATTCAGTGAATGCGCAGAGTGAATAAACAGGCAAACAAGAAGCCCAATGCAAGGCCAGCGAGGATGCCAACCGATGGACTACCAAGTACCGCGCCAACTACTACCCCCACAAGAAGTCCTAGTGGAATAAGAGTCATGAAGTGTTTGGCGCGTGAATGAACGAATCTGCTCAACATTTTAGTGGCAAGCATCTCTTAGCAATTATACGTAACGCGGCTTGAGATGTACATCACTTGTTATGAGCCGTCATTGTACCTGTCTGGTAGCGGTAAGACCCCTTTAGAGAAAGGCCGCTATCGTGCTATTTTCATTGTGCTGGAAACGGAATCTCGGTACAATAATCTGACCGCGCAAATCTACTATGCGCTGTCTGCGTTTGACAGGGAGGAAATCCTATGCCAACAAAGAATATGATGACCATTGATGGAAATACTGCGGCAGCACATGTTGCCTATGCATTCAGTGATGTTGCAGCTATATATCCTATTACCCCCAGTTCGTCTATGGGAGAGGTAGCTGACAGCTGGGCGGCACACGGAAGGCTGAACATCTTTGGTCAACCATTACAGGTAACGGAAATGCAAGCTGAGTCTGGGGCAGCTGGGGCGATCCACGGTTCTCTTGCGACTGGTGCGTTCACCACTACCTTCACGGCTTCACAAGGTCTGTTGCTGATGATCCCGAACATGTACAAGATCGCCGGAGAGTTGCTCCCTACCGTTTTCCATGTTTCAGCACGTGCGGTAGCCGGACATGCCCTATCTATTTTTGGGGACCACTCCGATGTTATGGCAACACGTCAGACGGGGTTTGGACTGCTTGCATCTGCGTCGGTGCAAGAAGTAATCGATCTCGGACTAGTCGCTCACCTTGTTACTCTCAGAGCTAAAGTCCCATTCATCCATTTCTTCGACGGCTTCCGTACATCGCACGAGATCCAGAAGGTCGACGTAATCCCTTACAAAGAGATGGCAAAGCTAGTTCCGTGGGACGAAGTTGAGAGCTTCCGTAAGCGGGCTATGAATCCCGAACACCCCCACCTACGTGGCACTGCGCAGAACCCCGATATTTACTTCCAGGGACGTGAAGCGGCAAACCGCTATTATCAGGCAACTCCAAAGATTGTTGCGGAAGTGATGGCCCGGGTAAGCAAGTTAACCGGCAGAGAATACCATCTGTTTGACTATGTAGGGGATCCGAGCGCGCAGCACGTTATGGTCATCATGGGTTCGGCGAGTGATGTTGCCGAAGAAACAGTGAACTACATGGTAGCACGCGGAGAGAAGGTTGGCCTGTTGAAGGTTCGACTTTACCGCCCTTGGTCAACCGAACACTTTCTAACAGCAATGCCAGCGAGCGCGAAGCGGATTGCTGTTCTCGACCGAACCAAGGAACCAGGTAGTCAAGGGGAACCACTCTATAAGGACATCTCTACGCTGTATCAGGAAAGAGGAGAGAACCCGCTTGTCGTTGGTGGGCGATACGGACTTGGCTCAAAGGATGTTACCCCGGCAATGATTAAGGCGATATTCGACAATCTTGGCTGCGCTTTCCCAAAGAATCACTTCACGGTTGGTATTACTGACGATGTCACCAATAGCTCGCTTAACGTCGGCGAGGATATCGATGTTGCCCCAGAAGGAACGGTTCAGTGCAAGTTCTGGGGACTGGGAGCAGATGGAACGGTTGGGGCGAACAAGAATGCAATCAAGATTGTCGGTGATAATACCGACCTCTACGCGCAGGGATACTTCGCCTACGATGCAAAGAAATCAGGTGGTATCACCGTCTCTCATCTGCGTTTTGGAAAAGAGTTAGTTAAATCGCCATACCTTGTCAAGACAGCCGACTATATCGCTTGCCACAACCCCGCGTTTGTTCACAAATACGATGTCCTCGCCGGAATCAAAGACGGAGGAACGTTTGTGCTCAACTGTCCCTGGACCGTGGGAGAATTAGACACCGAATTGCCAGCTGGCATAAGGCGATCGATTGCCGAGAAGGACCTCAAGTTTTACACAATCGATGCGGTCAAGCTTGCGGAAAGTGTGGGTCTTGGTGGAAGAATCAACATGATTATGCAAACGGTGTTCTTCAGTCTTGCGGGGATACTTCCGGTTGATGAAGCAGTCAGCCAGCTCAAGAAGGCTATCGAAAAAAGCTATGGAAGAAAGGGAGAGAATATTGTACAGATGAACTACGCGGGGGTCGATGGCGCCCTGGAGAAGCTGGTCGAAGTAAAGGTTCCGGAGACATGGGCAAGTGCTTCATCTGGCAAAGGGGAACAAGCGCGGACAGAACCAGACTGGGTTCTTGAAGTGATGCGCCCGATGATTCTACAGGAGGGGGATAAGCTCCCGGTAAGCGCGTTTGCCGCAGACCTGGATGGAAGTTATGAGTGGACCGGACCTGATGGGTCTTTCCCTGTAGCGACAACAAAGTATGAGAAACGCGGTGTGGCGATCAATGTACCAGTGTGGAACTCCGATAATTGTATTCAGTGTAACTTCTGTTCCTTTGTTTGTCCGCACGCCGCGATCAGGCCAGTGCTGGCAACAGAAGAGGAACTGGCTACTGCCCCTGAAGCGTTTACCACAATACCGGCGCGAGGAAAAGATCTTCAAGGCATGCGTTTCCGTATTCAGGTGAATACCCTTGACTGTGTGGGTTGTGGAAGTTGCGTTGAGGTTTGCCCGGGGTTAAAGGGAGAAAAGGCGCTGGCGGTGAAGCCTCTCGACACACAACTTGATCCACAAGTTGACAACCACCGCTTCTCTGAATCCGTGCCAAACCATGCTGATGTGGTCAATACAAAGACAGTGACCGGAAGCCAGTTTTTACAGCCGTTATTTGAGTTTTCGGGCGCTTGCCCTGGTTGTGGGGAAACACCGTACGTGAAACTTGCCACACAACTGTTTGGATCCCGGATGTTGATTGCAAATGCGACCGGTTGCTCATCAATCTATGGTGGTTCGGCGCCGGTGGTTCCTTACTGTGTAAACAAGGATGGACACGGCCCCGTGTGGGCTAACTCCCTATTTGAAGATAACGCTGAATACGGGTTTGGGATGCGCCTTGCATTGCAGGCTCAACGTGACAGATTGGCTCACCTGGTAACAGAAGCCATGAAAGCGGAACTTTCCACTGACCTGAAGAGGGCAATGAGCGCTTGGGTTGCCGGGAAGGATGATGCCGAGGCGTCGCGTGAGGCCGGTAAGAAAATGGCCACGCTTCTCACACAGGAAGCCGGATCGGATGAGGGTTTGAAGACAATCCTCTCCATGCGGAACCTGTTCGTCAAGAAATCGGTATGGGCGATCGGAGGGGATGGCTGGGCCTACGACATTGGCTACGGCGGCCTCGATCATGTAATGGCAATGGGGCGCGATATAAATGTTCTTGTGCTCGACACGGAAGTGTACTCCAATACCGGCGGCCAGTCGTCCAAGGCGACACCGACGGGGTCGGTTGCCAAGTTTGCCGCTTCGGGAAAGAAAACGAAGAAGAAGGACCTCGGGCGGATGCTCATGAACTATGGCTATGTATATGTTGCTTCGGTCTCCATGGGGGCGAACAAGAACCAGTGTCTAAAGGCGTTCCTCGAAGCGGAGAGCTATCCTGGACCGAGCATTATCATTGCCTACGCTCCCTGTATCAACCAAGGACTAAAGAAAGGGATGGGGAAGAGCCAGGAGGAAGAGCAACTGGCGGTCAAGGTTGGTTATTGGGTGCTTTATCGCTATAACCCTTTACTCAAACAACAAGGCAAGAACCCATTCATTCTCGACTCCAAGGAGCCAACAGGCGACTTCCACGAATTCTTAATGGGTGAGGTGCGCTACTCGAGCTTGGTAAAATCGTTCCCCGCGGAAGCGGAGCGTTTGCACAAACAACTGGAAGAGGAGTACATGGAGCGCTATCAGGAGTACAGGAAGTTCGCCGAAATGTAAAGCAAAATCCAGCTCACGATACATGAACCGCGGATAAACACGTACAAAGCGTCACCACGGATGGATACGGGATAAACCTGAACCACGGATGGACACGGATATACACGGATGAAGAAATCACAAAAGGCAATTAAAAGAGGGTTAAAATCAGCGTTTATCTGTGTTAATCTGTGGTTCATGATCTTCGAAGAACACTAACCACGGATAGACACACATAGACCTCTACCACTGATGGACACGGATATACACAGATAAGATACTCAATAGACATTATTATGAAGGGGTTTCAATCTGCGTCCATCTGTGTTAATCCGTGGTTCAAACTGTTCATCGGTGGTCCTTGTATCGATCAGCGTTGAGGAGCAGAATCCTATGAAGATAGCGCTCTATCCGGTTCCTTTGTTGGTTGTTGCAGTTTTCCTCTTGATCCGGGCCGGTATCTTGAGGAAACAGCGGCAGTTTTGCTTGTTCAAGCCGATTTCTACATTGCTGGTGATTGCGGTAGCGTTACTGTCGGTTCTAGAGCCGGAGCAAGAGCTAACTTACACAGTAGGCGTGATGATAGGTTTGGTCCTCTCCCTTGGCGGGGATATTGCACTGCTGTTTGAGGACAAGCGTAACGCCTTCGCGCTTGGATTGGCATTATTCTTACTGGCTCATGTTTCCTACACCGTGACTTTTGCCATTCTGGGACAAGTGTCAGCATGGGATGCTCTCTCTATGGGGGTACTGACAGTAGCGGGGCTTGGGTTCTACGCGCTAATTCGACCCAACCTCGGCAAGATGCGAGTGCCGGTTATAGCATACATATTGGTCATCTCCGTGATGGTAAGTCGAGCCGGTTCAACGTTTTCTAGACCGCTCTTTACTAACGGGCAGGCTTCGATGGTGGTCGCCGGTGCGTTGCTGTTTTACCTCTCGGATTTGATTCTGGCAGCACACCGGTTTTGGAAGCCCTGGCGATACCGTCGCGTCAGCTTGGGCCTCTATTACAGCGGACAGCTTCTCATTGCGCTCGCTGCAAGTTACTTTGTCTGATTGGGAAAAACAGCATCAACAGAGAGATTCCCGCACCCACAGATGAAGACGCATAAAGTTTAACCACGGATGAACACGGATATACACAGATGAAGAGAGTTCATAGAGTTTGTTGGGTTCGTTGAGTCTGTAGAGTTCATAGGGTTCAGTGAACAAAAAGCGAGGCACATCAAACAATCTTCCGTTCCCACGAAGGAAGGCTAAAGATCACCACTTTTTTCCCTCCCCCGATCGAGGGAGGGAATTAAAGGGAGGGGGAGAAGGGCTAGCTAATCATGAGTCGAGAGACAATGACGAGTAAAGTGTGATGCGTAATGAGAGTCTCATGGCTAGTAGCTTGTAGCCAGTGGGTTGTAGTGGCCTATGATCTGGGAACCTACAGCACATGAAAGTGTTACTTCCCGTCGTTCTCCTTTAACCACTCACTACTTGCCACAAACTACACGCCTCATTTCCAGGGATCTCAAACAATCTTCCCTCTCCGACATCCCAACGTTCAACCGTCATTCCGGCGTAAGCCGGAATCCAGCCAAATAATTGTTCTATACAAATTCTGCTAATTGGCTCAAGGCTGTTATTTATTGACTGATGCGCTTGCGTTGCCTTCACCATAATATTATTATGACGCGAAAGGTGGTATTTGTAAGTGGTTGAGGCTAGAGTCAGGAGTAAGATATGTTGTATGAGATTAGAACTATTAGATTATCATTGCCATATAGATTAGGTAGTGTAAATTGCTACCTGATAAAAACAGATACCGGCTATATCCTAATCGATACGGGGTGTTCAAATAAACGAGCCAATCTTGAGAAAGAACTTGAAAACGCGGGTTGTAAGCCTGGTAACCTCAACCTTATCATCTTGACACACGGCGATTTTGACCATACTGGCAATGCCGCTTATATCAGTAGAAAGTTTAAGACGAAAATAGCAATACACTATGACGATTCAGGAATGGTCGAACACGGTAATATGTTCTGGAACAGAAAAAAAGGCAATATTATTATCAGAATGATAGCACCGATACTCTTCAAATATGGTAAATCCGAAAGATTTGAACCTGATTTGTATATTGAGGGTGGATTTAGCTTTTCTCAATATGGATTCGATGCTAAAGCACTTCATATTCCCGGTCACTCAAAGGGTTCAATAGGAATCCTGACAGCTGACGGTGACCTGATTTGTGGCGATCTACTTGAAAACACAGAACAGCCAGATATCAATTCTATTATGGATGACTTAGAGACAGCGAATAAAAGTATCGAAAAACTTCGAAGTTTGAAAGTGAATACTGTATATCCTGGTCATGGTAAACCGTTCTTGATGGAGCTACTCTTAAACAAATAAACTGAAATGAGCCGAGTTATATGAACATTAGTAAAGAAAGGCAGCCAAGAATGAGTAGAACCATATATATGGTTAATAGGAGGTATCATGTCCCCACAGTCAGATGACCAAAAGAAGCAATGGAATATAACCGGGGTGGCCATACCCGCAGGACTCTTTATCGGCATGGGTGTTGGGTTTTTGGTGGATAACATTACTGCAGGCATCTTCCTTGGTCTTGGCGGTGGTTTTCTAGCCATGATGATCGGTATGTTGATTCTGCGTATCAAATCCGGCGGATAGTAAAGATGAACGTTATGGCAGCGCCCACGCGCTAGATTGTAGATTCGAGTCCTACCCGGGAGCCAGCTCCCTAAATAAATTGTTGCCCCTGCTTATAGAGGCTTCATTTGGGTAAGATAGAAGCAGTCCAACGTCCAATGTCCAACGTTGAAAGACAGTAACCGGTAATGGGTGAAAAGACGGTCGGGAGTCGAGAGTCGGGAGTCGGGAGTCAAGGCCAGGAACTGAAAACTGATAACTGACGACCACTGAAGGAGTGACATAGAACCGCTACTACCCTGCATTCCCGGGCCCTGCCCTGGACCCGATCCAGGGCATACCGTCATGCCGGACGTGATAAGCCTGCCCTGTGAAATCTTGTTGTGCCTTGTATTTAACAGGGCCTGCCCCGTACTTGATACGGGGGCATCCAGATGTCGAGGAACGGTCTGACCGTTCCTGTTATGTTCTGTTTAACGTCGGACACAGGTTCCGACGCCACGCACGATCTGACGGCTGATAACTGCCTCTTCCTGAAAGCTGATCGCTGATTGCCAGCGGTTGCCTATCCTGAAAACTGATAACTGCCTTTCTTCCTGATACCTGCCTTCAACTTGCTTCCTCAAGCAGCAGCCTGAAGGGTTCATGGCCCTCGAATTCATAGAGGAAGTAAGATGGCGGGTCGTTCGTTTGAATCACGATCTCGTGCTATCATAGGTCATGTATTATAGGAAGTTCACCAATGGACAAGGAGGAACTCTACAGCCTAGTTGGATAGCGCCCGCATCGTCGAGGAGACAAGTCAGTGAGTGTCAAGTCATGTGGGAAAGCAGAAAGGATGCTGGGACCGGGTTCTTGCGATCCAACAGCATGGAGGAGTTTTGTAACTAGAGCTCACCTTTCGATTCTTTCGTGGCCCTTTACTCGTTAACCGCGAGCGATCCGGCTGATGGTTGAGTAGTGGAGGTCAAAGCTATGGCCCAAGTCTTTAACGTGTATTGCGACGAAAGCTGTCATCTTGAACATGACCGGCAAGAGGTCATGGTATTGGGTGCGGTCTGGAGTCCGATTGAGAAAACTAGAGAAATTGCCCGTTCCATCCGCGATATCAAAGAGGGACACGGGCTCGCTCGTCACTTCGAGATTAAGTGGACCAAGGTTTCTCCGGGAAAGATCGATTTCTATATCGACTTAATCGATTACTTCTTCGAAGAGCCGGATCTCCACTTCCGTGCACTGATCGTTGCGGATAAGGCCGGGCTCCAGCACGAAGCATACGGGCAAAGCCATGATGAATGGTACTTTAAGATGTACTTTACCATGCTCAAAGCAATCCTTCGGCCCAACGCCTCCTATCGGATCTATCTGGATATCAAAGACACGCGTAGCTCTCCAAAGGTTAGGAAACTTCAAGATGTACTCTCTAATAACGCTTACGACTTCTCACGGGAGATCATTCAAAAGGTTCAGACCGTCCGCTCGCACGAAATTGAACAAGTACAATTGACCGATCTGTTTATCGGAGCTATCGCTTATGTCAATCGCAACCTTTCCGGCAGCAGTGCCAAGCAGCAGTTAGTGGAACTCACCCGCGAACGTTCGGGATATACCTTGACTCGCTCCACACTTTACAGGGAAGATAAACTCAACCTATTCCGGTGGACTGCCCAGGAGCTGGATGAATGACGGAAAAGCCTCGGTGGTTACCACCAATGCTGGATCTTACAGGTAGGTCAGAAAAGGAGTGCCTTTCTATTCTGTATAAGATATTCACGAAGGACTTCAAGAACGACCACCCTTCGTTCCGTGGATTGCCGGTATGGTGGAATCGCAGAATTCTGCTAGAGCCACGCTACGAGGAAGGCTTCTGGCACCTTGTTAGTAGAGAAGAGCCTAGTACAGTTAGTCGCCATTTGGACCTTCCTAGGGCAGAGCGGTTACCTTGGTGTAAGCCGGTTCTCACCAACTCTGATCCACATCTGACAAAGGTCTGGAACTACCTTGAGCGCGGACACCGGTTGCGTACGTATGTTTGGCTCGAGCCTTGGGATTACTGCGTTGTCCTCGAGCGCCGTAGTCTATCGGGAAAGCAGATTATCTGGCTTATCACGGCGTTCCACGTAGATGGCGCCTCAAGAAGGAGAAATGTACGGAGGAAGTTCGAGGAACGAGAAGAGTAAAATGCATTCGCCGCCCGAATGGACGGCGAAAGATCTCCTTCTACACATGGCAGATGAGGCTAATACTATTATAGGAACTGAAAGCGTTAAGTCAAGCGGAAGAGTTGCCCGACCCACGGCCCAAGGAATTCCGGGGACGGATACCCCTAAATGGTGATGAGTAAGATAGAAGCAGTCCAACGTCCAAGGTTGAAAGACAGTAACCGGTAATGGGTGAAAAGACGGTCGGGAGTCGAGAGTCGGGAGTCGGGAGTCAAGGCCAGGAACTGAAAACTGATAACTGCCTTTCTTCCTGATACCTCCTTTAACTTGCTTCCTCAAGCAGCAGCCCGAGATGGAGCTTGTGTCCCCTGAATTGCAGCCACGGATCCACACGGATAGATACCGATCACATATCCAATAAACATTATTATGGAGAGGTTTTAATCTGTGTACATCTGTGTTAATCAGTGGTTCATGAAATAGGGTTTTGTGTCCCGCGAATTCCTACTCGGCCCAGCTAGTTGAGCATCGACGAAGCAGCCACTGCTATTCACTTGCGCAAATAGTGGTAGATTCGTATTCTATGCGTACTTCATAAAGGGAGGAAACGAGATCAATGATTGAACGTTGGTTGAGCTATCATGTGTTGGGGAGTGAGATCTGGCGTTACGGAGTCGTTCTGCTTCTGTTCTTAGGGGCGTTTGTTCTCTATCGACTTTTCCGAATTATTGCACGTCGCCTTTCTCCGCCAGAGGCAAAGAACAAAGTACGTCAGGCAGTGCTCGACCTTATTCAGAGTCTTCTTCGTGGCGCCCTTCCATTTCTGCCAATTTGGCTGTCCATCTATGTCTTCCGGGTTCCAGAAAACATTCAGGAGATCATTGATCGGCTATTCTTGGCTATCCTAACCATCTTCATCCTCTACCTTGTAACCAAATTAGTAGGCTTGATGACTGTCTTGCTTAGGGGACGAGCAGCAAGAACTGAATCGACTCTTGACGAGCACTTGGTCCCGCTATTGGGCAAGGTCCTCAAATGGTTCATCTGGGGAATCGGTTTTCTCCTCTTCCTTCAGAATGTCCTCCACTACAACATCTCAAGTCTCCTTGCCGGGCTGGGTATCGGTGGGTTGGCTGTTGCCTTCGCCGCTCAGGACACAATCGCTAACATCTTTGGAGCGGTGATGATCTTCATCGACCGACCGTTCAAGGTAGGCGACGCCGTCAGCATTGAGGCATTTGAAGGATCGATCGAGGCGATCGGACTGCGCTCGACACGGCTGCGCACCTGGGATGGAACCCTGGTAACGATCCCCAATCGCACGGTGGCCTCCGCTAACATTAACAACCTAGCCGCTCGGCGGACGCGCCGAACCAATTTCACCATCGGCCTTGTCTACGATACCCCTACTACTAAGTTGGAAGAGGCTCTTATCATTGTGCGAGAGAGCTTGGAGAAACACCCCTCAACCGGGCAGTACCGTGCCTACTTCAACCGTTTCGGCGATTTCTCGCTGAATATTCTTGTGCAGTACTGGTGTAACGTCATGGACTATGAAATCTACCTACGTTCACTCGAGGAGATCAACATGGAGATCAAGAGCCGCTTTGAGGCAAGCGGGATTGAATTCGCGTTCCCCACCCAGACCCTCTACCTGAAACCAGAACAGAGTCCCCAGCCAAGTGAGTCTCCGTCATAGGATAAAGTCAGACGAATCCAATGAACTGCTGTTGCCGTTACACAGAGGACGAAGGCAGTCTGAGGTATGGCGTTAGATTCACTTGTTCACAGCTAATTGGCTGAGACGCTGTCTCGCTCCTACTTCACTTCAGCGTAAACGGCGGATACTCATCCGTTGTCAACAGAAGCATATAAGCCGCGACTCTCAGATGCCAGCGGAACACGCCAACCACGAAGTCGAACAGGTTCTTCGGATACCGCCCGCCAAACATAATCGCAAACCAAGCAATGATGATGATGATGACCGTGGCAGCGTCAAGGAACCCCAGAACGATGTAGTGGGGAATAGCTAGGAAATATTTTACTAACGGCATCCACTGGCTGAGCTCCGTCTTGGCGTTCGGATAGGGAATACTCAGCTCTACCACCTGTTCTTCATCTATCGACGGATACGTGTCCGTAAGCAGCGCGAGGTAGGCGGCCACTCGGGTCACGAACTTGGCGAGTGCCAGGTTCCAGTCGAACCACCACCGGGGATACTTCCGCTGGAAGATGATAAGTAGCGCCGTGGGTAGCACAACGAATGCCGCGCACCACGAACCTTTCTCCCACGCAAATGCTGGTCCGGCTAGGAGCGAGACAACGATCAGGATGGGAATTGCTACAATGGGCCTGAAGAAAGTTGTCAACCTATCTAGCTCTCTGTTGGTGTAGCGGATGGATAGAGTTGCCGGATAGTCGTTAAACAACGGCAAGGAGCGATCGGGCCGTGGTACTTGGGGTGAAGACCTACGTGTGGCGATGAGAATCATAAACACAGCGACGAGCAGGAACACAATTCCGCCGACAAGCAAGCCGATAGCGATCGCCTTCACAAGAGGGATCTTTGCCGCCAGTCTGACTTCGGCGTCAATTCCGAAGGAGCTGTCTTCGTTCATAAGTACGAGGACGAAGCTTCCCTCTTCGACGGTCCACGTCAGTGTCTGAGTTTCAGGGCCATGAACGGAAGCCACCCAGAAGTCCTGAGAGACGGGATCGGCGGGAAGAACGACTCCGGGGAAGCGACGGTAGTATAGCCGCTCTTTTTGCCGCCAGCTGAACTTGAGCTGGGTAATCTCATCGCGGGCAACGCCAGCCAGATAGCTGGCCGCGTCCTCCGTATCGGCAATGCCGATAAAGAGACCATTTCCCGGCCGATTGTTCGTGACTATTAACCGGATGTTCACCAACCGACTCCAGTCTAGCATCCACGCTACGCCAAGATCGATGTTGGCCGGTTGGGTAGTTATGGCTGCGGAGTCTCTGTCGATCTCGATGAGGCCGGATGTGTAGAACCCTTCGCCATCCTTGAGCGTGTTCTCGGCCCAGAACAGAACTCCACTCCCAGCGAGAAGAGCCAGTGCGATGAGCACAATCAACGACCCGAAAAACAGTAGCGCTACTTTTCCTGCCTTCACCGCCGCACCTCCCAACAGTGCTTGGTAATGTGACGTATTGTATCGAACGAAATCAGAGAAAGCAACGGAAAATTAGTCGTTGACGGTCACGCCTGTAAATGGGATCCGCTAGATGTAGCTGGCGGCAAAACGTTCCAAAGAGGGTTTGCTTCTTAAAGCAGAGACAACTCGCTCTAGTTCATCTCGCTTGTTGTAGGGCGGTATCCCGATGCGGACTAGCCCACCTGAGGCGGACTACTCCTTTGTGGCGCGAGTAGCGATGAACGAGTCACAGTACTTGGAGATCAGCTCTCCAGGGAAGGTGTCCTCGTAGAATCCGGCAATGACGAACCCAGCGTCGATTTGACCACCTAGTTGATCGTGCAACGTGTGTCCGAACTCAACTGGAGCGTCCTTTCCATAGTATCGAGCCCGCTCCTTCTCGCTGATACTCGATAGCTCAGAATAGGGAAGAGAGAATCGCGCCTGCAGGATTCCTTCCTCCTCCTTTTTCGGGTCGAACAGATACAGGATAGGATTGTCGAAGCCAGAGAGAAGAGTACCACCATGGCGGAGGACGCGGTAGGCCTCGCGCCACACCGGCAGCACATCGGGAACGAAGCAGTTGGATACCGGATGAACGATAAGATCGAACACCTCGTTGGCAAAGATGGAAAGATCACGCATATCTCCCTCAATCGTGCGGATTGGCAGATTCTCGCGCTTGGCAACAGCTCGATCCTGCGCGAGCTGCTTTGGCGAGTTATCGTACACCGTTACGTTCGCCCCAGCAGCAGCGAGGATCGGCCCCTGCTGTCCGCCACCCGAGGCGAGGCAAAGAACATCACACCCGGAGGGATTCGGAAACCAGCTCTTGGGCACGGGTTTTGTGGGGGTGAGGATGATCTCCCACTCACCTTGCCGAGCGGCAGCGATCACATCCGCGCTTACAGGAATGGTCCATGGATTACCGTTCTCCACATTCCTGTTCCACGCGTCTCTGTTGAACGTGCGGATGTCGATCTTGTCTCTGTTGTTGCTCATTTCGTCTTCTTTCCCACGTACAGACCGCGATTGGCAATCCCCCGCGGATCGTATGTAACAGATAGACCAGCATCGGCGAACATCTGCTTCATTTCCTCAATCTCGAATAGCCCCAGCTCATGGTGCTCGACAAAGTGCGTTGTTCCCTCCGGGGTCCCTATTAGGTGATGCAGATCGAAGTAGGAGACGCGTCCTTTCATCAAACTCGTGCTGACTCGCGCGATCTTTAGATTGGGCTCATCAATAAGCAGCGCGTGCGCCGTTCCCGGATGCCATGCCCGGGGAGTGAACCACGGCTCGACGATCAGGAGGCCACCACGGATAATGTGCCTTCCCATGCAGGCAATTGCCTTGCTGGCGAGCTCCAACGTCTTCGCGTACCCAATCGCACTGAACAGGCAGGTGATCACATTGAACGTCCTACCTAAATCGAAGTCGGTCATGTTGTCTTGATGAAATGGCACGTTCGGGTTCCGCCTGCGCGCAATCGTGAGCATCTCCTGTGAGATATCGAGCCCTTCGACCTCGAATTGGTCCTTCAGATACTCGACATGTCTTCCCGTCCCACAGGCAATATCAAGGAGGTGTCTGCCCTCAGAGCAGAGACGTTGTTCAATGATCTGTGCAATCTTGCCCGCTTCCTGCTCGTAATCCTTAAATGAGTAGATCTTGTCGTAGTACTTGGTAACATCCATACCGCGCCTCCAAAACGAAGTCTATCCGAGAGACACATTACTGGCAACGGTAGTATAATACACATGATATCCTGATTCACCAGCCCGTCTCGTATGAATTCCTTCCCCCTTTGTCGGCCGTTTTCGCCATGAGAGAAAAGCTTGCCAACCGGACGAAATCTGAATTATACTATTCTACCACTGCAGCGAGAATCAAAGGAACCTTAGATTGTTGCCGGATGGGGGATCACAATGTTTAACAGAAAAATCAGTTCAGCCGCTCGTAGATACCTATTCCTTTCCACCGTGTTAATTGCCATTATAGCCGGATGCAGTAGCGGTAACGGTAGTCAACTGATTACTGTTGTGAGTTTTTCCGACATCCACTTTACTCCCTTCTACGACACAACTATCTTTACCCAACTTGTCGAGCTACCAGCGGAGGATTGGGAGGCGATATTTCAACAATCGACCGCAACCGACCCGTTGAACTGGGGCGAAGAAACCAACTACAACCTTATGAAACAAACCATACAAAAGGCATGTAATGAGGCAACAGAAGCTGCTTTTGTCATCTTCACGGGAGATATCCTGACACACCGGTTCAGCACCACGTTTTATGCTTTGTATGGTGCGAAAGACGAAACTGCAATGCGCGCATTTACATACAAGACACTCTCCTTTTTTGCGGCGCAGGTTCGTGAATATTGCGGAACTGTCCCCATTGCATTTGCCCTCGGTAATACCGATTCATATGAAGGTGACTATTTGAGTGCGCCTGGAAGCGAGTTTTTGGCAGATACATCCGAACTGTTCTATTCAACGCTACTTATGGAAAAAGCCGACCCCAGTACTTTCTCTTCGACATACACGGCTGGGGGGTATTATGCTACCGATCTACTCGGTTCAAATCTTACGTTGATGAGTCTCAATACAGTCTTTTTCTCGCCACACGCCGCCAGCGGAACCGAGGACGCCGCAGCGACACAGATCTCGTGGCTTGAAGATACATTATCTTCGGCACGTACGCATGGCAAAAGGGTCTGGATTCTGATGCATATTCCACCGGGTGTAGACATATACGGTTCCGTCAGGTCATATATGGATGAAAGCGGCCACCTGTCTGATGCCTCCGTTATGTGGAAAGCTGATTTCCAGCAAAGCTTCAGCGAAATTCTTACAGAGTATTCCGACACTGTGGTTGCTATGCTTGCGGGGCATACCCATATGGACGAATACAGGCTCTCAGTGGAAAATAGTAGCTATTCCAGTGGATCCGTCGTCGTGACGCCGGGAATTAGTCCAATCTTTGGGAACAATCCTGCGTTTAAAGTTATTAGCGTTTCTGCAGATAGCTGGGTGCCTGTTGATTATTATTCCCTGTATAACCCTCTTGACGCAGAGACGCAAACATTCAGCACGTATTATACCTTTTCAAATGCATATGGATTAAGTGGCACTCTCGATTCGGCTCTCGCCCAGCTTGCTGATGAATTTGACACAGAACAAACTCAGCGGGCAACATACACGACATATTACTACTCTGGCAATGACGATTCTAACCCAATCAATGATGTCAATTGGCCGGCATATAAATGCGGTATCACCAAGATGGATAAAGACGACTTTATCGAATGCGTAAATTCTGATTGAGGCATTCATGCTGGCCGCCTAAATTGCCGTCCCCAACGCGCAAACAGCCCGCCCCAACTCTCTCTCCAAGATGCGTAGCATCATCCACCAAAGACCAACCAAGCGTGGGACCTATGTCCCTCAAATTGCCAGGAAAACAGTTGACACCTGCCACTTTTCATCATAATGTATTGCAAAGTTGCACAGTAATCCTTCTTACGAGGACAAGGAGCTGGGTTCATGAGTTTGCCGTGGAAGAAGCGACAACAGATTCCCGACGCGCGAGCGCGAAATGCTTGGGAAACCACTCACAATTCAGCCAATGGGTGTCTCGAATTCATTGAGATATTTCGCATCGCGTGTCTGCGCAGCCTTATTCGGAGGCAATAGATGATGTGGCGTTCCACGCTAGTTAGCTCAGTGCTGATACTTGTATTCTCTGTAGTAGTTATCGCGTCGACGGGGAATCTTGAATACGTGGACTCGATCCTCGATCTGACGACCTCATACTACCCGCAGGTGGCGCGGCTCTCCTATGATCCGATACCAGGATTGACCGAGCCGGCCTACAGCGGTACGCCAGCGTACGCCTCGGTCACACTTGCCGAGAGGAGCTTCGCGCTGGCCCTCGAACGGGACGGCGACAGCGGGAAGCTGTACGTAGACGCTGATGGGAGCAAGGCTCTAGCGCGTGTCGATTGGATCCAGCAACTGTGGGACGGGAGCTATATGGGGAGCGTATCCTTCCAACTGCCGGCAAGTGATGGCAACAGCACGCGCGCGTATCGCCTCGCCCTTGTGTGGACCCCGGCGACGCCGATGGTGATCACCTACTTCCGCGACAACCGCCAGGAAGGGCAGATCGAGCTTGGAGGAGTGACGTATAGGATCGCGATCATTGATGAGAATAGCGATGGCATGTTCGACGATCTGGATCATGATCTACTCCTGATCGACATCGATCAGGACAGTGAACTCCTGACGAGCTCCGATTCTCACGAGCGGTACTGGCTTGATGCCCCGTTCAACATCGATGGCACAGTGTACGCGGCGACGAGCGTCTCCCGCAACGGCTCCAGGATTGTGATCGACAAATCGGATAGGTGGGTTGAGGCGAATGCCCCGCTTACTGTAGGTTCTCCCGCTCCACACTTCTCCGTTGTCGATGCGGATGGAGAGAGACTTTCTCTCTCCTCTCTACAGGGGAAGATCGTTGTTCTAGATTTCTGGGCGAGTTGGTGCGCCCCGTGTCTTTATGAGCTTCCATATGTGGAAGCGATCGCCAACGACTACGCGGATCGCGGGGTTGTAGTAATCGGGATTGACAGCGATCGCAGCGAGGGGGCATTCAGAAGCGCGGTCTCGTATTTCGGCCTTACCTATCGGCAGGTGTTCGATGGGGCTGATGGAAAGATCTCCTCTCTGTACCGCGTTTCTGGAATACCAATGACGTATCTTATTGACCGTGACGGAATAATCCGCGGCAAGCGACTGCGCGGTGACGATCTCAAGCAGGCAGTCGTCTCCTCCCTCGCTTCGGTGGGTGCCGCAGATGCTGCATTGTCACAGGAGGGGATCCTTTCTTTTGCCGTCTCTCCGGCGGAGATAGCGCTCTCTCCCGCTAGTACGACGCTGCTTCAGCTGTCGATGGACAATAGATCGATCCATCCGGCAGATGACATCGCGGTGACCCTCGTCGAAGCGGAGGGGTTCTCTCTCGATCCCGCGGAAGCGGGCCTTGAGGTACTCCAACCGTTCAGCAAGGGGATGCTAGAGGTGAGACTTACTTCCTCACCCGATGTGCCTATAGGGACGGACGAGATCGCTCTACAGGTGATCTACACCTACTGTATCGACATTAGCTGCCTCCAGATCGTTGATGAGGTTCCAGTCACGGTTGTTGTCGGCAGGAGCGGGGGGACGACAACTACGAAGCGGGAACTCCCTGCGTGGCTTGTGATGAGCATCGTGGGAGGGCTGGTTGGTGTAGGTGTCGCACTGTGGCGGCTAACTGGTGCGCACCTTCCTCTGTACATCGCCTTGTGTACGGTCATAGTTGCCGGTTTCGTGTATGGTGTTATCCTTGGTCAGCACGAGCAAGCGCAAGGAATCGCTGCTGTGCTGTGCACCTCATGTGTCGGGATCGATGAGGTGAGAGGGGAAGCGCCTCCCCTCTCCGACAGTGCGATCTCGGCTCTGGCTGGGCTTGAGAAGAGCATCGATCTGATCGTGTTCTACGCCCCATGGTGCCGCACTTGTCCGTATGCAGAGTCGATGGTGAGGGAGATGGCAGAGCGAACGGATCTCCTATCCTACAGTTTCGTGAACGTGGACACGAATCGCGAGCTGGCGGAGTCCAATGGAGTTATCCGCTCCAAGCGGACGATCGTACCGGCGATAGTGCGCGTGGATACCGGCGACATCATCTTTGGCATCGAGGACCTGGAAGCGCGCCTGCTCAAGGTCCTTGCGGGAGAATCATGAGGCTATCATTGATACGGCGGACAAGTCAAGGGTTTGGGCTGTTCCTTGCCCTGTTCGGGTTCACTGGGATTGGCATGACGCACATCATCTTTCCTGGGCTGCACTGCTACGCGTGTCCCCTCTCGGTAACGATTTGCCCGATAGGGCTGATGCAGAATCTCGTGATTTTGGGTACCGTTCCTTACTTCTGGATTGGAGCGATTGTGGCCTATGGCCTTGCTGCCGGGCGTGGTTTCTGTGGCTGGTTTTGTCCTTTCGGGATGTTGAACGATCTTCTATCGTTCAACAAGACGCGCATCATCAGGAGTCTCTCCTACTCCAAGTATGCGGTACTCGTGGGGACACTTGTCTCCGCCTGGGCGTTCGCCGACACGATATTCTGCAAGCTTTGCCCAGCCGCATCGATCGAGGCGTCGATACCCTATTTCTTCATGGGGATAGCGCGCGTCAATCGACCGTTCATCATCCACATGATCTCCCTCGGGGTTGTGCTCGCAGGGATGGCGCTCATTGCGCGATTCTGGTGTCGTTACCTGTGCCCGATGGGGGGAATCCTGTCACTGTTCAACAGGGTCAGCTTTCTGCACTTGAAGCTTGATAGCAGTCGGTGTTCGAGCTGTGACGCGTGCACCGCAGCGTGCCCGATGGGCTTGAAACCGCACGAGGAGTACGATAGCCACAACTGCATAAAGTGTGGTAAGTGTATTACCACGTGCTCGCTCGGCGCGCTTTCGCTGAGCCTGTTACCTCAGTTACCGCTCTTGCGACGGCACCAGAGGAAAGGTTGCGTTCCAGATGAGAGCGGGTAAACTGTTATCGTAGGTAGGTAACTATCGACTAACGAGTATCGCTAGGTCATGTACGCACGTTTCCCTGACGAAGAATGTATCACGGATGGATCATATTCCTTTTGCATGAGAGCGAAGGTAATTTGCTCTTGCTCCTGAAACACATCTTTGTAGAGCGGTGTGTGACGATGCTAATGAGAGGAAAATGGAGGAATGATGAGCAAGGCAAGGGATATTACTAAGATTCGCAACATTGGGATAATGGCTCATATCGATGCTGGTAAGACTACGGTGACGGAGCGGATTCTCTTCTTCACCGGGAGGAGCCACAAGATTGGCGAGGTAGATGATGGTGAGGCTACCATGGACTGGATGATCCAGGAGCAAGAGAGGGGGATCACGATCACCTCTGCGGCAACGACAACCTATTGGAAGAACCATCGGGTGAACATCATCGATACGCCAGGACACGTCGATTTCACGGCGGAGGTGGAGCGATCCTTACGTGTACTCGATGGAGCGGTGGTCCTCTTTTGTGCCGTAGGAGGCGTGCAACCCCAGTCGGAGACTGTGTGGCGCCAGGCCGAGAAGTACCGTGTTCCCCGCATCGCCTTTGTCAACAAAATGGACCGCACCGGCGCGGATTTCGAGGGTGTGGTGGAGGAGATCAAGAAGGAGCTTGGCGCTAACGCGGTTCCAGTCGTCATCCCAATCGGAGAAGAAGCTTGCTTTCAAGGGTTGATCGACCTCGTGGACATGAAAGCAGTCTACTACGACGATACGCCGAAGGGGGCTGTCATCCGCGAGGAGGATATCCCTGAGGAACTGCTACCGCGGGCACACCAGGCGAAAGAGGAGATGATCGAGCGGATCAGCGAGCAGGACGATCACCTGATGGAGCAATTCCTTAATGGAGAGACGCCTGCTCGGGAGAATGTCGTACGCGCCATTCGGATGGCGACGATTGAGGGACGGTTCATCCCGGTTCTATGCGGAGCAGCGTTCAAGAACAAGGGAGTGCGCCGTCTGCTCGACGCGATTGTCGATTACCTCCCCTCGCCGGGTGATCTTCCCCCAGTGATTGGAGCATACCGAAAGGAGAACAAGGATATCGTTAGAAATCCGAGCGATGATGCGCCACTTGCTGCGCTCGCGTTCAAGGTTCAAACCGACAAACACATAGGAAAACTTACCTATGTTCGTGTCTACTCCGGGGTGTTGAAGGCAGGGGAGTTCGTGCTGAACTCTAGCGGGCAGAAGAAACAGCGCGTTGGCCGGCTATTCGAGATGCACGCCAACCATCGAGAGGCGGTCGAGGAGATGCACGCCGGCGAGGTTGGTGCAGTAGTAGGGCTTGCAGACACCCGCACCGGTGATACGCTCTGCACTTCAGAGCACCCTATCGTGTTGGAGTCGATCGAGTTTCCGTCACCGGTGATCGGCGTGTCCGTGGCGCCAACAAGTGGGGAGGATCGAGACAAACTGGCTAAGGCCCTTCACCGTCTCGCCGAAGAGGACCCAACCTTTGTGGTGCGTTCGAACGTTGAAACAGGTGAGGTGATCATCTCGGGGATGGGAGAGTTGCACTTGGAGATCATCATCGATCGTCTGCACCGTGAGTTCAACGTGAAAGCCGCTGTTGGCACGCCTCAGGTAGCGTATCGGGAGACGATCATTGGGTCGATCGACCACGAGTACCGCCACGTCAAACAGACCGGAGGTCGAGGTCAGTACGCACATATGGTGTTCCGAGTCGAGCCCAGCAAGGCGGGCGCTGGGCTACAGTTCGACGATGAGATCAAGGGAGGGAAGATCTCGCGTGAGTTCCTCCGCGCGATCGAACGGGGAATCATAGGCGCGATGGCCAAGGGGCCGTACGCGGGATTCCCGATGGTCGACATCAAGGTCGTAGTTTACGATGGGTCGATGCATGAAGTGGATTCTTCAGAGCAGGCGTTCCGCACCTGTGGGGCAAATGGATTTCGGGAGGCATGCAAGAAGGCCGGTCTTCAGCTTCTCGAACCAACGATGAGCGTCGAGGTGACCGCGCCTGAGGATTACACCGGAGCGGTTAGCGGAAGTGTGGCTGGGAAACGCGGGAAGATCATCGCGATAGATACGAAGAGGAACGCAACGATCGTACGCGCGTTGGTCCCGCTAGGGGAGATGTTCGGTTACGCCTCCGAGCTGCGAAACATCACCAGCGGCCGGGGGAACTTCACAATGCACTTTGAACACTACGAGGCGGTCCCATACGCCCTTTCCGAGGAGATCGTCGCCGCGCGACGAGAGGGAAAGGAGAAGCGATAAGACTAGCGGGATTGACGAACTATCCCAGAATCATCTACTCGCGACCAGCCCGGGTTGCAGTGTTGTGCACACCTTACGGGAGTAGTTCACAGAAGCCTTCTCACCCGCTTCGCTTCAGCCGACCGGTGCGTTTAGCGTACCGCTCCACGCGGCCGAAGATGAACAGACCCACCATAATCACTGCTGTACCTGCTGCGATCAGGATGAAGACAATGGAGAGAAGAGAGCGGGTCGACTGGCCGTGCAGGAGGCAGCCGCGCATTCCCTTAATAACGTAGGTTGCGGGTGAGGCGGAGGAGACCACCTGTAGCCATGCGGGTAGTGTCTCCACTGGGTAGTAGACCCCAGAGATGAGGAGGAGGATCGCTGCGGCGGCGTTCGTCATCTGCGCGCCCCTCTCCGGATAGAGGAGAGGGAGGACCGCGGCGACGATGCCTAGGCCGACGAATGACACACTGCCCGCCAACAGAAGAAGGACCGCTCCGGGAAGGTTCGCCCCCGCAAGGTCGAGGTTAAAGAACGAGGCAACGATGATCAGGATTACGAGCGTGCGTAAGATCCCGTAGATGATGGCGAACAAGGTTGTGCCAACGAGATGAGTCGCTCGCGAGACCGGGGCCATGAATGTGTATTCGATCGTCCCCTCCCATCGCTCCCAGGCGATCATTTCGGAGATCGAGTAGAAGATCACCGAGAGGTACGACCAGATCAGGGTTCCCACCAACAAATAGGTGATAAGGTACTGCGTGTCGAGGGTTTGCCCAGTGATCTTTTCCATTCCCGCGCCGATGTAAGTGACGGCGAGGGAATTAACGAGTGAGTAGATCAGCCACACAACTTCCCAACCCCAGTAACGCTTGATCAGGTTGATGTTCCGCTCGATAAAGGCGTAAGCAACCCGCATCTCCTTCATAAATGGGTTCACTTGTCTTGCTCCTTCTCCTCCATCTTCTTGCCCGTAAGCTCGATGAATACGTCCTCCAATGTTGCGTCCTGCCCATTGCGTCGGCTTACCGATCGCTTCAGGCCCTGAGGAGTGTCAAGAGCAATGATCTTCCCCTCGTCGATGATTGCGATGCGGTCGCACAGCCGGTCGGCCTCCTCCATATCGTGTGTGGTGAGGAGGATCGTTGCACGATGTGCCTCACGTATCTCGCGTACGAAAGCCTGCACGTCACGCTTCGAGTAGGGGTCGAGGCCAGTCGTCGGCTCATCCAGAAGGAGGAGAGTAGGCGAGGTGAGGAAGCCTCGTGCTACTGCGACCTTCTGTTGCATCCCCCGCGACATGTTCTCCATCGGGGAGGTGAACGTCTCCTCCTTTAGGCCGAGGCGGAGCATGATCTTTCGCATCTTCTCGCGCGCTTGCCGAATCGGCATCCCGTAGAGGCGAGCAGCGTAAGCCAGGTTCTCCAATGGAGAGAACTTCTTGAAGAAGGCGGCGTCGACCGAGACGCGGTTGATCAACCGCTTGACCGCGAACGGTTCCTTCTCGACATCATGACCAAAAATGTGGATTGTGCCAGAGTCGGGGAGGAGGAGCGTGGAGAGAAGCCTGATTAGGGTTGATTTTCCCGATCCATTAGGGCCAAGAACCCCGAAGATCTCTCGGCGAGAGACCGACATGCTTATCCCAGAGAGTGCGACTACTTTCTCTTTTTTCGTATTAAGGAAGCGTTTGGCACGTTCCTTCTTGATGAAAACCTTGGAAACCTGTTTGATTTCGAGTGCGGGGGTACTCATAGTAACTCCTTGGAGAATTGAGAAGAGGGAAAACTAACCGGCAAAAAAGCGAATAAGACCACAAACGACACGTGGACCTATGCTAAAGCACTTTATTCCTCACCATTATCGTACCCCCCCAAGTAGGTCTTGTGGGACCGGTTGTTTTGAAAGAACTGAAAGCAGTATACAAACACGGAAAGGCGATGTCAAGGACCGAATTGATTCATCTAGAATGTACTCCAAACCGTATCGTTGCCTCACCTAAGAAATGTACTCAAAACAGGAGGTTTACCCTGCGGGATAAGTAAAGACCTGCCCTCACGGGAACTAGCCAGCCGGAAGAGCTACATCATACTAAGCCGGATGTCTCCGCGGCGACAAATGTTGGCTCCCACCCTTGACAAGGAGGGCACTCTCGTCAATTCTGCAGAGCCCATCTCCCAAGGTATAATCAGGGGGTTGTTATAAGGAGGCAGTAAGAGATGCTTAACGTGATACAGGAGATCCTCTTGGCCTCCTGGCAGATGCTCGGACACATGGCTCTGTTTCTCCTGCTCGGGTTTCTCATCGCTGGAGCGCTGTCAGTCGGCATGTCGACAGAATGGCTGCAACGGCATCTGGGTCGAGGAGGGATCAAGCCGGTCATCAAGGCGACGCTCCTTGGTGTTCCTCTCCCCCTCTGCTCCTGTGGGGTGATACCTGTGTCGGCTTCGATGCGCCGCCATGGGGCAAGTCGCGCAGCTACGACGGCATTCCTTCTCTCCACCCCACAGACGGGGATCGATTCGATACTCGTCACCTACTCACTCCTTGGTGGCGCATTCGCGGTTTTCCGGCCGCTGGCCGCCCTTGTTACCGGTATCATTGGCGGCATCATGGTGATGCTTATGGGTAAGGATCATGCGCAAGCGGACCCTCTCAAGAACCGGATAGTAACACCGCAAACAGGCGAACATACAAATCGGTCGATTCCGATACAGATCCTGCGTTACGGATTTGCCACCCTTCCAGGAGAGATCGGCTTGACTTTGATTGTAGGGATAGTGATCGCCGGCGCGATAAGCGCTCTCGTACCCGTAGGAAGCGTTTCGGCGTATATCGGAGGAGGGATTGTATCGATCCTTATCATGATGGCCGCGGGAATTCCGATGTATGTCTGCGCTACCGCATCCATCCCAATTGCGGCGGGGCTGCTACAGGTTGGAGTATCATTTGGTGCGGTGTTTGCGTTTCTCATTGCAGGTCCGGCGACGAATGCCGCCACGTTGACCACCCTGTGGAGGGTCCTTGGGCGACGGACGACGGTGATCTTCCTGGCAGCGATCGCCGCAAGCGCGATTGGATTCGGTCTACTGCTCAACGCTCTTGTTCCCGTAGCGAATCAGGTGCTCCCTCAGCTTGCCGCTGCTCCGTACGTAGAGGGCGGAGGAGTACTGAATAACGCGATGGGGGCACTATTGCTTGCCGTATTGATTGTGTCAAGATCGCTACGCACCAAGAACTTGGAGAAAAAACAGTAACAAGTAATGGGTGATGGGTAACGGGTGATGAGTTCGTTGGGTTCGTTGAGTTGAAAACATAGCTGGAAGCGGAGAAAGGCAGGTCAAGTAGTTGATTGGGTGAATGGTTGCGTCTAACAAACGGTCTACGTTTTCTTGTGTAGCGTCGTACTTCATGTGCGACGTTGTCTTTGACGTTGGACACCCCAGTGCAATAGAATTGCACGGGGCAAGCAGGTTCCAACGCTACCAACGGTCTGACGACTGATAACTGCTTCTCTTTCTGACACCTGATCCCATGACCCTTGAGTTATGGGCTGGCATGTATCTGGTCCTTCATCGCGGAGATACACTTATGTTATACTGGTAATCAGTTCAAGTAGTCAAGGAGGCAGTGATGACCCGCCGAATACTATTGCTTGTTATGTTAGCCATTATCCTCACCTCGGTGTTGACCCAAGGAATCACGTCTAGCAGTATCACCCTAAACAATATAGATGAACTAGCAGCTGCAAATACGGCGTTTGCCGTTGGCCTGTATAGCGCTCTTCCCAAAGAAGGGAATCTTTTCTTTTCCCCCTTATCGATCTACATGGCATTGGCGATGACTTCCGCCGGTGCTAACGGAGACACGTTGGCACAGATGGAGGAGGCCATGCACTTCCCGTTCAGCCAGGAACAACTCCATCCAGCATTTCATGCCCTCATGTCAGCGCTGGAGAACCGCCAGTACCTTCCTGATGACCGGGGAGAAGGGTTCACTCTGAACCTGGTTAACTCTATCTGGGCGCAGAAAGGATATGCGTTCCTTGCAGATTTCCTGGACGTACTAAAGGCGTCTTATGGCACCGGAGTGCGGCTTGCGGACTTTGCTGCCGACCCTGACGCTGTACGAGACGCGATAAACATGTGGGTCGAGGAGGCAACTCATGATCGGATCGTTGATCTAATCCCACAAGGCGCGATCACTAAGGAGACTCTGCTCGCATTGGTGAATGCCATTTACTTCAATGCCCCGTGGGCGTTCCCTTTCGATGAGCAGGACACGGAGCTAGAGCCGTTCACACTTCTTGATGGAACAGAAGTAGAAGTGCCGCTGATGCACGAAACCGAGCTACTTGGCTACGCCGAAGGCGATCAGTACCAAGCAGTGGAACTTGATTACAATGGAAATGACCTGTCCATGGTTGTGATTCTCCCCAGTTCGGGCGCTTTTGAGGCAGTGAATTCGCGCCTCTCGCCTGCGTTCATCAGCCAGCTGATCGGTGATCTGTCACGGGAGAATGTTATTCTTACTCTGCCAAAGTTCACCGTTGAGTGGTCAGATGTCCTCAATGATACTCTTGCGGGCTTGGGTATGCCGGATGCATTTAACAGCTCCGTTGCCGATTTCTCGGGTATCGATGGACGACGCGTATTCTTCATTGGCGCGGTCATCCACAAGGCGTTTGTATCCGTAGACGAAGCGGGAACAGAAGCTGCCGCAGCAACAGCAGTAATCATGGTAGGATCGGCACCAGGTTATCAACCAACCTACTACGAGGTTAACGTAGATCGCCCGTTCCTGTTCTTCATCCGGGATAAGGAGACACAAGCGATCTTGTTCTTTGGCCGTGTGGTCCACCCAAAGTAGATACTTCTCTCGAGACCGTATTTACTCGGTGTCCGCTTTTTTGTCGATAAGCTTAAGGGCGGCGGAGTTGATGCAGTAACGCAACGAAGTCGGAGCAGGTCCGTCGTTGAATAGATGACCTAAGTGAGCAGCACATCGGGCGCAGAGTACCTCAGTACGGACCTTATCATCGCTCTCATCTCTCTGGGTTTGTGTGTTCTTCTCGTCAATAGGCTGCCAGAAGCTTGGCCATCCTGTTCCTGAATCAAACTTGTGTTGGGAATCGAATAAGGGAAGCCCGCAACAAACGCATTCGTAGATGCCGGGCGTCTTCGTACTCCAATAAGCACCGGTGAACGCCGATTCGGTCCCCTTCCCGCGTGTAATGCGGTACTGTTCAGGCGTCAGAGACTTACGATACGTCTGGTTGCTCTCTACCATGTCTTTCATCATTTCTTTTCCTTCTCCTGTGTCTGCTTCCTCCCCAGACCGACAAGAATCATTGACAGGCCTTGTGCGTTCCGATAACAGCCGGTGGACATAGACTCCTTTACCTCCGTTGTTCCGGCTACCTCAAGCGCTGGTTCATTCACGCGCCATCTTTGCTCCACACTTTGGACAATCTATCTGATAGCAAGGGGACGCGACACGGTGGGCGATCTTCTTCCCGCAGTGTGGGCAGACGCAGTAGCCGGACGGTCCGGCGCCAGCGCTGTTTCCTCCCATTCGTCCGCGGCCTTGGCCGCCTTGGCCACGACCAAATCCTGTTCCTCGTCCGGCGCCGGCGGGTCCTGTTCCATCTCCTCTGGGCATATTCTCCTCCTTTACTCAATTGCACTCATACTTCTGAGAGCAGGTTCTTAGTCTTGATATTCTCTCCTCTGGGACCATTCTCCGATCAGCTAATAGCGGAGAGAATTCCTAGGAAGATGATACTCATTTCCTTCTCTGAGACAATCCCAGCCGCAAACGCGGCATATCGATAAGCCAGACCCCACAGTCGAGAGTCGGTTGAGTTCGTTGGGTTTGTTGAGTCTATAGAGTTCATTGGGTTGAAAACATAGTCGGGAGTCGAGAGTCGGGAGTCGAAAATGGAGAACTGAAAGCTGATCGCTGACAGCTGAGCGCTGATAGCTCTTTCCTGAAAGCCGATCGCTGATTGCTGACAGCTGAAAGCTTCTTTTCCTGGGAGTAGTGGATAACTTTGGAACTTTTGAGTGCCCTAAGGCGAGCGATCTTGGGCAGCTTGTTGTCGGGAGCAGGGCATAACAGTGGGTACCGTACAGTCGCCTGTGAGATAGATGTAGTCACTTGACTACCTCAAGACAGGCCACGAATATCATTTCGAGTACTTTTTAAATGAGGCAACACAACTTCGCCAAACGGTTTTCTGGAGTCTACCATCGTATTCTTCAGTAACGGGGATTGGACTCACGTCCTGATTCTTGGTCTTTCTCCGACTTACCGGTGCGGTTGGCTATGAACCTGATGGTGGAGTATTCCAGCCACCGATGGACACTGACAGTCACTAACCACGGATGGACACGGATTTACACGGATTAAGAAATCATAATGGATAACTGAAAGAGGGTTGAGATCAGCGTACATCAGTGTTAATCCGTGGTTCATGTTCTGATGTTTTCGTGTGCATTGCCATGACTGGTGACATGGTGGATGGCAGCCTCGTATTCCAGTCGCAATGGCCCTGTCATGATATGCCAAGCCCAAGACAAAGAACAACAAGAATGAAGGTGTGACCCAGTCTCCGCATGACTTCACTTCCTTGTTGTTAGTTTTCTTTGAGCAAGTAGCTGTTTGGCTTTCTCAATCTGAGCACGGACCACTAACGGAGCGGTACCCCCCTGTGTATCCCTCGCTTCTACCGACCGCTGGAAATCGAGGGCCTCATACAGGTCTTCGCTAAAGGCCGAATGGATGGCCTGGTAATCGACTAGAGGTAAGTCTTTCAGTGATACCGCCAACCTCTCGGATCGCCTCACGGCCAGACCTATCAAGTGATGACTCTGGCGGAATGGTAGGCCTTTACGCACCAAGTAATCTGCAAGGTCTGTTGCGAGAAGGCTATCGTCCCACGCGGCGGCCATGTGTGCCGCATTCACCTGCATAGTGTGAATCACCCCAGCTGCGATAGGAAGCTCCTTTTTGAGCGTATCGATCACGTCGAAAACCGCCTCTTTGTCTTCCTGTAGGTCTTTGTTGTAGGTTGATGGGAGCCCCTTAAGCGTCGTCAGTAGCCCCACTAAGTGGCCCACTATTCGTCCGCTCTTACCTCGTATCAACTCCAGCGAGTCGGGATTCTTCTTTTGGGGCATGATACTGGAGCCAGTGCTGTAAGCATCAGCTATTTCCACGAAGCCAAACTCGCGTGTGGACCATATAATGAGAGTCTCCGCCAGGCAGCTGAGGTGCACCTGCACCAAGGCAGCCCAAGTCAAGAATTCGACAACGTAGTCTCGGTCGCTCACTGCATCCATACTGTTCTCGCTTACGCTAGCGAAGCCCAATTCGGCGGCCAGTGTCCTGCGGTCTATGTTGAATGGATTCCCGGCCAGCGCCCCCGACCCCAGTGGACAGACTCGCAAGCGCCCTGTTAAATTGGTTAGTCGCTCGTGATCACGTTGAAACTTCCAAAAGAACGACATCAGCCAGTGGCTGAAAAGCACTGGTTGTGCTGGTTGTAGATGTGTGTAACCTGGCATGACAATGTCCGGGTGACTCTCAGCCTTCTCGACAACGACCACCTGTAATTCGATCAAAGCCTGTCTCAAGACCGCTATTGTGTCCAACAAGTAGAGGCGGAGATCGGTAGTCACCTGATCGTTACGAGAACGACCGGTATGCAGCTTGCCTGCTATCGGGCCCATCAGCTCCTCAAGTCGCCGCTCGACGGCAGTGTGAATATCCTCATCGCCCGGCTTGGTCTGAAAGGCGCCGGTGTCGAATTCGGTACGAACCTGCTCCAGGCCAGCGATAATTTGGTTACGTTCTTCTTTGGTAATGATGCCCGCGAGTGCCAAGGCACTGGCATAGGCGATACTCCCTCGAATATCGGCAGCGTACATGCGCCGATCGAATCCGATGGAGTCGCCAAAGTGTCTCATCAACTCATCGGTTGCTGATGTAAAACGCCCTCCCCAAAGTGTCACGTTTTCTCCTCCTTGCGGGCTGTAACCCAGCATTAGTCTCGTTTGAAGTGGCTGTAGTCGGGTGACTCTAGTTCTGACATTCCTCCGTTTTCCATGTCGATCAGCGCTCTAACCTTGAGAGGTAAACCAAACAGATTGATGAAGCCTTCTGCGTCACTCTGGTCATAGACGTCGTCCTGGCCAAAGGTGGCAAAATCCTCGCGGTAGAGACTAAAGGGTGATTTGCGGCCCACTACGGTGCAACTGCCCTTGTATAGCTTGACACGCACGGTCCCAGTCACCCGTTCCTGAGTCGTAGCGACGAAGGCATCTATGGCCTCACGCAGTGGCGTAAACCACTGACCGTTGTACACCAATTCAGCGTAGCGATGGCCGACTAGTTCCTTGTAATGTAGGGTTTCCCGATCCAGACAAATGCTCTCCAGCCCTTGGTGCGCGGTATAGAGGATGGTTCCTCCAGGGGTCTCGTACACGCCCCGCGATTTCATGCCCACCAGGCGGTTCTCCACCATGTCAGCAAGACCGACCCCATGGGCACCACCCAGTTCGTTGAGGTGGGTGAGGAGTTCCACTGGTCCCTGCGGATCGCCATCAACAGCGATTGGCACACCCTTGTTAAAACCAATGGTCAAGTAATGGGGGTCATCAGGCGCACCCTCTGGCGGCGTGGTGAGGCAGTACATCTCTTTCTCTGCCTCGTTCCAAGGATCTTCCAAGATGCCGCCTTCATGACTCAGGTGCCAGATGTTGCGATCACGACTGTAGATGGATTTTTCTGTTGTTGCCACTGGAATGCTATGAGCACGGGCATAGGCTAGTGCATCCTCACGAGAGCGGATCTTCCACTCGCGCCACGGAGCGATCACCTGCAGTGTAGGGTTAAGGGCTTTAAAGGTGAGCTCGAAGCGTACCTGATCATTACCCTTGCCCGTGCAACCGTGTGCTACAGCGTCGGCCCCTTCCTCTTTGGCGGTCTTCACCATGTACTTAGCAATGAGGGGACGAGCAGTAGCTGTACCCAAAAGGTAAAGTCTTTCATAGATGGCACCCGCCTGCAGTGTGGGGAACGCGTATTCGGTGAGAAACTCTTCACGCAAATCGGCAATGTAAACCTTGCTTGCGCCACTAGCAATGGCCTTTTCCTCCAACCCTACTAGTTCATCGCTCCCCTGTCCTACATCGGCAGTAAAGGCAATTACTTCACAGTCATAGTTTTCCTTTAACCATGGAACAATAACCGAGGTATCCAACCCTCCGGAGTAAGCTAACACCACTTTGTCGATTTTCTTCATTTCTTAGGCTCCTTTAAAGTGCTTCTATATGGTCTATGAGACTTCATCTTTATTTAAGGAAAGAGCCACTTGGTCGGACAAGATAACCTGATGGCTGTGAAAAGAATCGGCGGGCCGGGCAACAACCTCAACCGTATACGTAAGAGTAAACCTAGAAAAAAAGGGGAAAAAGAAGCATACGGCTCGGGTGCTACCCGACCGTACGTCTACGCAAACAAGAGAAACATCTACGCTTATACCACTTCATGACTGTTGTACTATACACTTCCTCCCTAATTATGTCAAGGGACCGCATACATGGTTCGCTAGCAAGAGTTCATAGAGTTTGTCGGGTTCGTGGAGTTTGTAGAGTGAGTAGGAACCGCGAAGTGAGACCTGAAAACTGATAACTGCCTTTATTCCTGGCAACTGCCTTTCTTCCCGAAAGATTCCTTTCCTTTGCTGATTACTGAATACTGAAAGCCTTGAATTGCATGGTACTTATCAAAAGAGTACTCGGCAACTGATGCCACATTTCTCTAAGCCAGAGCAGAGCTCCTGGCTTTTCAAGAATAGGGACGGTCTCTCTAATTGGTATTCCCGATAAACCCAGTCGGCATGGTGATAATTCATTTTGTCAATCAAAGCGTAATCCACTTTCCCATCAAGAATATCAACCAATTCCTCCGCCTTGGGAAGCATTGGTGCAATCATTGCGAAAGCCCTAATCCCAGCCGAATGTAGCTCTCCAAGCGCGCTTATTCTTTCCTTAATTGGGGGAGCGTATGGTTCAAACAGACGTCTTATCTTTTCATCCCCTGTAGTCACGGTCATGCCAACCTCAACCGTGGAGGACCCTTTCAGTAATTCCAGATCCCGCAATACTAGTGCGGACCTTGTTTGGATTGTGATTGGCCAATCATGTTGAATCAATATCTCAACGCACATCTTGGTTAGCTCGTACTTTCTCTCTATTGGTTGATATGGGTCACATACTCCGCTTATCCAAACCCTGCCAGCCGGCTTTCTTTTTACTTCCTCCTGTAATAAGTCTGGAGCATTAATCTTCACATCAACGAACTGACCCCAGGGTTCCTTATGCCCACTGAACCTCTTCATAAAGCGAGCATAGCAATAAGTACAGGCATGCTGGCAACCTACATAGGGATTGATGGTGTACTCATATACCTTAGATCGGGATAAGATACTTCTGGCCCTTGTCTCTCGAATAATCATCGCTATCATCTTTAATTATACAGTAGCCTGGATTGTTTAGTCTGTAAGCGGAGCGCACTGAACAATTGCCTGAATTGTCACCTTATTGTACAATCTGGCATATGCGTCGCTCCTTAATAAAGATGGAGTGTTGACAGCCAGGATGCAAGGGGTCTAGCATAGTCCTAATGAGAAGGCTAGGACATAGTTCCAACGGAGACAGTGCTATGAAAGTATTTTCTATTCTGGTGGTAATATTGAGTTTAATCGTGACATCGATACTGGGAAGTTGTGCACAGAAGACCTCATTGAGCAAAGAGGCAATAGCAGAAATGGAATCAAAAACCGTGCAGGTGGGAGACATCGATGTTGGGTACAAAATGTTTGGTGAAGGGGAACCAATTGTATTGATAACAGGCTACGGCGCCACAATGGATCTCTGGTGCCCAGAAGTGTTAGCAGGTCTTGCCTCACATTACAGGGTGATCATATTCGATAATCGTGGAATGGGAAAAACAACCGCTTCAGATAAGGAATTTACCATCGAATTATTCGCAGAAGATACTGCCGATCTCATGAACACCCTCAATATAAATCATGCCCACGTAGCTGGTTGGTCTATGGGTAGTTATATCGCCCAAGAGCTTGCACTTAAATATCCTGAAAAGGTTGGTAAACTTATCCTCTATGCTGCAGATTGTGGAGGACAAGAAGCCATATACCCCGATCCGGAAGTACTAGCTGTACTTACTGATGTATCAGATACTACCGGCAACAGGGAGGAGCAACTTTTTAAGATGCTTTTCCCCAAAAAGTGGCTGGAAGATCATCCTGATCCCAGTACATATTTCCCGATTCCGACTGAGACGAGTCCCGCTGAGAACATTGAGCGTCAGTACGAAGCTTGGGAAAAGTGGAGCGGTACATATAGTCGATTGCCGAAGATCACTCAACCTACGTTGATTATAACAGGAACTGACGATGTGCTTACTCCTCCTGAAAATGCTCTTATGATTGCCAAACGTATTTCTGGATCTTGGGTTATCCAGTTAGAAGGGGGTGGACATGGCGTGATGTATCAATATCCAGAAAGATTCACTCGAATATTGCTTACCTTTCTTGAAGATTAGCACTTCTTCGATTTGTTTTTAGATTCCCCCACGCGTAGGCTGAAACAATTAGCTAACTTCTTGTACATTATGACGAAAAGTTCAATGGGAATAGCTTTGCTCTTTTGATGTGCCCTAGCTTTGCTCTTTTGTGCTTCTCACCTTTGTCTTCTTCCCTTGAGCTAAAGACTTGGGAGTAGTGGACAACCTTGGAACTTTTGAGTGGCCGAAGCCTAAAGTGTTAGAGCCACTCTATGCGCGCTGAGCAAACGGTCCAGAGCGAACACAGCCAAAAAGCTTAGAAATCCTGATAAAGTCTCCTATCGGAATGGGTCAAATGGTATGGTTCGGCAACAAAGGGAACCTTCGGTTACGAGGTCTCTGTCAAGTGTTGGAAGACATTTGTAGCTTTGACGGCGCTTTCCAAGACGTGAACCTTTAAATCCTCGTGGTTTAGGATGCCCCAACCTCCGCTCGCTCCAGGAGCGCGAGTGTGGTCTTCCACGCATCGAGGAAAGAGACTTCCTGGCCATGGGGAAGCAGGTAGAGCAGATTCCGCTTCCAATCTCGTTCAAACTCGGCACGTCGGGCACAAATTGCTGTTAAACTCAGCTGCCCTACATCAAGCCCTTTTGCAGCAAACTTCTCTTTGAGGAGGGGAAGAATAGCTGTGATGTTAACCCCTTTTTTCATGAGAATATGAATGTCGTAGATATCGCGCGAGATGGCGAATCGGCGTTGTCCACCAACAGCACGGATCTTTTCGGCAAGCATTTCAGCGAGTGAGTAACATGGCAGAATGGCTTGACCTAGGGCGTGGGCGTCGGAATAAGGGTGAATCAACGAGCGCTTTTCAACAGGGAGGATGAGGCTTTCCTTTCCCGTGATATCCAACCGAATCGCCTGGGGTGAACCGGCAAAGCGCAGTGGACCTCTGAAGTAGATCCTTGCCTGCAACGTCTCTACACCATACTCATCGGAGATTTCCTCGAAACGAGGTGTTCTAACAGAAAAATCAGGCCCTCCTCTTTCCTCACACCACTGTGCTGCTTGTTCTACCCGCGGCTTCAAGCTCTTTGTGTTCATGGTTGTGGTAGCGGTGAAGTCCAGATCCTCAGAGAAGCGGTGCTGGGAGAAATACGCCTTGCGCAGACACGTGCCACCCTTGAAACGAAGACGATCTTTCAGATGATTAGCAGCATATAGAGCGGCTAAGAACCATCCTAAGGCATAATCCAGGTTCAAGATCATTGGATCAATCTCCTGGTTCGCAGCGCGTCGCCGGAGCTCCGCTTCACGAATCATTGGTTATCCCTAATGCCAGGGATATAGGAGTTTATTCGCAGCCGCCATTTGGAAACGATCTTTCCCTCTTTCCCGGATCCCGGCTCGAGCAGCGAGACGCCAGCAGAGAGATGGGATTGCCAGAGATCAAGGCGTTCCTTCAATTTGGGAATAGGAAGGTTCATTGTCTCCACTAGATAGCCCAAACGCTTAACAACCGCTCCCACGCGAAACTGCTCTAAGTAGGCATCAATCTGCTTCCAATCGATCTCGTTCCAGGATCCGCGCAGCGCCTCAGCAAGCTGTGCAATTCCACCGCTAAGGTCCAGACGATCCGCCGCGTCTATCAGGGTCTTTTCTCGGTTTGTGACTAGGACGCTTCGACCATCAACGCTACTAGTGGCAATGCCGAAGAACTTGCGTTCTCTCACGGTCACAAAGCGGAAGGAGATCCCCAAACTCTTTCTCACGCGTTGGGAGGTACGTTCAGGTGTCTGTAAGAATATCACCCGCGGCATCTGCTCAGTCATGTGCCAGTAATGAAGGGCAGACCAATATGCCACAGCAACACGTTTGGCAAGGTACGGTGCGATGACCAGCCCTTCCTCGGACCATTCCCGCCGTAAACCGGCCTCCAAGGGAATGACCATATATGTTCCACGTGTCAAGCGCTCAAGCCATCCCTTGTTTAGAAGACGGTGCAGCACCTTGGTCGTGTAGGCACGGTTTTGCCAAAACGCGTGCGCTTCCTTGAACGTGAAGATCCCGCTCTTCTCAGCCGCCATACGAACGAGAAACTCCGCCTCTTTGGGTCCCAACTCAGCTATATTCCGTGCCATAAAAACCACCCCAGACAGGTATGTTTCTGTGCACAATATAACACGACTATTGGGAGATATCAATTTCTGGGTTCCTCGCTGTTTGGAGTGGGTAGTGCTGGGATTCTCATCTCGCTGCATGTGGCCACTGCGCAAGGCGGCTCTCAGGTGCAGATTGCCAGTTTCTTCATGACCGCGATGATCCTTTCCTTCGTCCTTCTTACGTTCGATGAGCAAGTCCAGCCTGTTCTCGACAGACTGAGTTTCACACAGACAGCGGGGACACGTCTGGGCATATTTGCTGTTGCAGGTGTCGTTCTGCTGAACGTTGTGATTAAACCCTTCCGTCCTTCAAAACTGATCGTTCGTTGAAAGCCCCTAGGCTGGAATCTGTTTTTCACTTGTGAAACTTAGTCCTCACGACTGAAGATCTCAATTAATTGCGCTACGAGAAGCTATTGCCTACAGTGCTGTAGCGCTACATGAAACATAAGACAAATGCCCCACCTAAAGAAATACTCACACTAATCGAGCTATTCCAGCACAATCGGGACTCATGTTGTTCTATGCAGTACAACGAAACACAGCTGCGTCCTGAATTTGTCAATCCGTTCTTCAAAGCACTCGGTCGGGACGTTGATAACAAACAAGGCTACGTTGACGCATACACGCAGGCATTCAATCGGCATCACATGCAAGTTGGTCACCTGTTTCAGGGTAGGTTCAAAGCAATCGTTCTGGAGAAGGAGGGATACCTGGTTGTTATCAACCGTACCGGGACTACGGATACACCCAGAGGGAGATAGCACAGCATCTCGGCCTTCACTACGCAACCATCAGCTGGAGGATCAACAAATGGGAAAAGACGTGCAAAAGCCGTGCACGTTGAGTTGCAGGACGTGACCCTTCAAACACGGATGGACACTAACCACGGATATACACGGATCAAGAGAGTTCATAGAGTTCGTTGGGTGAAGCAGTTAAATAGTTGATTGGTTCAGTAAGGAATCGCGAGCTGAAAGCTGAGCGCTGATAGCTTTCTCCCCTGATAGCTGAAGGCTGAAAGCTTCCTTTCTTCCTGATACCTAATACCTGGTACCTAGTATCTGCTTCTAACTTGATTCCCCAAGAAGGACCCTGAGATGAGGTCTGTGACCATCGGCTCCGATCGCCTTCTGATGGCCTGTTCGACGTTCACCCGCTCGTACAGACGACTGACATGGGAATTCCGGGTCCTTGCTCTTGGATTGACAGCCGCTCCATTAGCAGTAGAATGTACTGCGTATGCAGTGAAAGACACTACAATTGGAGGGGCAGATGCTTGAACAGCTACTAGGATCGAGATTGCGAGCACGGGTAATTGGCTGGCTCTTCACCCATCCGGACGAGCGCTTCTACATCCGGCAGTTGACAGGGCTACTTCACGAGGATTCAACAAATCTCAGCCGTCAGCTGGCCCAGCTGGAGTCGCTCGGTATTCTCCTCTTCGAGCGCGATGGGAGGCAAAAGTACTACCGCGCGAATCCCCGTTCGTCAATCTTCGAGGAACTTAAGAGCATAGCCGCCAAGACCACAGGTGCCGTTGACGTACTGCAAAAGGCACTCGAAGAGCACCGGGACCACATTCAGGACGCGTTTGTGTTCGGCAGCTTCGCCCGGCAAGAGCAAACAGCGGACAGCGACATCGACCTGATGATCATCGGGAGCTTGGACGCAGTTGCCCTCCACGCCTCCATCTCGCGTGCGGAAAGCGAGCTTTGTCGAACTGTCAACTACTCGCTGCTCTCGCGCGAAGAGTACCAAGATCGGCGAAACAGCAGAAATGGCTTCCTCTCCTCTGTTCTTGAGGGCCCGAAGCTGATGGTGATGGGAGCGGTCGATGAAACTTGACAGACTTCTGCAGGAGCGCAGGATCTATCGCCAGAAGATCGCCTCGGCAGACATCCTGGCGGTGATTGCCCGGGCAGAGAGCGATATCGACTCCGCTCAGTACATGCTGAAACGTGATCCTGATTGGGCGTTTTCCATTGCCTACAACAGCGTCTTGCAGGCTTCACGTGCGTTGATGTTCTCTCGTGGGTTTCGACCGTCAAGCCATGAAGGGCACAAGAACACATTCGCCTTCCTCTGCGCGGTCGCCGAAGAGGATCGAAGAACGCTGGTTGATTTCTTCGATCGGATGCGGGTGAAACGCCACCAAGCCGTCTACGAGACTGCCGGACTCATCACCAGAATTGAGGCGGAAACACTCATTGAACAGGCCCAAAGCTTTATCACTTGGGTGAAGGGTGAACTCGACAAGCAGGCTCCCCTTCACTGAGTAGAGGTCGTGAAGACGATACTCTGCTCCCAGAGCCGTTCAGCCTGTACTATGTGATCAATCTAAGCGGTAGCAGCAGGCACGGGAATTCCGAGGACGCATAACCCTAAACCGTGATGAGTAAGATAGGACCAGTCCAAAGTCGGGAGTCAGCAGTCTGGAGTCGATAATCGAAAACAACAGAAGACCAGGTGAGTAGTTGATTGGTTGAGTAGAGAAAAGAGTTCGTTGAGTTCGTTGAGTTCATTGGGTTGAAAACATGGTCGGGAGTCGAGAAAAGGCGAGTTAAATAGTCGATTGGTTTATTGGTTGAATGGGAAGCGTGAACTGACTACTGAGAACTGAGACCTCTGAAAAACCCTGTTTGCTGTGAATTCTACCAATCCTGCCTGTCAAGGCCGGCACCCGCCAATCCAGTACTAGTCTCTGCTTACGCATGTTGGCGAAACCCATCGCTCTTGCAGAATCTGGGGACAGCAGGGGTTTTTCAGAGCTCTCAAAACTGATAACTGAAAACTGCCTTTCTTGCTAATACCTGCTTCTAGCTTGATTCATCTAGGAGCAGCGTGAAATAGGGGTTGTGTCCCTCGAGTTCCAACCGCAGATGTACACGGGCAAAGCTTAACCACGGATGGACACGGATATACACAGATGAAGAGAGTTTATAGAGTTCGTTGAGTAGGAAGCGCGAACAGAACACTGATACCTGATACCTGGTAACTGATACCTGCGATAATCTGTGGTTCAGGAAATAGGGTTTGCGTCCCTCGAATTCAAGAGTTCAAATTCTTATAAGTCCGCGAAAGGCAGTGCTACTACTCCCTTTCCTAGTGGCAACCGGACATGGCCTGGGTGGACGACGTATCCGGGTAGCACACGTTTCCCGAGGTCGCTCCGGAGTCTCTTAATGCTTGCAGCCATACGAGGCCGTGGCGTTGCGGAGAGCTTGACTTCGATGGGAATAAGCTTTCTATTGGCCTCGATCAGGATATCCACTTCTACCCCCGAAGAAGTCCGCCAGAAATAGATCTTAGGATCCTCACCCCGGTGGAAATAAGATTTGACAAGCTCCGCTATCACCGCCGTTTCGAAAATCGCCCCTCCCATGGGGCCGGCCGCGGCGTGCTCAGGATCCCTAAGTCCAACAAGGCGGCACAGTGTGCCAACATCATTGAAGAAGATCTTCGGGGTCTTAACCATGCGCTTTCCTACATTGGCGAAGTACGGTCTGAGGACCGTTACCTGGAACGTTGCTTCCAATATCGATAACCAAGCTTTTGCTGTGTTGACCGCTATGCCAAGGTCACGCGCGAGTTCAGTCAAGCTCAGCAACCCAGCGCTCCTTGCAGCGAGCGCTCGGATGAAGTTCTGAAACAAGGTGAGATCTCCCACCTGCCTGAGCGAACGGACATCGCGCTCCAAGTAAGTCTGAATATAGCTTGAGTGCCAGAGAAAGGGATCGCGGCTCGGATCTGCAACCAGCTCTGGATAGCCGCCCCGTAGAAAGCTCTTCCACAAATCGCGATAGGAGATCTCCCTGCGTGACAACGCTCGTTTGTCCGATTCCCAAGGGAACACCGCATGTGGATCACCAAGAGTCTCTCGCTGTGTAAGGGGCATCAGTCGCAATATCGCACTACGACCGGCAAGCGACTCCGTCACTTGCTCCATGAGGAGCAGGTTCTGCGATCCGGTGAGAAGGTACTGTCCGCTTTGAGCCCGTCGAGCGTCAACCCGCTCTTTAATATAGGGGAGGAGCGTTGGTGCGTACTGGATTTCATCAAAGATTACGGGCGGGGGGAACATTTCAATGAAAGCTCGAGGATCTGTCTGCGCTGCTGTACAAACATCCGGAGGCTCAAGAGAAACGTAACCAAAATCCCCTTCGAAGAGGTGCTTAAGCAGTGTCGTTTTACCCGACTGACGCGGCCCGATTAACACCACGACCGGAAACTCCCGCGTGGCTTGCTCTATAACAGGTTCAAGCGATCGATTGATATATCTGGCCAATTTCTCTAAACCTCCTCAAACATACAATTATGCATTTCAAATGCAAAATTACAAGGATGTACACGGACAAAGCTTGACCACGGATGGACACGGATCAACTTAGGAGAAAACTATTCTTGTGAACAAGCATCAATCGGTGTACATCAGTGTTAATCAGTGGTTCATGGAATAGCGTTGCATTCCTCGAATTCCTCAGGTTCCTATGGTTTCTCACCTGCCAGACCTGAGAGCAGCTGGTACCCCCTACTGGACGACTTTCGAACTTTTGAGTGGTCTAGGGCGAGCGATCTCGAGGAGGTTGTCGTGGGGAGCAGGAGATGACAGTAGGTACGCCGCGTGCCGCAGGTCGGGTTGAGCGACTGGTTAGACAATGTTCTTGGCTATAAACAGTCCAATCAGCACAAACGGGGAAAAAATGTCGAAATACAAAACAGGTCCAGCATTAAAGATATTAATGT
>JAUVYF010000122.1 GCA_030603215.1 Candidatus Bipolaricaulota bacterium
CCTACAAATCCTCGGGGAAACACCGTGGGAGGAAATTTCACCGCAGCTGTATGAGAAGTGGTTCAAGGTTTCCTTGAGTGTGCTGGGGGCGGGCTTCTTGAAGATTTCAAAGACCTGTTCCACAGAAGGGTACGAAGAAGCAATTCTACCGGTTACCATAACCGAAGGAACGGCGGATGGGATCTTCTTGCAGGCGCTTTCGGGGACCTATCCGTTTGAGCTGGAGGCGGACCTCTTTGTAAAGACAGTTGTCGGGACGATCCGTCTTGAGGGAAACCCCCTCACGGTTGGCGATGTTCAGGCGTTGCTCCCGACGATCCGCAGCAGGCTGGAAGACTACCTTGGCGAGGCGCGCCTGTACTATACTCCGGGTGGAGAGGGAGCAAATCCGCTCCTTCTGGTAAGCGAGGACTTTCTCTACCGGTTCGATCACTTGGTGGTAAAGGACTCTTCGCAATAGAGGATGAACATGGAGAAGATGGCCGTGGGGGTGGTAGGTGGAGCCTTGCTCCTTATCCTGGTTGTGGGCTCCGTTCTCCTTGCGGACGGTTTTGGCACTAGGGATAGCTTTGGCACAAGCGATGAGAGCCGCACCTTTCAGGGGCCGGAGACACAATCGTCAGAACAGACGAGCTACTTCATCCACGAACAGGGTTTGGAACTCATCTTGCTCGGTCTGTTCAGCGTGCTCGCCACGGTGATCATCGTCCTTCAAAAGTACAGGCTGCGGCGCTGGCTGCTCCTCGCGTCGGTGATCATCTTGGGATTTGTCATGGGTGGGTTTCTCTGCCCAACAGCGGCGGTGCAGAACATCTTCCTCAAGGCGAACACCGGTTATCTGTTTCTCTTTCTGGTTCCGGTGGTCCTTGCCCTGATAATGGGGCGTCTCTTCTGCGGGTATATTTGCCCGTTCGGGGCGGCACAGGAGCTTCTCCACGTACGTAAGTGGGCGTGGAGGATCCCTTCAAAGTGGATGAGCATCCTTGCGAAACTGAAGTACGTTCTCTTGATCTACCTTGTCGTGCGCGTCCTTGTCACAGGAAGTGTGGTCTTGCAGAATTACTCCCCGCTTAAGCCCCTCTTCTCCTGGGGAGGGACACCGATGACGATCGGGGCCACCGTCTTCTTTGCCCTCCTCTCTGTCTTTTTCTATCGGCCGTTCTGCCGGACGCTCTGTCCGTTTGGGGCTTTCCTCTGGCTTTTGTCGCGATTCTCTCTCTTTCGCATTCGTGCAAACACGAGCTGCGTCAGTTGTAACCTGTGCACGAGGGAGTGTCCGAGTGGTGCAATGGAAGGCGGAACGGTCGCTGCGAGCGAATGCTTATTGTGCGGAAAGTGCACCCGAGTTTGCCCCGCACAGTGCCTGTGCGTAAAAGGAGTGAGGCCAGCGACACAGTCACAAGGAGGCCGCGAATAGCCTGTTGGTCAACGATAAACGGGTGAGTCTTTCCGGTCGCGTAGCGTCTACCCGCCCAGCCGTTACAGTCAATGACCTAGGTGTTCTTAACAACTCACACCCTTGTCATTGGCGTTGATCACTGTCAAGTTGCCGGAGGTCTTCTTCCCGTGTGCACCCACTGAGAGACAGGTATGATCGACGATCTCACCACCCTCATTGTATAAGCTCAAGGCGTCGAAGGTTACCTCCTTATTCATTCCTACCATGTATGCCTGGTAGGTGAGCTTCGTGTAAGGTACGAGATTCAGCGCCTCCGCGTTATGACAAAATTGGGGGCAGGGCTACACTCCCTGTTGCCTCATCTAGGAAATGTACTCGAAATGGGAGGTTTGCCCCGTGGAATAAGTAAAGACCTGCCCTATGGGATAAGAAAGATGGGGATATTCCACAGGGTGAAGGATATTCTACGGGGCCTGCCCTGTGCAATCTTCTTCTGTTTGTATTTCACGGGGTGAAGGCTACAGTTGTCTTCTAACACAGTCATTCTGTGAGTGCTCTGTGAGCAAGGAGATACCGATGGGGCTAACCATGAATAAAAGAACAGGCGGTAACGGACAATTGGCGCTCGACTACAAGCGCTTGACCACAAGCGAGCGGGCAAGAAAGAGAAGGGAAAGATCCTTGACACGGTGATCGAACTGGAATGCGAGGGATACAAACCTTATTTCAGGCTGCTCCTCGAGGAATTAGTGAAAAGCAGTTATCAGTAGACAGTTCTGAGACCTCTGAAAAACCCCCTGTTATCCCCGGATTGTGCGAGAGCAGTGGATTTCGCCAACATGTGTACGCAGAGACTAGTACTGGATTTGCGGCTGCCGGCCTTGACAGGCAAGATTGGCATAATTCACAGTAAACAGGGTTTTTCAGAGCTCTCAGCTCTCAGTTCTCAGTGATCAGTTATCAGTTACCAGCAAACAGCGGTCAGCGCTCAGCAATCAGCAAGAAGAGCAGCTTTCAGCAGTCAGCTTTCAGGAAAGGAAGGTATCAGTTATCGGTCATAACTGTTCAGTTCTGGCTTCTTTGCCTTTCACCGCTTTTCGACTCTCGACTGCCGACTCTCGACTGTCTTCTCAACCCAACGCACTCTATGAACCCAATGAACTGTTCCAACGAAATATGGTATGCGGCCCCGGAATCTACCAGGTGTTCATTTGCAAGACTTGACCCCGCTTGCTTAGGCTGCCCGAGCTCAGATAATTCAACTGAAAACTATCTCCAAGAATCTTCCTTTCGGGATATCTTGTACTGCCTCTGCCACGCGTACCATTTGCCAATGTTTGTCAGCGTTTTCCACACTTGGCGCATCGAGATGGTATTTCCAATACCGCCAACAGGAGACCGTTACCGCAGCATACTCAAGATACAACTGCAGAGCTCTCTTCTCTCCTTCCTCCAACTCCCGGATCTGCTCATACCCTTTCACCAACGCTCGCGCTTTCTCAAGCACCACCCCTTGCCCTTTCCCACACAATCCGACAATCCCCATCCCCAGATCGAACACCTTGTCTTTGCAGGTCGCATCTTCAAAGTCGATAATGGCTGCCAGTCTCGTGCCCTCAAACAGTACATTGTCATAGAATATGTCGCTGTGTATCAATCCTCGCGGCAGCCCTTGTGGTTTCTGCTGTTCAAGATAAGGAAGTCGCTTGGCTATCCAACCCTCATATTCTGCATCGTTTTTCTGTCCCTGGATACTTGAAAACTTTTGCACACCATATGGCCGCCTATTTGACAAGAAATCCGGCCACGGCACCTGGTGTAGCTTTGCCATTGCCGTCCCTACTTGATGCAGCATCGTCTTATCTGGATACCGATACACTCGCCCAGCCACATACTCTTTCATCATCACCGGTTTGTCGTTGTGCGCTATTGCTATCTCCCCATTGACAGTAAGAAGCGGACGTGGAGAGGGGAATGCGTACTCCTTCAATAGCGATAGCAACCGCCCATGTTCAACTGTCAGGGCAAGTGTTGTGTCCTCAAAGACCGTTAGCACATAGCTGGATTGTTGTGCCTGTACTAGGTAATTGGAATTCGCTGTACCAGCCGCAATAGGTTCATAATCGACCATCGTCAGGTCGTAGCTGTCAGCAATTCCTCGAATATCGCTTTCCTTCAACTGTGTAAATGCAGCCATCATGCTCTAATAATACCAGTAGGATGGCGACCTAACAATGATTATTGTCACCTCTGCAACAGGGTATGTCGAAGAGCGGAGGGTGTTTGTCACTTAATAAACTTGACTGATAGAGGTGAAGAACTTCGACAGCTTCAAATGAACTTTCTGCGGAAACATATGAGTGGGCAAGAGTAATGGCGCTTTTAATCTTCAGATGGAGTCGCATAACGTCGTGAATAACCTTCAGGAATTGGCCTGTCAATTCTCATAAGGTTCATTCATCTGGTCGGCCATTTTCCTTTTTCAGAGTTCGTAGTTTGAGGTAGGTCTCCTCGCCTCTTGCCCATGCCTTAAGATTGATGAGCCGTTCTCCATGATCTCCGTGTTCGGGATTGTCGAACGCTGCCTGGAGATCGGTGCAGGGCAGGTCGGGACACTCTCCGCAATGTGTGAGGCCTTTGTCCACGCAACACTTCGCGACGGTACACTCGCCAAAGAACATGTCACCTGTTGCGGCCTGGCAGCCGGGACAGTCCATCTTCGGTTTCCATTCACAGATGCCACAGTAGGCACCGCACATGCCAATCATCGCCTTGTCCATTGTCATTCCTT
>JAUVYF010000130.1 GCA_030603215.1 Candidatus Bipolaricaulota bacterium
TGGTTGAGTGGTAACAAGGGATTTGTATGTGCCGATCACATGACCCAAAGTAGGGGCAACCCTTGTGGTTGCCCTCGTATTGACCGGTACGACATCGTGGTCCGACGCCCCCACAATCGATCCATCATCGGACAACACGACATCATGGGCAGGCACGACAGCATGGGCAGGCACAAGGCCTGCCCCTACGACGTTATTATCGTCGATGATCACGTTGCTTGTCAGGGACTGGCTGGTTTTCGAAAGAGGGACAGGCATCTTTTTCGCTTGGGTTGGTGAAAAACCAGCCAGTCCCTGAACAGCCTGTCCCTGTTTTTCGACCAGACGGTCTATGCGTTGTTTTGGGTTACAGGATGCGGTATTCTTACTCGCTTGAGATGAAGGACTACTCTGGCGGGGAAGGATGGATGAGAAAGATCGAGGTTCTCCCGATTGGCGTTGTTCACTCTCCATACAAAGAGGCAAAGGAAATCCCGATTCAAGGGCGTTTCAAGGATGAAGCCGAGGCATGGATAGAGCTTGGAGCGAAATATAGAGCCGGATTGAAGGACCTCGATGGCTTTAGTCACGCGATTCTCATCTACTATTTCCACCTATCGAATCGAGAAACACTTCTTGGCCAACCATACCTGGAAAAGGAGAAACACGGAATCTTTGCGATCCGGAGCCCTCACCGACCTAATCATCTTGGCTTATCCGTTGTAAGGATCAAAAGAATTGTGAATGGCACGCTTCACTTTACGGAGGTTGATTTGCTTGATGGAACGCCCGTTCTTGATATCAAGCCTTACGTAAAGTATTTTGACAATCGAGATAACGTTAAGTCAGGGTGGCTGGACAAGCATTTCATGGATGGGAGGATTCCCGACAAGACGATTCTCAGATAGAGGATCTGGAATGAAATGGGTTGGTAACTGGCTTCTTGACAGCGGCGGGATAGGAGCTGGCATAGAGCTATGAAGCTGGCTCTGTACTGTGCAGAGCGTGTATCGGCAGGTTTATCATGATCCAACAGTCAAGATCTGGAGTGAAGAGTACAGAGACTCGCGCGCTTGAAAGCGAATTGGCAAGTGTATCCGATAAAGAAAAAATCGCAGTCTTGAACAAGCTGGCAGGGGCATATGAGGACTTGTCTGCCAGGGATAGAATCGCCTTTGCAGAACAAGCCATCGATCTGTCTGAAAGATTCCATGACCAGAAATCCAAAGCTGAAGCTTATAACCATTTGGGCGTTGCCTACAACAATATAGGCAGTAGTGAGAAATCTATGGATTGGTTCCTGAAGGGTTTGAAGATCATGGAGCAAATTGACAACAACAGCGGAATTGCCAGCTCTTTGGTCAACTTGGGGCAGGCCAATTTCTACCTGGACAATTTTAGCAAGGCGCTGGAGTACTTTCAGAAGGCCTTACAGGTAAGGGAGAAGACTTATGATGAACAAGGCATATCTCAGTCACTTATTCTGCTTGGGAACGCGGAAGCGAAAATGGCCAAATATGATAGGGCACTGGATTACTATTCCAAGGCTCTTGTGATAAAGGAACAACTAAACGATAAGCAGAGCATCTCTCAAATATACTGCAATCTCGGGAATATCTATTTGGAGACCGGAGAGAAAGAAAAGGCCCTGCAATATCATCTAAAAGCACTGCAAATTGATAGAACATTTGATAACAAGTGGGAGATTGCCCTCACTTGTTATAATGTCGCCAAGCACTACTTAGAGAACAAGGAGCCCGACAAGGCATATCCGTATATAGCTGAATCGCTAGAAATATCGGAAGATCTTGAGAATAAGGGACTCATCCGCGACAACCATTATTATCTCTCACTGTACTACGAACAGAAGAAAGACTATCGGAAAGCACTCAAAAGCCAGAGAGATTACTCAGAGCTAACAAAAAGCATGTTCTCCGAAGAGCTCAGTGAAAAAGTCGCGGAAATGCAGACGAAGTATGAAACGGAGAAATTGGAGGATTTGGTAGCAGAGCGCACAAGGGAACTGCGGCGAAAAATCGCTGCTCTGGGACGAACTGAAAAAGCTCTTCGTAACAGTGAGGAACGTCTTGATCTTGCGGTGACTGGCGCTGGTTTGGGCCTGTGGGACTGGAACATCGCGACTGGCGAAGTGATATATAGCGAGCAGTGGTGCAAAATGCTCGGTTACTCGACCAAGGACATAGAACCAAAGATGAGCTCATTTAAGAGTCTTTGGCACGGAGAGGACGAGCACAAAGCAATGGAAATACTGGACGCGCACCTGGAGGGAACAACATCTGTTTACGAAGACGAATTCAGAATGCGAACCAAGTCCGGAGAATGGCGGTGGATCCTAGCAAGAGGAAAGGTCTTTAAGCGAGACAATGCTGGCAAACCGTTGAGAATGGTCGTACTGCAGCGCGATGTCACCGAGCGCAAGAGCTCTGAGGAAGCGCTCAGGGAAGCTTTCGAGAAATTACAGAGAACTCTGCATGGAACAATTGAGGCTTTGACAAAGATGGTCGCGACAAGGGATCCATATACTTCCAGTCACCAGCGGCGAGTGGCGGATCTGGCTTGTGCTATTGCCGCGGCTATGGGGTTTCCGGAAGAGCAGATCAAAGGGATTCGGGTAGCTGGTATCATTCATGATATCGGCAAGATCTCAACTCCCATGGACATCCTAGTCAAGCCAGCAAAACTGACAGAAACCGAGTTTGAGCTTGTCAAGGTCCATCCTCAGACAGCCTATGACATCATAAAGACGATAGAGTTCCCGTGGCCAGTTGCCGATACTGTGCTCCAGCATCACGAACGCATAAATGGGACAGGTTATCCGAATGGAGTTAAGGGAGATGAAATGCTGCCCGAGGCACGTATTCTCGCGGTGGCTGATGTTGTGGAAGCAATGATCTCTTACCGGCCATACCGCCCGTCTTTAGGAATCGACCAAGCATTGGAGGAGATCTCCCAGAATAAGGGAATCCTCTATGATAGCGAAGTGGTTGAGGTTTGTTTGGAGCTGTTTAAAACAGGACAGTTTAAGTTCTCGGATTAAGGAGAGAAGATAGTCGGGAGTCTAGAAACAGTAATGAGTGATGCGTAATGGGTAACGTAGAACCACCATTATGCTGGATTCTGGCGTACGCCGGAATGACGAATGCCCGAGGACAGGTGCCGCAGTGAAAAGCAGTTGACCGCAGAGGAAACAAGAAGATGGGTTAAAAGTAAAGATGTCTTACTGCTAGAAACAAAGTCATTTTACCGCAGAGGAAACCAGAAAAAGAAAGTCATCAGTTCTCAGTAAACAGCGATCAGTTGTTAGTTGAACACAAGAATACGTAGACCGTTTAGGCATTGGAAATAAGGGCGAGTCTCGAATTGCGAAGATGGAAGTGCATACCTGGTAAGACAGTGAAGAGAAGCCCGAATCTGCAATTCCAATATTCGTGGTTCGGGTTTTCTACTTTCAAATTCGCCATTCGCAATTCAGAGTTCTATCTTTGCCTTTCAGGAGTTCTGTTTCAGATCCGATATCCGCCATTCGCCATTCGCCATTCGCAATCACCCATCACTCATCACCCATCACCCATTACTGTCTTCTTCTCCCCCCTCCCTTTAATTCCCTCCTTTACCCCATGTAGTAACTCCAATCCTACTACTACACGGGGCGAGGTCGGGGAGGGAAGATCATAAGACATTCCCCTTCCTCGATGTCGGAAAATAGAGACAAGGTGGAAAGCAGTAA
>JAUVYF010000049.1 GCA_030603215.1 Candidatus Bipolaricaulota bacterium
CAACGAACTCTATGAACCCTACGAACCATTATTACCATTCAACCAATCAACTATTTAGGTGGTTTTGGCTGCCGACTGCTTCTGGACTCTCGACTCCCGACTGTCTTTTCACTCATCACCCATTACTGGTTACTGTCTTTCGACCTTGGACGTTGGACGTTGGACTTTGGACCACGGTCTTCTCTGTCTTTCTTTGGGTTACCTTGCCTTAACCGCGAGGAACCAGAAAGGGGATCCATAAATCGTGACAGATCCCCCTACGTTTTTCTTAGGTTCAATATGCAAAGACAGTCTAGACCCAACCTCGTAGCCGCATTGCTTCCGCAACCCGCTGGACAGCAACCATGTACGCAGCTGTTCGATTATCAACGTTATTCTCTTGTGCCGTTTGGTGAATGGCATGGAATGCTCGAGTCATTTTCTCTTGCAGGCGCCTATGCACTTCCTCTAGAGTCCAGTAGTATCCGCCGATATTCTGAACCCATTCAAAATAAGAAACAGTTACCCCGCCAGCATTGCACAAGAAATCGGGGATAATGTACTTTCCTTTGCCGTACAGAATCTCATCTGCCTCAGGGGTAGTAGGTCCATTAGCTGTCTCGGCGATAATCTTAGCCTTTACGGCATCAGCGTTCTCTTCGGTAATCACATTCTCAATCGCTGCCGGAATCAGTATGTCCACATCTAATTCAAGGAGCTCCTGATTGGTAACCGATCTCGTGCCAGCAAGTTTGGTAACAGATCCGGTAACCTTCTTATGATCGAATGCGGCCTCGGGATCGATACCATCTTCTGCGTAAACTCCTCCACGTGAGTCAGTAACAGCAACAATCTTGCTGCCAGCAAGCTCCTGCATCAGCTTCGCTGCAAAGAATCCCGCGTTTCCATAACCCTGAATGGCCACAGTTGTCCCTTGAAGAGGAAGATCGATGACCTTTGCGGCTTCGAAGATGCTATACACAGTTCCACGAGCAGTGGCATCCCCACGACCCAGCGATCCACCAATTGGAATTGGCTTACCTGTGATGACACCAGGAGCGTTATAGCCAACGATTGTGGAGTACTCATCCACCATCCATGCCATAATCTGTGGTGTTGTATACACATCTGGCGCTGGTATGTCCTTCTCTGGACCAATGAAACGACCAACAGCACGGACATAACCGCGCGCGACACGCTCCAGTTCCCAGGCAGAAAGCTCCTTAGGATTACAGACAACCCCACCCTTCGCTCCACCGTATGGAATATCTACAACGGCACACTTCCATGTCATCCATGCGGCAAGCGCCTTAACTGTATCTACTGTCTCTTCAGGATGAAAGCGAAGTCCACCCTTTGTTGGACCACGGGCATCATTGTACTGCACGCGGAACCCAGTGAACATCCTTGCTTTTCCATCATCCATTCGAACAGGAAAATGAACCTCGAGCGTTCGCATTGGCTCACGCAGAAGAGCATGTACATCTGGATCAAGATCAAGCTTTTCTGCTGATTTATCCAGCTGTCGCTGTGAAACCTCAAATGGGTTAAACATTGGGCCGTTGACCATAGTTAAAGACCTCCTAAAGCCTTTAAGAGCTATTTGCCAGTATCAGAAAGCGGGCAAATTCTTTCCCTGATTTGGCAACAAAATTATACAGACCCCTTCAAGCCGTGCAAGTCATATCCCGTTGGTATTTTCCTCTGTTTAAAAACGCCTAATAATAGCAAGCAACAGCTGACGTACTTGTTCTCCTACTCGACAAGTTGTCTCCATCACTTCTTCATGAGAAAGACGGGCCCCTAGATCTACCCCGGCAGCAAGATTGGTTGCGCAGGAGAGACCCAACACTTCCATGCCCGCGTGGCAAGCGGCAATCACCTCAGGAACGGTGGACATCCCCACAAGGTCCGCTCCCAGCGAGCGAAAAGCCCGGATCTCCGCTGGAGTCTCATAGGAAGGCCCAAGCGTTGCCAGATACACGCCTTCTTTGAGTTCAATTCCTTCTGCTGTTGCCGCTTCTCTTGCCAATACACATAGGCGAGGACTATACGCAGCGGACATATCAGGAAAACGAACTCCGAGCTGCTCGGAGTTCTTGCCACGTAACGGATTCCTCCCCAACATATTAATGTGGTCAGTAATTAGTACCAAGTCTCCTGCTGCAAATTCGGTGTTAACAGCGCCCGAGGCATTGGTGACAACAAGCGTCTTTATTCCCATGAGCGCAAACAGACGAATGGAAAAGACAACCTTATCCAGAGGATAACCTTCATAATAGTGTGCGCGGCCCCGCTGAACGAGAACAGCTTTCCCCTCAATTTCCCCTACCCACAAATCGTCAGTATGCCCAGTGACAGTCGAAACAGGAAAGCCAGGAATCTCACTACATGGGATATGTACCCCTCCTCCGGGTACGCCAAATGCCTTAGAAAGACCCGAGCCAAGTACAATGGCGATTGTTGGAAGCACCGGAAGCTTGTTTTGCAGCACAGAAACAGCCCTATTCAGCTCAGCCAGTTGAGTATCATCCATCGCAACACCTCCTTTTTCTGAACTTTGTTACAGTCCAACAACATTGAGAAGAACCTTGAGAAGAACCTTCTTAGGCTACCAATACCAGGTGATCGTGTCGTGCAGTGAAATCCTCAAAGAAAGATATCGCCTATTCTGCCAGTTCACAAACCATTCAGTTCGACACCCTTCACTGATTTCTTCCTGCCAACTGGCTAGCCAGCAGGGCATTGCCATCTGCCTCTTCTCAATGCCGCGGTCAATCACTTGAGATCAGATGAGAGCCTGAGAGTGGTCACCAAGTAGAAACCGGCTAGAAGAATCGCCCATGCTTTTCACTTCCGCATACCTGCCAATCAGAGAACGGTCAATGCTTCTTGCGCCCATTATTACGGCTCTTTCCAGAATGATGCTGTTCTCTATCCTGCTATTCCTAATGATCACGCCATCACCAATTGAAACATAAGGACCAATAACAGAACTTTCGATCACCACGTCTTTTCCCAGCATCACTGGGGCAATTAGCCTCGAATCCCTTACTTTGGCGTTCTCATTCTGCCCTTTCTTCCCCTTGACCTCTAGGTTAGTCCCGTCCTTTATACGGGTTTCCGGAATCATTGCATCCAAGAGAAGCTGGTTTGCATCAATCATATCCGCGGGAGTTCCTACATCCTTCCACCAACCGGTAACCCTATGAGGAACAACACGGTAACCGTCATCAATCAACTGCTGGATGGCATCTGTAATCTCAAGCTCCCCACGCTTTGATGGACCAATCTTCTCAATAGCAGCAAAAATATGATGATCAAACACATACGTACCGATGACCGCCAGGTTGGTTAAGGGATTATCAGGTTTCTCGACAACTTTCTTAATCTCATCCTCTTCAAGCCACGCTACTCCAAAACTGCGCGGATTATCGACTTCGACAAGGGAAATAGACGCATGGCTGTCCCCTTGTTGAAACTGTTCTACCAATCCTCTTACTCCATTTTCCAGGAGATTGTCTCCCAAGTAGAGTAAGAACGGCTCGGAGCCAACGAATCCTTGCGCGCATTGAACAGCATGAGCCAACCCTTTTGGTTTCTGCTGCACAATGTAACTCAGCTCAAGGTCATTGCGCGATCCATCCTGCAGATAGCTCTTGAAACCTGCTCTAGCTCCTGGGCTGACCACGATACCAATCTCGCGAATACCGGCATCCTTGACCGCCTGAAGTATGAGATCTATCACCGGCTTGTTAGCAATTGGAATCAGGTGCTTTGCCTGAGAATAGGTTAAGGGACGCATTCTGGTTCCCTCGCCAGCACAGAGGATTACTGCCCGCATCGATCTTCCTTCTTCTGCATCTGCACAATCCTTTTTACTTCCTGAGAACGGCTTTTGTCCATTACCAGCAACGCCTTACCCGTGTCCACAATGACAAGATTGGAAACTCCTAGCGTGGCAATCAATTTCCCCTCTTCAGACACAATAATACTATCCTGTGTATCGATTCCAAGGTGAGAAGCGCGAATACTATTTCCACATTCATCCTTGCTCAGCACTCTCTCCAAGGCCGCCCAATCCCCTACATCGCTCCAACCTATGTTTCCTGTAGGAATCATCTGCACGTGCTTGCTCTTTTCCATTACTCCGTAATCAATAGAGATGGCTGTCTGATCGCGGTAAACCTGGTTAAGCACAGCTTGCCCATCAACTGCTCCAAGATGTCCCCTTATCGCCTGCAATCCTTCGTACAACTTGGGCATATGGAGCTTAATCTCATGCAGGATCGTATCAACCCTCCAAACAAACATCCCGCTGTTCCAGAAGTAATCGCCCTGGCAAAGAAAGCGAGTAGCTGTTCCTTGATCAGGCTTCTCAGTGAACTCCTCTACTTTCATTGCACCATTCGAAGCAGTTGGCTCTCTCACGGCTCTAATATACCCATAACCAGTTGCAGGATGATCCGGGGCGATGCCCAAGGTAATCAGGCAATCCCCTGTACTGGCAGCCGCGATCGCCTCTCTGAGACATTGCAGGAAGCGTACATTATTAGTTATCACGTGATCCGCTGGAAGAACGACCATCGTTCCTTCGGGGTCGAGGCGAGAAAGCCATAGGGCGGCAACTCCAATGCAGGGAGCAGTCCCTCGCGCCATGGGCTCAACGACAATATTCTTCGCGGGTAAGGAAGGAAGCTGTCGCAAAACTAGTGGTGCATACTGCTCCGCAACAACAACAATGGTATTCTCAATTGGAATAAGAGGAGCAATCCGCTCAACCGTTTCTTGCAGCATAGTCCTCCTTCCAAGGAGGTTCAAGAACTGCTTTGGACGCTTCCGTGTACTTAATGGCCACAGTCGCTCGCCCTGGCCACCGGCCATGATTACAGCAAAATTCATGCTTGTCCTCCTGTTAGCTCTTATAAAGATTAAGAGTTCATTCCCTCTTCCTTTTCATTTAGAACGCTCAAACAACCTGCTCACTTCGGCCAGCTTCTCCTCCATCAGCTCTTCTGTCTTGGCCTCCAGATTCAATCGTAATAAGGGTTCAGTGTTAGAAGCTCGTAGGTTGAACCACCAGTCCTCATAATCAACGGAAATGCCATCAAGATAAGTTATCTTGCCGTTTGCGAACTGTTTTCTTACATTATCCAGAACCAACCGCTGATCGACGACAGGGAAGTTTATTTCCCCTGATTGAGCATACTTGCGCAGCGGCTGAACGAGGGCTTCCAAGGTTTTTCCCGCGTCTGCCACAATCTGCAGCAGTTCCAACATTGCGAAAATGCCGCTCTCACAACAGAAGAAATCTGAGAAGTAAAAATGGCAAGAGAGCTCTCCGGCAAACAAGCCTTGTTGATCGCGCATGATCTGCTTAATAAAGGAGTGTCCTACGCGCGTTTTCACTGGGCGCCCTCCTTGTGCACGGATGATTTCGGGAACAACACGGCTTGAGCGCAGGTCATAAAGGATGGCGCCCGAACGTTTTTCCCGCAAGACACGCTCAGCGATTAGCCCGGTAAGTAGATCTCCGGGAATCAACTTGCCAGTTTCATCAATGAAACCAACACGGTCGCCATCACCATCAAACGCAATCCCGATCGAACCGGGAAAACCTGCCATAACCCTTTTTACATCTTGTAGGTTCTCCTCTTTGAGTGGATTGGCCTCATGATGCGGAAAACCTCCATCAAGATCGAAGAAGAGATCCTCGTGAAGGATATTCTGTCCTTCAAGCACCTCCGGCAGGATCGCCCCGGCCATTCCATTCCCAGCATCAATAACTATGGGAGTGTCCATCCTTATTGAGAACCGCTGGCCAAAGAAATCACAATAACGCTGCTTCAAGTTCTCACAACAAATTGAACCAACCCGTGTGGCCTTCTCCATCGAACCATCTTTCGCCAGTTGGCAGATCTTTCCCAGGCCCGTATCAGTACTGATCGGGATAGCTTGCTCTCGCGTCAACTTGAAACCGTTGTACCCTGCTGGATTATGGGAAGCAGTAATCATAACCCCGCCAGCGGCAGATAGAACATTCACAGCGAAATAGAGCATTGGAGTGGTACAAAGACCGATATCAACAACGCTGACCCCTGCCGTATTCAATCCCTTCGCTAGTGCGGTGAACAGCGGGGTTGAGCTATCACGCATATCTCTGCCCACGACAACCGGTCTTCCAGGTCGAAGGAGTCCACTTCTGGCAAAAGCCCAACCTATGCGGAAGGCAGCATCTTCGTCAAGCTGGGAAGGATATAGGCCGCGGATATCGTACGCCTTGAAGATTGTAGAATCTAGCAGGCTCTTAGGATTCGTGAAATTCATTGGATTTAGCAGGGCTTGCCTCCTGATGTGTGATCGATAGCTCGCCAAGGAAACATGCTTAGCACCTTTGTTTTCACCCCTTTTTCGGTTTTCCTCCCTGTTCTCCGCCGTTAGATGCCCTTGCTTTCAGGGGTAAGATGGTTTTGTCTTCACCCCATTCTTGCCTTTCTCTGCGTCCTCTGCGTCCTCTGCGGTTCAATGTATTTGTTTTGGCAGTAAGTTGTCTTTGTTTCTAACCCTATTCTTGTCTTTCTCCGCGATCTTTGCGTCTGTGCGAGAGATGAAGCTTTTTGTCTCGCCCGTTTCTCATTGCCTATTACTTCAATTAGCTAGCTTATGTACAAGACGGTAGATCTCAAGATTTACGTTTCGCCGCTCCTTGCTTAGCTCTGTAAACGGAATTGCCTTCACTTCCTGATCAACAAGCGCAGTCATCACTCCACCAGCTCCGCCAGCAAGCAAATCGACAGCAGCTTCGCTCAAACGACAAGCAAGGATGCGGTCAAACGCGGTGGGAGAGCCTCCTCGCTGTAAGTGACCGAGGATAGTCAAGCGCGTTTCTATTGTACCTGTGTCGTTTAGGTATCTACTAACCAAGGCACCAGCCGATCCTTCTTCTTTCTTCTTGCCTTGATGCTCTCCAGAGGGCGTGAATCCTTCAGAGACAACTATGATAGAGTGATGCTTCCCTTTAGCGACTCCTTGCTCTACCAACGCTGAGACTTCTTTGAGTGAGAGAGAAACCTCAGGGATAAGAACAATCTCCGCGCCACCGGCAAGTCCACCCATTAGGGCGATGTATCCAGAATTCCGCCCCATGACTTCAACGACAAAGGCACGCCCGTGAGAGACGGCGGTATCACGAATACGGTTGAGCGATGCCACCACCGTGTTTAGTACTGTGTCCACCCCAATTGCCATCGCTGTCCCGCAGATATCATTATCAATCGACGCAGGAACCCCTATTGTAGGAATACCCTGTTCCTGTAGCCAATGGGCTCCTTTCATGGAGCCATTACCACCAATAACGATTATTCCATCAATTCTCCAGGTGCTAATGGTATCAAGCGCGCGCTCCTGCCCCTTCTTTGTAAGGAAGGCAGCCGACCGAGCGGTACGCAAGAAAGTCCCGCCGCGCTCAATCACTCCACCAACCGCTCGGTTGTCAAGTGATAACAGGTCTCCTTCGATCAGGCCAGCGAATCCTCGACTTACTCCGAACATCTCCAGTCCAAGCGAACAACCACACCGGACAGCGGCACGAATTGCCGCATTCATCCCAGGACTATCGCCACCGCTTGTCAACACCGCAATACGCGACACAGTCAATGAACCTCCTTATTCTCTTACAGTGTAACTCATCAACGCTTTATGGGGAAGGATTGCGCACTTTCCTTGCCAAGACAGGAAGAGTACAATCAATAACAAGAGGGGTGAGGTAGTTGATTAAACGACCAATTATGAAGAAAGCATTGACGGTATTGGGATCGATCATTATTCTGGGGATCGCGCTTGGCGCCAATGGAGATCAGGCTACAGATAGCGCGGTTTTCTCTCCCTTGTTTAAGGTCTATCAGCACATTCAGGACTATTTCTACAATCCAGAGCAAATCGACGATCAAGAAGCACTGTACGGCGCGATAAAGGGAATGCTGGAACAGCTTGATGATCCGTACAGCGAATTCCTCAGCCCTGAGGATTACCAGGAGTGGGAACAAAGCCTAAGAGGAGAATTCAGCGGAATAGGAGTCGAGATCACAATCAAGGATAACACACTTACCATCATAGCGCCGCTTGCTGGAACACCTGCCGAGCAAGCTGGAGTGCGCGGGGGGGACCGAATCCTGGAGATTGACGGTGAGTCTACTGAAGATATTACCCTAAGCACCGCGGCAACGAAAATCCGTGGGGAGGAGGGTACAAGCGTTTCTCTTCTCATACAACACAAAGATGGCACACAGGAAGAAATTGAGATCGTGCGAAAGATAATCGTAGTCAAGTCAGTAACAAGTGAACTTGTGGGAGAAGGAAGGATTGCTTACATCCGCATCTCGCGCTTTGGCACTGATGCCACTATTAATCTTGACACCGCCCTTGTCGAATTCAATCTAGAGAACTTAGATGGGATGATACTCGATTTGCGAAACAACCCTGGTGGATTGCTAAAAGAGGCAATTTCTGTGTCCAAGCGATTTGTAGATGAAAAAATGGTAATTGTCTCCACAATAGGAAGAATTGCTGGAAAGGAGCAATTCTCGTCAACGGGAAATCTGATTCCCAACCTTCCACTCGCGGTACTGATCAATGGTGGAACTGCAAGCGCGGCTGAAATAACAGCGGCAGCTATTCGCGACCATGAGATGGGCATTCTAATCGGCGAGCGTTCCTTTGGCAAAGGGTCAATCCAGCGCGTATTCCAATTGCCAGATGGTTCAGCTCTTAAACTCACCACCGGTGAGTATTTCACCCCATTAGGGCAGGCAGTGAATGAAGTAGGACTGTCCCCGGACATCAGCATAGAGCAAGGAGAAGATCCAATCGAGGCCGCGATCGCCTGGATCAATGCGCATGTCGGGGCGCGAATGCCAATTGCCCTCAATAAGAGCTAGCTATGAAGGCCTCTGTAATAGGCGCGGGAGGATGGGGAACAGCATTTGCCCGGCTTCTCGCTACAAACAGGCATACGGTAACCTTATGGGTCCGCAATCCGATTCAAGCCAGAGAAATTGACAGATTGCGAGAAAACAGAAAATACCTCCCTGGGGTCCCTCTTCCGAAGAAAGGCCTCAATATTACCACTTCTCTTTCCGAGGCATCCAGGGCCGAGCTGATCATAGTTGCTGTTCCTTCATTTGCCATGGCCGAACTGCTGGACAAACTCGTTCCATTTGTGGAAGAACAGACAGCATTCATCAATCTAGCTAAGGGGATCGACCCCACAACAGAAAAACCCATGTCCGAGCTGATAAGAAGCAAGACCGGCACAGAGGCTGTATTTACCCTCTCTGGCCCAAGCCATGCCGAAGAGGTAGGTCGCGATATACCCACAGCAGTTGTCCTCGCTGGAGCCGATCTCAACCTAGGAGAAGAAATCCAACATTTCCTTTCCAGTTCCCGCTTCCGCGTTTACTTGACGGATGACATTCGTGGGGTGGAACTCTGTGCAACGGTAAAGAACATAATCGCTCTAGCTAGTGGTGTCTCTGATGGCCTTGGCTACGGAGACAATAGCCGTGGGGCGCTCATCTCGCGTGGCCTAGCAGAAATGGTTCGGTTCGGCCGTGTGTTTGGAGCCAGACAAGAGACCTTCTTCGGCCTATCTGGCTTGGGAGATCTAGTTGCTACGTGTACCAGCAAGCATAGTCGTAACCGATTCGCTGGCCAACAGCTAGGAATGGGAATCCCTGTCGACGAAATCCTTGCAAAAATGGACAAGGTTGTAGAAGGCGTGTACGCCACTGAAATCGTTCATTCCATGGCTAGATCAAGAGGGATAGAGATGCCAATTACTGACGGGGTATGGCGGCTGCTCCGCAAGGAGGTATCCCCATCGACCTTGGTAGACGAGATCATGGCTAGACCCCCAAAACGAGAAGGAATCGAACAATGAATAGTTATGATGTAGCGGTAATAGGCGGCGGACCCATTGGGGCAGTAGCCGCCCGTTATGCGGCTGCGACAGGAGCGCACACCCTACTCGTCGATCAAGGTGACGGCTCTTGTGAACCGGCTTGTTGTGCCGGGCTAGTGAGCCCCCGGACCCTTTCTTTGCTCGGGACTTCATCGGCATGTCTCCTAAGGGAAATCCGCGGAGTGATTATCCATTCTCCAACAGGAAAACAGACTGAGATCCTCTCCAAGAAAGTGAGAGCGATTGTTCTCGACCGCGGTGCGCTCAATCGTGAACTGCTCAAGCTTGCTGCACAAGCGGGTGTAGAGGTAAGGCATCACACCCGTGCTGCTATCACTAGCCAAGCAAGACTCCACCTCAGTGAACCGAGCCAACAGTGTGAAGCCAAGGCTCGTGTGGTGATCGGGGCAGACGGCCCACGAAGCATGGTCGCCAGTCACTTCTCCCTACCATCGCCACCAATATTCCTTGCGGCAGTACAGGCAACTGTTGTACGAGAGGCGCGTGCCTCAGAGATGGTGGAGATCTTCTTTGGAACCAAGATTGCTCCTGGATTTTTCGCCTGGGCAGTTCCAGCAAAGCAGCGCCAGCTACGCGTAGGCCTGGCGGCTACTCAAGGCACCGACGTAAACACTCTGCTCAACAACCTCCTCAGCCAACACTTTCCCGGGCAGGTGATTTCATATGTCGGCGGAATAATCCCCATCGGATCCGCTGCCAAAACAACTACCGATGGTGCACTTATCGTAGGTGATGCCGCGGGTCAGCTAAAACCGACCTCAGGAGGTGGAATCTACACGGGAGGGGTATGTGCCAAAATAGCGGGAGAGATAGCGGGTTATGCCTCATTGGCAGAGAAGACTACAGACGAAACCCTCAAGGAATACGAGCGCCGTTGGCAAGACAAGATTGGAAAGGAACTACGCTTTGGTCTTCTTGCCCATCGCGCCCTCTATAGTCTCTCAGACGCCAAGATCGAAGCCGGACTGGCAATCATCAACCACCCTTCAATCCTGCAGGCAATCACGGAATACGGAGATATTGATTATCCAGGTATGCTGGCAAGTTCGCTCCTCTCTCGCGAAGATCTGTGGCCAAGGCTCCTCCCTTTGATTCCTGTGGTTGGTGGTTGGGAAAAGCTCGGAAACCTCGCCCAGCTTGTTACCTCCTCAGAGCAACCGAGCCAGGGCCATAAGCCCAAAAACGGTGATGAGTGACGAGTGAAAAAGCAGGATTAAGGATTACGGAGTAAGGAGTAAGGGAAAAGACATGAAAACATAGTCGGGAGTCGAAAAACAGTAAGAGACAAAGAAGCAGTTAAATGGTTGAATGGGGACAAGGGATTTGTATGTGCCGATCACATGACCCAATGTAGGGGCAACCCTTGTGGTTGCCCTCGTATTGACCGGTACGACATCGTGGTCCAACGCCCCCACAATCGATCCATCATCGGACAACACGACATCATGGGCAGGCACGACAGCATGGGCAGGCACAAGGCCTGCCCCTACGACGTTATTATCGTCGATGATCATGGCATCGTTGCTCATCAGGGACTGGCTGCTTTTCAA
>JAUVYF010000072.1 GCA_030603215.1 Candidatus Bipolaricaulota bacterium
CAACGAACTCAACGAACCCTTTAATGAGACGAAGAAACCTTATGAATGAAGATCTGACCCCGGACGTTCGTTGTGGATTGCGAAATTCGGATTGCGAATCTCGAATTGTAAACCTACTAAGCCAGTAATGATGAGCGTGAAGTTGCAGTTTGAAGGTTCGCGCTTCGGATTTTCTGCTTTCAGATCCGCAATCCGCAATCCGACGTTCCCAGTTCGATATTCTTCCTCTCCTTTCACAATTCCGCAATTCGAAATCCGCAGTTCGAACTCCGGTCTTCCATCTTTGCCCTTCGAGTTTGCGGTCTTACCTTTCGAAATTCGCCTTTCGCAATTCGCAATATGACAGTATCTGTCCCCTTTTTCTGTGATACCTGTCACTGGATTAGCGTCTAAGCACGTGCTATAATTCATTTATTGAATTTGAACACTAAATACCAGGCCATGATAAACAGAAGGATGAGTTTAGGTCAGGCCACAAGCGGCGCGTAAGCGCTAGAGCGAAGCATGTTTAACCTTCGCTTCTTAGATGCGATGGGAATAGACAATTATCTGATAGATATTATTTGTCCAGAGAGATCAATATATGATCATTAAACATATGTGGGGAAAAACAGTTCTCAGTTCTCAGTTTTCAGTAAAAGCAGATGTTGGCCTTCAATCCCTCTCCCTCGATGAAGGGAGAGGCTGGGTGAGGGTGAGGAAGCAGTCGTCAGAGCGTTCGTAGCATCGGGTCTTGCGCCCGACGTTAAAGGTAACGTGGGAAGAATACGTAGACCGTTCGGGAATCGGACTTGCATAAGCGAAATGTTGATTTGCAAGACTTGACCCCACGCGGCCCACATCATGGAGGGGATACCGATGCAACTAAGAACCACGATTGAGATCTGGCAGAAGGGACGTTGGTTTGTCGCGAAGTGCCCCGAACTGGATTTCGTCTCTCAAGGGGAAACAGCGGAAGAGGCGAAACGCAATCTCCTGGAAGTGATCCAGATTCAGGTTGAAGAGATGACAACCCTGGGCACTCTGGATGACTACTTATTGGAATGTGGTTACGTCCGCGAGAAGGGATCGTTTACGTCCCAGTCGGAGATGGTGGGCTTTGAGAAGTCGGCTGTGCAGGTAATGTAATGCCCCGCATTACTCCCGTTGAGTGGAAGACCTTGGTACGAGTATTCGAACTGTATGGGTGTGAGTACAAGCGCAAGAAAGGGTCACACCATATCCTGATCTGTCCGGGAGCTAAGCGGGCTGTAGTAATACCGGAGTACAATGAAATTGATGTCGACATTATCAGAAACAATATGAAAACAGCGGGGATGACACGCGACGAGTATTTTGACCTTCTGCAGCAAGTCTAGTCTTGAGAAAAAGCCGCTATCTACTAATGGCTTGAACAACGGCGATCGAGAGATTTGAGGATATAGAAGCCTGGCAAGTTGGGCGGGAGCTAACTCGGAAGATCTACAAAGCGGCGAGAGTGGAGCGATTTGCACGCGACTTCGGCTTGCGTGACCAAGTTCAACGGGCAGCCGTCTCTATTATGGCCAATATTGCCGAAGGATTCGACAGTCAGGGTAATAAGTCCTTCATCCAGTTTCTAGGGTATGCGCTGCGTTCGGCGACAGAGGTGCAGTCACATCTATATGTTGCCCTAGACCAGAGGTATGTCTCTCGGGAAGTGTTTGATGATCTTTACCAACAAGCAGTGAAGGTGAAGAGTATCATTCACGGGTTCATGCGATATCTTCGCAACGTAGAACGTAGAACCTAGAACGTAGCACGTAGCACGTAGCACCTAGAACCTGCCTTTACGACTCACGACTCTGGACTATTTCTAAGTGGTAGATAACGCTAGGGGGTGGTATGCTAGTAAGCTATGATGAAGAGACAAGCCAGTAAGATTAGTTCCTCTCCAGGTGACTACTTCCGTTTTGGCCGTTGTGAACGCGGAGAATATCGGTTCTTACCAGAATCTGTTCCTCCGGGCATTCAATTGATTGGAAATGGTCAGATTGGGGGAAAGGCGCGCGGTTTGATCTTCGTCGCCGATTACCTAGAGAGACAAAATGTTCTTACCAGGTATGACGAGCTTATCCGTTTTCCTGACTCTCTTATCGTTACTACCGAGGTTTTTGACCAATTTATGGAAACAAATCATCTTACAAAGGCCGTTGCTGCTGGATGTAACAAGGAGATTGGTCTGGACGAATTACAGGAGCGGATCATCGCAGCGGTATTCCCTCACTGGGCTTTGAAGGAACTAGACAAATTTCTAGAGCAGGAGCATCGTCCATTGGTGGTACGTTCATCTTCAGTGAAAGAGGATGATCCTGATCACTCATTTGCTGGGATTTACTTGTCTGAATTTCTGAGCAACGCAGGCTCACGCAAGAAGCGACTGAAATCACTTGAGAATGCAATTAAACGTGTCTATGCTTCAACCTTTGGACTCAATGCTCGTGCTTACCGCGTACGGCACGGACTCCCTTGGCAACAAGAGAAAATGGCGATTCTAATTCAGAACATGATTGGGATGCACTACCCGCAGGATTCCTTTTACCCGCTGATTGGAGGTGTTGCTTTCTCTCTCAATTTCTACCCGTGGAACAACCGACTGAAGCCAGAAGATGGCGTCGTTCGTTGCGTCATTGGCGTAGGAACACGGGCTGTTGGCCGCGAGTACGCGCGCGTTTTTTCACCTGAAATTCCAGGGTTGCGACCAGAGGGCTCAGATGTGGATACGATAGTACGTTACTCGCAAGAAACGATTGATGTTCTTGACATGAACGGTGGAAAGCTTAGCCAAGTACCTCTTTCCAAGCTACGGAATCCTCTATTGCAAAGGGTTTGTTCAGTATTGAGCCCCGAGGGATCGATGAGTGAACCTGTTTCTATCTTGCCGCCTGCGGGACGGTACGTAGCTTCATTCAACCGTTTCATCAACAGAAACACTATAATGCCGTTTGTGCCACTCATGCATGATCTCCTCTCCGGTTTGCAGGACTTGTTTGGATTAGCAGTTGACATCGAGTTCGCTATCAATTTTCAGCTGAGTGAAGATGGTTCTGAGGCTCCTCTCCTCTATTTGCTACAAGCAAGACCTCTTGGTGGCCGACTGCAACATCGGCGGGTTTCACTTCCGCCAGCTCCAGCCGCGAGGGCTCTCCTTACATGTAATCGCGTGTTAGGAAATGGAAAACGCAGGAGAATCAGGCACTTGATCTTTGTAGATCCTTTAACTTACTACTGGAACGAGGCCCATGCAATTGCTCGTAGAGTGGGAAAGATCGACCAGCAGCTGAATGGTGAAAAGTATGTTTTGATTGGACCTGGGCGATGGGGAACTTCAAATCCACAACTAGGGGTTCCCGTACAATACGGGGAAATCACAGGCGCATGTGCCATTGTGGAGATGGCCACAAAATCATTCTCGCCAGAACTCTCTTATGGCACGCATTTCTATGCTGACATGGTAGCAAGCAAGGTTCTCTATCTTCCATTTGACGCGGAATTGGGGGATCGATTTAACCGGGTGTTGCTAGAACAGCAGGAAGTCCGGTTCTCTGATTCTTGGGTGACACACTTCTATATTAAGGATGGACTGGATGTCTATGTTGACGGAGGGGGAAAGCAAGGCCTGATCTGCCTACACAGGAGAAGACCGATAACCGCCTTGAAGGATATCAACAAGAGGTAGCTTGTTTGTTGCTGGCAATTCTGAGGAGGAAATCTACATGAACACTACTTTGATTTACTCGTCGCTGACGGGGAACACCCGCAAAGTCGCCAAAGCGATGGCTCAAGAACTAGGTGTCGAGATAAAGCGTCCTGGGGAGCTTACGGACTTGGAGGGTGTTAAACTCCTGTTTCTAGGAAGCGGGGTCTATGCAAATCGCCCTGCGCGCTCGTTGCGGCGGTTCTTGAGCAAGCTATCGAGCCTTGCTGGGATAAAGGTTGCTCTATTTGGAACCTATGGCTTCAGGCCAAATCAGCTTGACTGGCTGGCAAAATGTGTTAGGAAAAAAGGCGGAGAGGTGTTGGGTCGTTTTAGCTGCAAAGGGCGAAGCTGGGATACCCTGGGATTAATTGGGCGCGGTCATCCAAGTGTGCCTGAATTGGAAACCGCTGCTGCCTTTGCGCGACAGATCTGTGTGCGCGCAGAAAACCCATGAGAGGTTTGCAGGCTTTGTTGCGGGGAATTGGCTAGGACAAGCAATAGGTTTCTTCACAGGGTTAACACAATCTCACAATAATTCCTTCACAACTTTGCTATAGGATTTAGGCAAATAGTACAGGAGGTACGCCGTGAGAAAATCCACCCTTACGATTCTAGTTGTTGTAATCATGGGGTTATGTGCCGCGCTGCCGGCAAGCGCCCAGGTAGAAGGCTATGCAGAGGGAAGCGAAGCCAATCTAGCGCTTCTCATACTCATAAACAGATTGGAACTGACCACTAGTCAAATGCAGCAGATACACGATATTCTGGTTGGCATCCTTAATGAAGCGAGCGCAATTTCGGGAAAAAGGGAAGCATTTGCCCAAGAGATGCTCCGATTCGATGGTAGCGCAGAGAAGCTTGACGCAAGGCTAGAAACATTTCGCACTCAGATAGAGGGCAATTTAAGCGCCCTGAGGGAGAATGCCCAAAATGCGGCAGACGAACTAACAACAATTCTCACTGCCAAGCAGGGGGACATCTTACGCAGTAGCCTGAGGGGGCTTGTCGCGAGACGCCTGAGCGAGCCAGGTGGGGAAGGCAACCTAACTCGGCAAAGGATGATAATAAGAATTGCCCCACAGGGTGAAGGAATACACCAGCAGGAGCTGAGAGAGTTACACAAGCGGTTTGGCTACCGGGAAGAGGAAGTTGGCACAAGGGAACTTCCTGGAATGCGAACCAATGCACAACGGTACTCAATAACAGATACTCTCCAGACGAACGAGCGACTTCTCCAACGAATTGTGGATATCCTGGAAAGCAAACTCAGCTTCAACCACACCACCTAGCAACACCTTCCCTTGGAAAGGAAAGCCCGTCGCGATCGAGATCGCGGCGGGCGATCCTACGGAAACTACTTGCAACCGAAAGATTCCACTAGCATTCCATGGTTTCAATCATGTAATGCACGGATTGGGTCCTCTCATGAACCTGCTAGTGGCAGTAGCTCTCCCGTATCAAGAAGTATCTTCATCAATTGATAGGTCTCATCATCAGCTTCAAAGGTAATCCCCAGTGTTGTCTCGTCAATCCAGAACAAGCTAACTGCTCCATCACTGTTGGGAACCTTTTTCTTCTCTTCTGTTTCCCGGTTGTACAGATACACAGCTGAGTCCTGTTCATCCTCCACACTAACGTAAGCAAGGAGTGAATCGTCCGGGGAGAAAGCTGGCATTACGGCAAGCAGGGCAATTCTCCTGCCTGTCTCTTCTATCGTGTCTACTAGGTAGAGAGAGGGCGCATCGACCTCCACCTCAGGGTCAATAAGGAGTTGATCGTAAAGTGCTAGAGCTAGGCAGGTTCCCGAGGAATCCATATCCCAGAGAAAGCACCCTAGCGCAGCGAGGATCTCTTCCATTTGTACGGTAAGGAGGAAGGAAGCAATCGGTTCCATTTCTCCTGTAGCAGGCACATAGGTAGAGACGCGTGCCTTGGGGAACCCTTCGCTCTCATCCAACTGAATAACCGTAAGAGAGAGCTTAGAAACTGCCGGCTGATAGCTAAGAACGTTACGAAGCAGACAGGTCTGGGTATCTTCTGCGCGGTCAAGGAGCATGAGCGCGCCAGACCCTTCCTCATCAAAGACTAAGTATGTAACATTGCCCTCCGCGGTGAACGCCGCGTTTGTTATTGGTTCCACGGAGCTAAGCAAGGTCAAAGGCTCAGAGTCTGCCCACGGCTCTGTTACGCATAGGTTCCAAGCACTTGGCGCGCCCCACTCGCCGCCGAGCTCAGTCTCTCCAAACAAGAGTTCAGCGCCATCTAGCGACCAATCAAGGACACTGGCTGGAATAGCAGGGTCTGGCCTCTCGATTTGTGTAGTACCGTCATCGCTCAGAAGAGTAAGTATTCCACCCTCAAGTAGAAAGTCATAGGTGCCAATCTCATCGAGAAAGACGGCGATTGTTCCGTCTGGCCCCACGGCTGGCTGATTTAGAGATAATCCACAACCAGAGAGGAATAACACAAGCAAAAGCAGAAAAGCACTTAGTTTCATTGATATCATCTTCCTGGTCTCCTAGTTTTGTCATTTGATTATAGTTTGCTCTATGCATGAGAAACAACAGACACATACGAAATGCCATTATCCCTTATGCTATTTGGTCAATGCACGAACTCCATTTCAATTCGCTCTCATTTCATCTACGCGTGCCGAAAGGCTGTAGGCTATAGGTTGATATGTTTCCATGTACCCTGATGGAATTTCCAGCTCATGACTACTGCAAGAAAAAGCCAGTAAACAAGCTCCCCTGACCACGCTCCCGTGATTCCCAAGCCCAGCTTTACTCCGAGGAAATAGGCTATTGGAAGATATAAGACGGTACAGACCACAAGCTCGGCAAGCATAACGAAACGAGTGTTTCCCGCTCCCTGCAACGCCCTACTGAGAACCACGCCAATTCCACCAAATGCCTGGATGACTCCAAGTAAGATCAATGGGAGCCGGCCTAAAGAAATCACAGCCGCATCGGGTGTATAGATCAAGAAAATCTGCCTAGGAATCGCGACGAATAGAATCCCAATGCCGCCCATCAGATATGCCGCTAGCTTTGCCGCTTCCCAGGCGTATCCTTCCGCCTTATCAGGATCCTTAGCACCCAGGTTCTGGCCAACCAAGCTTGCCGCGGCAACAGCAATCCCTAGCGCTGGCATGAGAGAAAGGCCAATTGCAGAGCGGAGTACGTTGGTTGCCGCCAGCTCGGCAATTCCAATACGAGAGACAATTGAGAAAAAGATGAAGAATGTTCCGTGAGATAGGGTGCGCTGCCCCATTACGGGTAAAGACAGCCGGACGATAGGGCCAAACCAGGAGAGCGCCGATCTGATGCCCCGGTAAGGATGGTACCTTGCTCGATAGGGTCCTAGTGTACCAACCAACGTGAAGTAGATCGTTCCTATTCCAGTTGCGATTACTGATGCCACAGCTGCCCCAGCCACCCCCATCCGTGGAAAGCCAGCGTGACCAAAAATAAGCAAGTAATCAAAGAGAATATTGGCGCCAGTGATTAGAATAGCAGAGGTCATCTGCCGTTTGGTGTGACCAATTCCATTGAAGAAACCGACATACACCTGACTAGTCAACAGGAAGAGTGCGGCAAGGAAACGATATCGTAAATACGTCTTCCCAAGGAGCCTTACTTCTGGGTCGGCTGACAACAGCGGAGAAATGGCCTCTGCAATCCAGGGTGCTGCAATAAGAAGTGGAATCCCAGCGATCAAGGCCAGCAGCAGGCCCGCGTTCAGTACCTCGCCGCAGTGCCTGTAATTCCCCTCTCCATAGCGACGGGATACAAGTGTTTGAACGCCAATCCCGATGCCTGCTAACGAGAAGACAATAGCGAAGTAGCCAACACCAGAGATTCCTGCAGCGGCAAGGGGGACTGAACCCAATCGGCCGAGCATCGCTGTATCGACTACATTCAGCAAAGTTATAGAGAGCATCCCTAGGGCAACTGGATAGGCAAGGCGAATAACGGCGCGCGATCGCACAGGATGAAGCCGCAGTTTTTCCCAGCCAGCGGCAAGGAGATCAGCAAGGCGTTTCACTTAACCCTCCTCGATTGTTAATGCAAGCGTTCGTTTGTAGCGGCCACCAAATTGTGTTAGCGTTACGCCAACAATCGTTGTCGCCACTCCGAGTCCTCTTGCCGCGAAAAGGAGAGCGAGATAGACGGAAGCTTTTCTTCTACTACTGCCCACAAGTTCTCCTTTCACTGCCCTTTAGTCAAGGTATAGTTTTGCATTGTCCAATCTACGAAGGGTTTCCGCAACCTTTGCCTGAACCGTGGCTTCCAATTCACCCGCCATAGAAACCGCACCTCATTCATAACTAGGGTTCCTCGCAGCTAAGGTAAAACCCCTTAGGGAAAGAGTCACGAGCTTAGCCTCTCGCAAAGAACGCCAAGGAAAACAAGAAACAGGATTCTGCTTGTGTAGTTGCTGGTCAAATCGTTTGTTGTGTCGGAACCTGCTTGCCCAGTGCAATTCTATTGCACTGGGGTGTCCGACGTTAGAGATAAGAACGCGTAGACCGTCCGGAAAAAAAGGGACAGACCTCAACCACGGATGCACACGGATATACACGGATTAAGAAACCACAACAGACAATTAGAAGAGGGTTAAAATCAGCGTCTATCAGTGTTAATCCGTGGTCGGAATGTGTATCAGTGTTCGGTTATTCACAACAAGCTTTCAGCTTTCAGCTCCTCTCATTCAACCAATTAACTATTCAACTCGCCTTTTCTCGGCTCCCGACTGCTTCTCGTTTTCGACTTTGGACGTTGG
>JAUVYF010000030.1 GCA_030603215.1 Candidatus Bipolaricaulota bacterium
AGCGGTTCGTCAAGAATTAGCTCACACCGTAGAGAGGCGAGCTTGGCATATAGTTCAGCTTGGTTCACACTGTGCAGAACTGCCCCTTCTCCAAGAAGCATGATAACTCCTCAGTGACTGTCCAAATGTCGCCGGCACCGAAGCTGATAATGAAATCCCCTGGCTCGATATATCCCTTGAGAAAAGAAACAACCTTTTCCTTGTCCTCAACGAAATGGAGGTCAAGATTGGATGAGTTGCTAATTGCTGCCGCAATTAGCCTTGAAGTGATTCCTGGGATTGGCTGCTCCCGAGCAGGATAAATCGGAGTTAGTAGTACTGTGTCCGCCTCGCGAAATGCATTGCCAAACTCACCACTGATTGCTTTGGTTCGACTGTAGCGGTGAGGCTGAAAAATGGCCACAATCCTTCTGTGATTCCAACCGTCGCGAATCGCCTGCAGAGTTGCTTCGATCTCTTCAGGCAAGTGCGCGTAATCGTCCACTACCGTTACTCCATTTTCCTCTAAGAGCTGGAAGCGTCGTTGCGGTAGGCAGAACTCCTCCAGAGCCCTGGCAGCTTCGGTGAGGCTAATCCCGGCAAGGAAGCAGGCGCCAATAGCGCAGAGGGCATTACGCACATTGTGACTGCCGGGCGCGGGAAGTTGAACAGAGCAGACTCGCTTTCCTTGATAGACAAGATCGAAATTGGTACGAAAGCCATGGTGTGCAATGTTTTCAGCGCTTAGTTTTGCGTCTTCACATATTCCTACAGTGAAAGCATTAGGAACTTCACGCGCCAGCTCGCGAACGTTCGGGTTATCGATTGCGAGCACCGAAAGTTCTGATTGACGAATGTATTGAGCGAAACTTCTCTTAATCCCAGCCAAAGTGGAATAGGTATTCAAGTGATCGCGGCCGATATTATTGAGAACTGCGATCGTTGGGCGCAATGTCAGGAATAAGCCATCACTTTCATCCACTTCTGTAACGAAGAAACTCCCCTGCCCAAGATGAGAGTTCCCTCCTAGGCCTGGACACTGTGCCCCTATGAGATAGCTTGGATCCTGTCCTGTTGCCGTTAGAATGGTGGCAGCCATGGCAGTAGTAGTTGTCTTTCCGTGTGTTCCCGCTATTCCGATGCTCTTGTACCCGTACAGCAGTGAGGCCAGGGCGTGCAATCGCTTTACAACGGGAAGGTTGCGTCTTCTTGCCGCTTTGAGTTCTGTGTTTTCCTCTCCAATTGCCGATGAGACAATGACCCCATCTAGATTATCATGAAGGAGACGAGCATCATGCCCGAGATAGACACACGCACCTGCTTCTTTCAGTTGGGCAACCTCCTTATTGTCATGTAGGTCGGAGCCAGAAATTGTCATTCCCCTGTCCAACATCACTTTGGCAAGACCACTCATGCCTGTTCCGCCAATGCCTATGAAGTGGTAACGTTTCCCCGTTTTGATCACGTTTGTGCTCCCTCTAGTAAAGTACGGATTTCTCCTAGAATTGTGGTCGATGCTTGGCGCCGGCCAAGCTGCCAAGAGTTTTGTGCCATTTGGACAAGTTTCTCCTTGTTCATTACTGTCTCTTTGATATAGGTCAGAAATGCGAGACTCGTCATGTCTTTCTCTGCTACTACTGCGCAAGCGTTCTGCGATTCCAGGTAGCGGGCATTTTTCCATTGATGTTCATTAGCTGCTTTCCCCCATGGGACTAACAAAGCTGGTTTTCCGCAGGAAGTGATTTCGGCAAGAGTCGTGGCTCCGGCACGGGAGACGATCAGATCTGCTATCGCGAACGCATCACTCATCCGGTCAATGTAGCGGAATACCACGAGATTATTCACTCCGGGGCTACTAAACTCTTTATTGATTGAGCGTTCTTTTGCTTTGTTTCCCGTGATTAGAAGTATCTGTATTTGCTCGCTCTTGGAGAGTTTTTCTCTGGCACGCATGACAGCCTGGGTTAGAATAGCTGCTCCGTGAGATCCTCCAAACACGAGTACCGTTTTTTTCTCGGGGTCAAGGCCAAAACGATGGTAAATGCTCGTTTCCCGTTTAGTGAGGAGAAACTCCTTTCGGATTGGATTTCCAGTAATCACTATTCTCTTCGCGCGTGGGAAGTATCTTTTCGAGTGCTGGTAAGAAACAAGTACTTCATCCACAAACGGGTAGAGAAAGCGGTTGGCTAAGCCAGCCTCTATGTTCTGTTCATGGATCACTGTACTTATCCCCAGGGGTTTCTTGAGGAGGCTTCCCAGGAAAACAGCGGGGAAGGAAGCATATCCTCCCATTCCGATGATGAGTTGGGGTCGGAAACGCAGGATAATTCTTAGTGTTTCCGCGACGGCAAATGTGAGAAGAAGGATGGCTCCTAGGTTCTGAAACAGTCGCCTACGGGCAAAGCCACGAATGTGTATTTTGTAGAAATGAATCTTAGGATAGGAAGGGAGGATACGCGCTTCAATCCCTCGCTTTGTGCCGATATAAGCAATCTGTGTCTCATCTTTTTGCCTAGATAGCTCTTCCATGATTGCTATCGCGGGATAAACATGACCTCCCGTCCCCCCGCCGGCAACTAGGATCTTCAAGGGCGCCCTCCTTGCTTTGAGATGTTCAATAGAGTTCCGACCATGGCCAGTGTGACAACCAGAGAGGAGCCTCCATTACTGATGAATGGCAAGGTAAGGCCGGTGACTGGCAGTATTCCAAGAGCAACCCCAAGATTGGTAAGAATCTGTATGCTGATCGTGAAGCCGATGCCGAATGCCAGAAGGTATCCAAAACGATCGGATGCGTGTGAGGCGATTTGGAAGGCGCGCCAGGCAAAGAAGGCGAACAGGGCAAGTAGAGCTAGCGCTCCTATCAATCCTAATTCCTCGGAAACTATTGAGAAGATGAAATCGTTGTGCGCTTGCGGGAGATAGAACAGTTTTGCCCGTGATGCCCCGAGCCCGCGGCCGATCACCCCCCCAGATCCAATAGCAACCAGGGATTGAACAATTTGATAACCAGAGGACGTATCGTACGCGTATGGGTCAAGAAAGGAGACGATTCGTGCCAGACGATAAGGCGCAATGCGTAGGGCGACGTAAATAAGGGGGATGCTTCCCATTCCAAGCCAGGCTAGATGTGAAATCCTAGCCCCGCTGAGGAACAGCATGGCCATGCTCACTGCCCCAAAGAGTAGCAGCATCCCAAAGTCAGGCTGACTTATCATTACGATTCCCAGTATGGATAGCACAACCACAAATGGAAGTACACCTTCCGTAAATGAGGATATCTTCTCACCTTTTCGAGAAATGGTTGCTGCCAGGTAAATGATCAGGGAAAACTTCACCAGTTCAGTTGGTTGTAATGTGAATGGACCCAGCTGTAACCAGCGACCATCGCCACCCCCTAATAGCGGAATCACGGTTAGTAGGCTGAGGAGAAACGAGCCAACTAGAAGAAGGTCATCTAAATGAAAAAAACGATGATAATCATAGAAGGAAAGCACTACGAGTAGGCCGATTCCCATTATGGCAGCTATTAGCTGCCTTAGAAACAGGTGGAAACTGTTGTCGTAATATCTCAGAGAAAAAGCCGCGCTTGAGCTATAGACCATTACCAATCCATAGAGGAGAAGGAGGGAAGTCACTGCAATCACGCCTCTGTCAACTCGTCCTTCCACCCTGCCTCCTCGCTTGAGAACAGGCTATTCCCGTCTGTTCCTGCTTTCCCGCGACTACAAGAATTACCGCAGTTGTCCTATAACCGAAAGGAAACCTGTCAGAAACGTGGAGAGGATTAGCGACGTTGGGCGTGGACGTACGTCCCATGAAAAAGGATCTGCTGTCCGTTGATATGGAATAGTTAAGAAAGTGGCAGAACTGTTAGGAGACTAGTCTAACCAAACAGGCAAAAAGGCTAACCACGGCGAGACACATTCATGGAAAGCCTGAGTCAACGCTTGTTACGTAATACGTCCTCAATTCGTTCTTCGAGGACTGACATGCGAGAGAATTTCTCCATGCGAAGCACAGTGGAGGCAACAGCATAAACTGCTTCTCTTGGAACCATGCCCACAATTTCGCTATCTAACACACTTATGCCGTGATGCTTGGCTTCATTCTTAACCATCTCGAAGACACGAAGTATTGGTGTTTTCTTGAAGTTGGTAAGGTTCATCGATATCTGCACTATATTTCGTTCCTCAAGCGCAAAGGCAAGTGCCTTTACATTGTGTAATCCGCCACTTGAACCGCGAACGGCAGCAGCGATTTTCTTTGCTGTGATCAAGTCTGTGGTTTCTAGGTTGATATTGTAGGCGACTAAGAATTGTCGTGCTCCTACCGCTGTGACGCCCGCAGTTGGGTGAACCTTTGCAGTACCGAAATCAGGTTTCCATTCAGGTTTCTTGACCTTTTCGAAGAAACCCTCGAATTCACCCTTTCTGATCGTTGCCAGGTTTTGTCGCGTCTCATTTGCTGCTGATTCTTCGTACAAATACACGGGGATCTCATACTTCTCTGCTATTGTCTTTCCGACTTGGCGAGAAAGGGCAATACAGTCTTTCATGGATACGTTATGTATGGGAATCAATGGAATTACATCGACTGCCCCCATGCGGGGGTGCTCCCCATGGTGTTTCGTCAAATCTATTCTTGTCACCGCTTGTTCAACTAAATGGTCGATCCCGACAGCAACCATAGCTGGCTCACCAACAATGGTTATTACCGAGCGATTGTGATCCACATCCGAATTGACGTCAAGCACATGCCGCCCTTCTCCCCGAGCAGCCTGAGCTATCGCGTTTATCACGCTGCTGCTGCGACCCTCGCTGATGTTGGGAACCGATTCAACAAGCCTTGGTTTCATTCCCTTTGTCTTCCGCGATTATGGAGATGATTGCGGTTGCCGCTATCTCGTTGTTGACGGATGCTTCTGCTTCGATTCGCAGTAATCTGTCTCTTTGGCGCAGCCTGCTTGCCGATAGAATTAGCTGATCTCCGGGGATGACCTTACGCCGGAAGCGAGCCTTATCTACTTTAGCCAGGAAACCAAGCTCGCCCTTTCTTCCAAGGAGAAAAGCGGCTGTCTGTGCCATTGCTTCAAGGATTAGTGTTCCCGGCATTATTGCCTGAAAAGGCTCCGGGAAATGCCCCTGAAAGAATGGTTCGTTTATGGTTACGTTCTTGACCGCAATAACGTGTTCCTTGTCTTGCTCCAGGACCCGGTCAATCATCAGGTAAGGATAGCGCTGTAGAAGAACCTGTCTAATGTCTTCAGCGTTATAGGACATCTGCAATTATCTCAACGATTCTGTAAGCTCGCGTTTTACCATATCGGTGATGTCAGTCAGCCTTGCCGTATTGCGGTAGATGATGACGTTCTTAGCTCGTAATACCAGATCGTAGCCGTTTGCCAGAGCAACCTTGTTTGCTCCATCGACGATTCTTGAAGTCGCCAGATTGGTAAGCAGCTCGTCAAGCTGGGTGAATGCGTTTCGTGCCTGCGCGAAACGGCTCTCAAACTCCTCTGACTCAATTACACCGACTCTCACTGATGATGCCAAGCTCTTTATTTCATCAACGATTGGCTGTGCTTGTTCTCGTAGTTGTTCCAGGTCACCGCGAACGTCGGAAAAACCGGATGCGGCAGTCAATATGTCGATCGTTCTCATGCTGATATTGATCTGCGCTTGCAGGAGCTCAACTTGCTTCAGGTCATACGTGTTCTCGTATTCTTCCTTGGAGATGGTGCCCTCCATATATTGCCTCTGCAGGGCGATGATTTCTTCTTGCTTATCGAATGCCCTTTGACGCTCGTCTTGCACCTTGTTGGTGAACACGGTGAATGCATTCTCAGCGTTGATATAGGCAATACTTATGCCCGGTGTGACCGGGTTTGTCTCGATGCTTGCGACGCGGTTCTCGAGCGCATCAAACGTTGCTTGATCAACTTGGCCATTCGATTGAGGGACAAACTGTAAGGCTATGGCTCCGGCGCCAACGAGCAGGGCAATTATCGCTATGACTAGGGATGTCTTGGACATTCTTCCTCCTTTTTCTTTCTAGAAGCAGCTAATTATAGACAGAGAGTAACCTCTTGTCATCCTAAAACAGGGGGCTGAAGCCAAAGCCAAATCTTGGCACGATATCCATCTCTGGGCCGAGAACCCATGCCATGTTCAAACGCACGTACATCCCGACTGCCGCAATTCCTAGCTCTACCCCAAAAGATGCCTTTGTGCCTTTGAGATTCACTTGGCTCAGATTGACTCCACTATCAAAGAACAGGCTTGTTGTTAACCCCTCTACTATGGCCAGACGATACTCCATGTTTGAGTAAAACAACCGATTCACATAGGAGGTTTCTGCTCCACGGATTGTCGAAGTTCCACCGAACTCATAAGCCTGCGAGATGGGAATGTCTTTTCCACCCCCCGCAACCAAGCGGATCGCGAGGACTTGATCACGCGAAGCGAGAAAAGGAAGATCAATGTGTAAAGAGGTGAAGTATACCCAGCTTAGGTCAACCTTGGAGAACTCTACTCCAGGGGCGAACACGCCAGCCTGCTCTAGCGCCACACGACGACGACTACCTGTAGTGGGAAAGCTTGGGTTGGAAATGTCATCATAACGTAGGGCAACTGTGGCTGAATTGATAATTTGTTCAATTGGGTCGACCTGTTCATGTTTGTATGCAAGATCAAGGTTTGTGTAGTCGGCCCAGGGGTAACTAACGGAAGCATTTCCTCCTAAGGTAACAAAGTTTGTTATCTCTTCGCCCGCTGTTCTCTCCTCGCTCTTGCGGTAGATATTGAGCCCGACACGGCTGAAATTGCCAAAGAAGGAGACTGTGCTATAACCCAAGTTCCACTCTGTGCTCTCGTCTCCGATAATCCCTCGGCTGTAAGAAAGAGACAGATCTTGCCCGGTACCAAAAAGGTTCTTCTGGGTATACGTAAGTGTTCCAAGTAGTCCCTGGCTTGCTGGTGAGTAAGCTAGCGAACCACTGATCCCGCCTAGTTTCTCGTTTTCGCCGATGGAAACTGTGAGGTGTACGGTTTCCTCAACCCATTCGGGGAAGATGTCGACTACACCGAAATAACCAAGCGCCATGAGGGCTTGGTAGCTTACGGCCAGCTCCTGGCGGTTCAATACTTCTCCAATGCGTATCCCCAGGTTCTTCAAAATAACGTAGTCTTCGGTATAGCTGTTCCCCTCCAGGCTGATCTCTCCGAGTTTCCCTTCCTGCACTTCCAAGAAAAGCCTATCTCCCTCGATGCTCTCTACGGAAAAGCGAACCATGACGTAACCATTGCGATAGTAAAGCTCGTAGAGGCCTTCTACTATTTGTAGGAGAGCGTAGTTGTCGATCGGAGTCTGTGGAATTCTACCCAATGCGGCTTGCGCAACGTCCTCTGGGAACATGCTGATTCCCACAAGCGCGATATCTTTGATATCAGTGGTGCTATCTATAAGAACGCGTTCTTTGAGATTCCATACAAGCCGTATTGAATCCTGCGTTATTCCTTGTTCCGGGGTTACGTCGACTTCAGAGAAATAGAACGAAGAATTAAGGTTCGTTATCGTTTGCTGAATTTGTGTCTTTTTCAGACATTTGTCTGTGGGAATGTTAATCATCTTTAGGGCAAGTTCTTCTGGAATGTCTACTAGCCCGGCGATGACGTTCCCCGTTACTTTTCCCTCGATGATTTGTACTTGCAGAGTCTCTCCTGGGGTCACCGTTCCCATCATGATAAGGGTATATCCCTTTTCGTCGTATGCGTCGATTACGGCGTTTAACGCTTCTATGAGGGAGTTGGTGTTAAGCACCATTCCCTTCCTTACTCCATGATCTCGCAAGACGCGAAGGATGTTATCTGTGGGCATGATTAATGGGCGGAAGAGCGTTATTCCAAAGAGCTCAAAAGGTTCTGTGTTGATGTTCCCTGTAATCTCAATCGTGTTCAGAACAGGGTTTTCCTTTACGTGAAAAATGAGCGTTCCTTGTTCACCGGTTTCAGGGATCACTTCGCTGAACCAGCCTAGTTCGTAGATTGCCTGTGATGCTGCTTTTAGCTGATCAGCAGTAATCTGGCTCCCTGGCTCGAAGTTTACTACACCTAGGATTTGTCTTGCTTGGATTCTCTCGTTGCCATCGATCTCTATCGTTGAGATAGTGAGCGGAAAAACGGCCGCTAACGCAGCTATTGACCAAGCAAGAAACACAGCTAAGCTTAGCGCGAAGAATCTTTTCACTCGCTTCCTCCTTTAGGTAAAGCTACCATCGATTGAACGATACTGGAGGGCTTCAGCAATGTGCTCCGCGGAGATCTGTGGGGCACCTTCAAGATCGGCGACAGTTCGTGCTACTTTGAGGACACGTGTGTAGCCCCGGGCACTTAGCGAAAACCGATCGATAGCCTTTTCTAAAAGCCCCTTTGCCTCTTTCCTAAGTATGCAATATTGTCCTAACTCTTTCGAATTTAGTTGCGCATTCGAAAATCGGCCTGGCTTTGTCTTCATTCGCTCCCATTGTATCCGTCTTGCTTCCTTTACTCTAGTCTGGATGGAGCGCGAGTCTTCCCCTGTGGGGCGGGCAACTAGTTCCTCTCGGCTTAGCCGTGGAACTTCAACGAAGAGATCGATTCTGTCCATGAATGGGCCAGAGATGCGTTTTCGATAGCGTTTGATTTCGTGTAGGCTACAAGTGCATGGATGAAGGTGGTCCCCCCGGTGTCCGCACGGGCAGGGATTCATTGCACAGACCAACATGAAATTGGCGGGATAGCGGACTGATACACCCGCGCGCGACAACAAGATTGTTCGGTCTTCAAGCGGTTGTCGCAGAGTTTCCAGAACGCGCCGATCAAATTCAGGGAGTTCATCAAGAAACAGTACGCCGCGGTGAACAAGGGTAACTTCCCCTGGACTTGGGAGGCCATGTCCTCCGCCCACCATTCCAGCATAGGAGATGGTGTGGTGTGGAGACCGAAACGGTCGTTGAGTCACTAGGGGTGCATTGTGTTCTACCATGCCCGCGCTACTGTGAATTCGTGTAACTTCAATCGATTCCTCAAATGAAAGAGGTGGAAGAATTCCGGGGAGGCAATTTGCTAACATGCTTTTTCCCGCTCCGGGAGGACCGATCATCAGTAGATTGTGTTCGCCTGCCGCAGCCACCTCAAGTGCACGCTTAGCCTGCTCTTGTCCCTTTATTTCAGACATATCAACTAAGGGTTGCTTGAAGGCTCTTGCCATAACCTCAGCGCGATCCATTTCGAATCTGCTCAGGGTGAGCTTGCCACAAAGTCCTTCAGTTACTTCAGCGAGCGTGCGCACAGGGTAAACGGCAATATCTTCGATGAGTGCTCCCTCACGGGCATTGTCCTCTGGCAGAACTATCCCATCCATTCTTGCTTGAGCTGCCAGCAGGGTGATTGGCAGAACCCCGCGCACACTTCGTACTTCACCATTCAGGGAGAGTTCTCCAAGGAGCAAGTAACGCCCCGGACAAGGAGAGACCTGACCGGATGCCACAAGGATCCCTAGAGCGATCGGAAGGTCGAATCCAACGCCTTCCTTGCGTAGATCAGCTGGAGCGAGATTGGCGGTGATTCGACTTGGTGGGAACGAATAGCCCGAATTCTTTATTGCGCTGCGGATCCGTTCACGGCTTTCAGTTATTTCTTTTTCTGGTAGCCCCACAATCTGAAATCTGGGAAGACCGCCCGCTACATCGCACTGTACTTCCACTATTCTCGCGTCGATCCCGATTACTACACCGCTCAAAAACTGTGCGAACATGTCTCCTCAACTTGGAATGCATCCCTGTAAAGCGAGATTCCTTTGCTCGCCACTATCACTACGTCGAATCGAGCTGGTAGCTCAGATCTAGTGATCATCAAGTAAGCCCTTGCTGTGGTAATAATTCGCTTGCATTTCCAAAAAGGTACCGCTTCTCTTACGTCACCGTATCCCGAACTTGTGCGCATCTTAACTTCGACAAATACAAGGGTTCCTTTGTCGCGGGCAATAATATCTATTTCTCCAAAGCGAGAGTGCCAATTACGTTCGATGATTCCATATCCATGTTTGCGAAGAAACTCGCATGCAATATCTTCCGCCCATTTCCCGAGCTGTTGTCTTGTCTTCTTATGTGTCATATGTTAGTGTCCCATATTTGATGATATGTAATATGATAACTGTATTGTGCTGTGTTAGGCAAGGAAGGACAAGTCGCGAAAATGACTTTGCGAACTCTAGTGAGTATGGGTATACTTTATATGTTGTGAACAGGACAAAAATGAGCAAGAAGGTTAGATGTGCGTAGTCCTTATGAATGTTGTAGTAGTTACTGAGGGAACCTCTATAGCTGAAAACGTGAACCTCCAGATTACTGATACTAGAATCTCTTCCATTACCAAAGAAGACTTGTCAACAACCGAAGGGGATGTGTCAATAAACGGGACAGGTAGATTGCCGATCCCGGGGTTGATCAACGCGCATACTTACCTGCCAGAGACATTGAGCAAGGCGAAGCGGTGCCGGGAACAGAAGGGAGTTGCCTCGGTCGAGCACCCAGATCGGATCGGTGCTTTTTCTGTTCCTGCTCTAGCTGCTCATTGTGTTTATGTGAATAGCGGTGACATGTGGTTGCTTGCTGACAAAAAAGTCAGAGTGGTTCACTGTCCGAAAAGTAACGCGAAGCTCGCGTCGGAAAACTCCCTAGTTTCGATGATGCTGGAAAACACAGTAACAGTCGCGCTGTGAACTAATGGAGCAGCCTCAGACAACGGCTCGAACACGATGGAAAAGATGAGGATGGCAGCTCTTTTGGGAAAAGGACTTGGCCAGGAGCCAACCGTGCCGTCGGCTCAGGAAGTACTGCAAATGGCGACAGTGAATGGCGCTTCTGCTTTGAATGAAGAAATAGAGACTCTTAGCGTGAGAAAGGAAGCTGGCCTGTTGTCAGCCTTGGTCTATTCTGCGCAGACAGAAGATGCAACCGAGGTCATTGTTGCTGCTTGGGTCTTGCTATGGGACAGAGAACTCTTGACAATCGACGAAGAAAAGGCAAAAGAAGAAGCAAGATGCCTGACAAACAGGTACAAAAACTGAATAGTTGTCCGGTCCTGGGAGAAGGGGTATCCCTCGCTCGGGATTAGGAAACAAAGGGAGGGCAGATGAGCCTTACATGTGAGAGGACAGAGGAGATAATCCGTAAGTACGGAAAAAATGAGAAAGATACCGGATCAGTGAGCGTACAAATTGCACTTCTAACGGAACGTGTTACCCAGTTAACAGGACATTTGAATGTGCATAAGAAGGATTTTGGCTCGCAGCGAGGTCTGCGAAAGATGGTCGGCCAACGCCGTCGCTTGCTGAAGTATCTAAAGAATCAAGACCTAGCAGCATATAAGGATCTGATTCAACAACTGGGAATAAGAGGAGTATAGAACAAATGTTAGTAAGAGAAAGCGTACAGTTTTATGGAAAAGAACTTGCCCTAGAAACAGGGCAACTAGCAAGACAGGCAAATGCAGCGGTGCTGGCCATATATGGCGACACGCGCGTGTTGGTGAGTGTAACCCACCAGGAAAACAAGAGGAATCTTGACTACTTCCCGCTGCGTGTTGATTATGAGGAGCGATTTTACGCCGCGGGGAAGATCCCCGGCGGTTTCTTTAAGCGAGAGGGAAGGCCAAGTGATGTAGCAACGCTAAGTGCTCGCATGATCGACCGGCCAATCCGCCCGCTCTTCCCCGACGGATACAACGATGAGGTACAGATTGTAGCCACCATCTTATCCGTGGAGCCCGATTGTAATCCAGGTATTCTGGGGATTCTTGGTGCTTCTGCGGCTCTGATGATTTCAGAAGTGCCATTTGCAGGACCCGTAGCTGGGGTAAGGATTGGATTAGAGGATGGAAGGTTGGCTGTAAATCCTGAAGCAACATCGCAGGAAGAGAATGGAGTGGAAATCACCGTTGTTGGAACCAAGAAGACAGTGACCATGGTGGAAGGACAAATGAAGGAACTTTCCGAAGAAGAGCTTGTTGAGGCAGCTGATCTTGCGCATCGCGCAATTCAAGAGATGCTTGCCTTGCAGGAGAAGTTCGTTGATCGGATTCAGCCGAGAAAGGTGGAATTTACTCCTGTAATTGAAGATGCTGTCCTGCGGGAACTAGTTCAGTCCGTTGTTTGTCCTCGATTTCCATCTATGCATGGGTTTTCAACCAAGCGAGAATTGAATGATTTTGTAGCCTCGCTCCGAGAGCAGGCGATCGAGACGGCCATCACCGAAGAGCTTTCGGCAGAGGAGAGGACAAAGCTAGAACGGCGCGTATCTTCCCTAGTAGATGGGTTCTACGGGGAATATATGAGGCAAGGGATTCTGGAACGAGGTGAACGAATCGATGGCCGTCGACCAGATGATGTGCGTCAGATTAGCTGTCAAGTTGGGACTCTTCCACGAGCGCACGGTTCCGCAGTGTTTACTCGAGGCGAGACACAAAGCCTTGGGGTTGTTACCCTTGGCGCTTCCCGTAGTGATGAGCAGATCATTGACCAGATGATGAAAGAGGGGCGCAAGCGATTCATGGTCCATTACAATTTTCCTCCTTTCTCGGTGGGCGAAGTGTCCCCATTGCGTGGGCCTAGCCGACGATCCATTGGGCATGGATACCTGGCAGAAGGTGCTTTGCGTAGCGTTGTGCCTGATGAAGAAGACTTTCCATACACTATTCGCATCGTATCGGAGATCTTGGAGTCAAACGGTTCTTCATCCATGGCCAGTGTGTGTAGTGGATCTCTTGCCATGATGGATGCGGGAGTGCCGACCAAGAAGGCAATCGCAGGGATTGCTATGGGGATGGTTGAAGATCCTATCTCTAAGAAACGTGTGATTCTTACGGACATCACGGGTGATGAAGACCACTATGGCGATATGGACTTCAAGGTCGCGGGAACATATGATGGGGTTACCGCGTTTCAGCTCGATGTCAAAGTTGGTGGCATTAGCAAGGAAACCATTCGCGAAGTGTTGTCCAAGGCTAAGCGTGCCCGGTTGATTATTCTTGATGAAATGACGAGAGCCATTCCCGCTCCGAGAGAACACCTTTCCTCATTTGCTCCAAGTCTGGTGACGATTAACATTCCAGTGGAGAAGATTGGGGCAGTAATTGGACCTGGTGGAAAAATGATTCGCAAGATTATTGAGGAGACCGGCGCCACCATCGATATTGATGATGATGGAAGGGTCACACTAGCGGGTGTTGACTCCGAAGCAGTTGCTGCTGCGCAGGAACGAATCGAGGATCTTACCTCCGAGCTGGAGGTTGGGACAGTAATAGCAACCAAGGTTACACGTGTTGTTGATTTCGGGGCATTTGTTGAATTGAAGAATGGCTCCGAAGGGTTAGTCCACGTTTCTCATCTTGCTTCTGGTTACGTTGACAATGTTCGCGATATCGTGAAGCCGGGTGATGAAATTACGGTTGAGGTAATTGGAGAGGACAAAATGGGGCGTCCCGATCTCAAACGCGTGGAAGGCGAAGGTGAGTCTTCCGGACAAGAAAGAGCCGAGACCTCAACCAAGGGAAGGCAAAGAGGAAAACCCGCAAAGCCTGAAAACAAGATTAGGGTCGGAGCAGTTATTGAAGGAACGGTTGCCAATACTACCGACTACGGGGCATTTGTTGAATTGGGGTCCGATATTACTGGGCTGATACACATCTCCGAACTCTCAGACAATTACGTCAAACGCGTGGAGGATGTAGTAAAAATGGGAGATCGAGTGACTGTTGAAGTGTTGAAGATCGACGAGCGCGGCCGCTACAAGCTGCGCCGGATCATTCCCGCAGAAGAAAAAGAGAAGAACGACACGAAGGAGCTTGATTTTGAGGACCGTTGGTGAAAACATCTCTCTACGATGGCGCTTTTTCTTGTAGACTTGAGAATGGGCTACAGGTTTTGGTGGAAGAGAGGTTGCCTTCCCGAACGGTAAGTATGGGTGTCTGGGTCAGAATAGGAAGCCGCGATGATCCAGACGCTCTTCCTGGTTTGGCGCATTTTGTTGAGCACTTGTTGTTTCGCGGAACAGCAACCCGTAACGCAAAACAGATAGCTCGAGAGATTGATGAGATCGGCGGGTATCTAAACGGAGCCACAGGAAAAGAACACAGTCTTTACTACACCAGTGTTCCAAGCGATGGTCTTTCCCTTGCCCTACAACTTCTCATTGATTTAGTACAGAATCCTAGATTCGATGAACAGGAAATCGAGCGTGAGAGGAAGGTAGTTCTTGAGGAGATTCGTGGGCACGATGATGATCCAGAGCAGCTAGCCTACGATTTGTTTGCAGCTGGCTTGTGGAAAGACAAACATCATCTCTGTTCTTCAGTCCTAGGAAGTCGTGAGGTGATCAGGTGTGTAGCTCGCCGAGAAATCGATCGACAGTATCGTCTTTTCTATCAGCCCAAGAACATGATTCTCGTTGTGTGTGGGGCGGTTGAGCACGAAAAAGTATTTGCAATGGCGAAGCAGTTGGTTGATGGCTCGCCCACTGATGTTTCTGTTACTGAGCGCGTAACCCCGCGGATGATGAGCGGACGTGCATTTCATGAGCGAAGTACTGGGCAGTCTCATATCTACTTGGGTTTTCCTGGAGTAGCCGCGGCGGACGATAGCCGTTTTCCTATGGAGGTTGCAAATACAGTTCTTGGAGGTGGAATGAGCTCGCGTCTGTTCCGTATTATTCGCGAGGAACTTGGGCTGGCCTATTCCGTCTTCAGTGATGTTTCTTGCTACTCTGACGCTGGCACCTGGATCATCTATGCTGCCACCGCTCCAGAGACAGTAGCCGAAGTTGTGGGAGTGATAAGAAGGGAAATCGATTGCTTGAATTCTGCAGGGATAGCAAGCGATGATATTATGCTGGCTAAGAGAAAACTGTGTGGAGGTTTAGTCCTGGGCTCAGAAACGAACTACAATTCTATGCTCAGATTGGGATACGCTGCAGTGAGTGGCAAGGAGATACTTTCCCTAGATGAGGTGATTGCTCTTCTAGAAGCTGTCTCAGAAAAGGATGCCTGGCGAGTCCTGAAGCAGCATATGCAAGAGGATTCTATGAACCTAGCGGTGATTGGCCCACGCACATCTGATGTTGTGGCAATCAAAGGTTTAGAGTAAAATCATTTTCACATGCCTTTATCTAATGCCATCTACCCAGGAAGTTTTGACCCGATTACCTATGGGCATATTGATATTGTCCGACGGGCAATAAGGTTATTCGATGGTTTGGTAATTGCTGTAGTAGCTAACCCGCGCAAGAAACCGCTTTTCTCTGTGACCGAGCGGGTAAGGATTGCCGAGAATGCGCTTGCTGAGTGCGACATCTGTGGAGTGAAGGTGATCGGGTACGATGGCCTATTGATCGACTGCGCCAAGTCTCACAATGTACACGCGATTGTGCGTGGTCTGCGCGCGAATTCGGATTTTGACTATGAGTTTCAGATGGCTCTTACAAACCGCGACCTGGATTCCGATATTGAAACAGTCTTCTTCATGACAGCTGGCTGCTACAGCTTTCTTTCTTCTTCCATCGTTAAGGAAGTGAAGCGATTCGGCGGAGAGATCAAGTCCTTTGTTCCTGAGTCAGTGGAACAAGCCCTCGCTCAGAAATTTGAGTAGGTAGCAGGTAATCCCATCCTTAGGGGTTCAGGGAATAGTCACGTTTAGCGAGATCTTGATTCCATATTGGTTTAGGGCGTCCCTCACGCTCCAGCTAAGCTTTTTCTCTCGCCCGTTCGTTTCACTCACTCAAGCCGCAAAGATCGCAGAGAAAGGCAAGAATAGGGTTAAGGGCAAAGACTACTTACTGCCAAAACTTAAGTCATTTCACCGCAGAGGACGCAGAGGAAACCGGAAAAAGGAAGTTATCAGTTATCAGCTTTCAGACCGTTGGTAGCGTCGGGTCTTGCGCCCGACGTTAAAGATACCGGATCAAGTCCGGCATGACGGCATCCATCGTCATTCCGGCGAAAGGCGGAATCCAGTCAAGTAATGCCTGTATACGAATCCTGCCAATTCTCTGGATACCGGATCAAGTCCGGCATGACGGCATGCGTCGTCATTCCGGCGGACGCTGGATTGGAGTCCACGGCTGGGCCCGGAATCCAGCGCAATAGTGGCTCTACGTTACACATCACGCATTACAGCTATCAGCTCGCCCGTTCGTTT
>JAUVYF010000055.1 GCA_030603215.1 Candidatus Bipolaricaulota bacterium
TAGAACAGATGCCTGCCACATCTCGTTCAGGTACGTTAGAACTCGTCCCAGCCGAAGTGTTTAAGATCGATCTGTCCTTGCTCGTTGAAATGGATTCCCTCTTGTTCAAGGAGAACGACCTGCGCTCTCCCTACGCTCGACTCTCCTTTCGCGTTCACTACTCGTTGCCAGGGGACGGGCGGTTCTACTACATGCGTACGCAACGCAGCCAACGCCCAGCCAGCCTGCCGCGGCGTGCATGGTGCACCAACCAGATACGCCACCTGCCCGTAAGTTGCTACTCTTCCAACGGGAATTCGTCGAACCACATCATAGATCATCTCATACATACTCTTGCTCAACATTGACCTCTTTACCCAACTATACCGAGAGTGAATGTGAAATACACATATCCTATCTCGGGTTGCTTCTTGACGAATGAAGTCAGAAGCAGGTACCAGATATTAGGTACCAGGTATTAGTGTTCAGACCGTTCGTAGCGTCGGGTCTTGCGCCCGACGTTAAGGAGAACGTCGCACATAAAGTGCGACGCTACATAATGGACGATCCTACACAAACATAACCCTGGGCTATCGACCTTGGATATTGGCATGATTTCTATCTTACCCATTACTCTTCACTGTTCTTCAGCCCTTCTCCATTCAACCATCTAACTGGTTCTTGCTGCCGACTGCTTCTCAGCTTTCGACTATGTTTTCAACTCAACGAACCCCTACCTCGCCTGCCCTGTGCAATCTTGTTCTGTTTGTATTTCACAGGGTGAAGTGACTTTAGTAGTCATACTTCTATGGGGCAACGAACTCAATGAACCCTATGAACCCTTGTTACCATTCAACTATTTAACTGCTTCACCGCTTTTTCCTAATCCTTACTCCATAATCCTTAATCCTGTGTTTTCCACCCATCACTCATCACCCATTACTTGTTACTATTTTCCGACCGCTACAAAACACATGTCGGCCACATTTGTCCCAGTAGGGCCGGTGACGATCAGGTCCCCAGCTTTCTCCAAGGCTTCGTAGGAGTTGTTTTCCTCCAGGTATTCCTCGGGATCGATACCTCGCTCCCGCATTCGGCTAACCGTTCCCCCGTCGACCATGCCCCCGGCTGCGTCGGTCGGCCCGTCGCGACCATCGGTTCCAAGAGAGGCAACTACCACACCGCAAAGCCCCTCGATACCCCGCGCTGCCGAGAGGGCGACTTCCTGATTGCGTCCTCCCTTGCCGGTTCCCCTCACGGTGACCGTTGTCTCTCCAGCGGCCAGGATCAACGCAGGCAGTGAAAGTGGCCGGTGTGTGTTTACCTCTTCTCTAGCGAGAGCGGCGAGGACCTTCCCCACCTCGCGCGCCTCCCCTTCGAGGGTGGTGGTGAGAAGGAGTGTGTAATAACCCAAACGCTCTCCTTCCGCTAGCGCCTCCTCAACAGCGTCCGATCCTGAACCAATGATCGTGGTTGTCACCCGTTGTAGCACAGCGTCTCCGGGCTTGGGGGTCTCCTGAATTGTGCTGCGAACGCCCGCCTCGATCCGTTCCCGAACGGACTTTGGTATTTCCTCCCACAAGCGATACTGACGCAGGATTTGCTTCGCCTGGTCAAAGGTCGTCGGATCGCCTACCGTCGGACCGGATGCGATCGCGTTCAACGAGTCACCGGGCACGTCAGAGAGAACGAGAGCAAGGACCTGTGCGGGGAACGCGTGCCCTGCAAGCTGTCCGCCTTTCACCTGCGAGAGGTGCTTTCGCACCGTATTGATCTCTTGGATCTTCGCCCCGGAGCGGAGGAGGAGTTCGCTGGTCGCGGCAAGATCGTAGAGCGCGATCCCGGAGGCGGGCAGCGGGAGGAGGGCCGAGCCTCCGCCGGAGATGAGAACGATCGCGAGATCCTCCTCGTTCGCCTCCTCGACAATGGTCACGATGCGCTTTGCGGCCGCAAGACCACGCGCGTCGGGGACAGGGTGAGACGCCTCGACGATCTTAATCTTACGGATCCCGACCTTCCGGGTTGCAGCTCTGTATCCATGGGCAGTGACCACTAGCCCACCGGAGATCCGCTCGCCCAACAGGTCTTCCAGCGTAGCGGCCATCCTAGCCGAGGCCTTCCCCATGCCTACAACGATTATTCTCTGGATACGGGAAAGGTCGAAGGTCTCCTTCGCAACGCGTAGCTGATCTCCCTCGACGTGCAGGGCTCGTCGCAGACATGTCTCCGGAGCGACCGCTGTCAACGCTGCTTGAGCGATCCGATCGACATCGGAGCGAAGGGCTTCCACATCTGTTGCAAGTCGTCGTTCGCCCATCAGTCGCTCAACATCGATCGCTGCTTCTCAAACGTGGCGAGCTGCCCTTGGATGTAGGCCTCCGCTTCCTCATCACTCATCGCTTCCGTCTCGCGCACCAGGCTCAAGAACCGGCCCTGCCACAGGACGCGCAACACGTCGAGAATCTTCAGGTCTTCTGAAACGGAGAACGCGTCGGTCGCCAGGTAGACCGCCTTGACCCAAAGGGGAAGCGGGAAGGAATAACTGTCGAGTTCGAGGGAAGCAATACGGTCTAGGTCCTCTCGGAGATCTCCGAGAAAGGACGCGTTCTCCCCCATTAGCTCACCATATTTCTCCTTGAACCGCCGCAGGAGGTCCTGTTGGTCGACGGTAATCGCTCCAGGGCGCTTGTCCGGCATTTTTCCCAACCGTTGTACCGGGCGGATTTCGTGCACGGTCTCGATGTGATCGCGGTAGTAATTGATCAATCGGAATAGGGTCCCAACGACTTGATAGAACATCGGGACCAGCAGCTGATCCGGGTCCGCGTACTGCTTGGTCGATTCGTGTTCTTTCACTCCCAGAACCGCTTCGGTAATCTCCATTTGCTCCGAAGTGGCAACCAGGGTGATGAAGATGTCGATCCCGAATTTCTCGGGGAAGAGCTCGTGGTGAAGGAGGCGTTCCAACAAACGCGCGGAGATCCCGTATTCTCCGCCGATCGGCTGTCGTACCCCCACGCCGAACAGAACGTTGGTCAGCGGGTAGGCGATCTGATTGGTGATGACCCCGTCGTAATGATGCCGGAGGTAGTAAGGCACGACCAGATCCTTTCCGTCAAGGACCGGACCGGTGAGCTTGTGAATCCAATTTGATTCGATGCTCGTTAGGTCTCCGTCGACCAGGGCGACCGCGGAAGCACCACGGTTCCGAGCGATCTCGAGGATCGTGCGAACGCCATTCCCTTTCCCGAGTCCTCCGGTTTGAGGAGTAAACACGACCTCCGTTGTCGTCTCCGTTTGTTGCACCTTCTCCTGTGTAGCATCGGTAGAAAACCCATCGGAGACGACGATCAGAATGCGTTTGGAGGGGAAGAACTGTGTAACGCCGCAATCGACCGTCTTGAGCACGCCGCCAACCGTATCGGCGCAGTTCCTGGTGCAAATCCCAACCACAATATCTGTTGCGTTTTCTGTCATGAATTCCTCTGTTATGCCGTCGGTTTTCTCTTTCCCAAAGGATACGTGAGAAGCTTCTTCAAACGGTTACCAAGGTTCTCCAGGCTATAGAACTCTTTTCCCAAGCTGAAATTGTGCTCAACCATCACTTTTCGAGTAGAAAGATCTGTAAGAATCTCCGTCGCGCGTTGTGCTGCGTTGCGCACAGCCCCTTCGTCTATTAAGACCAGGCCCAAATCATCCCTTCCCTTTACGTTGCTTCCCAAGGAGATCACATCGAATCCCTTCTGTTTGATATCGGCCCTATAGACCGGGTATTCGAAGAGAACGACGGGAAGCTTGGCGCGGATCGCCTCCAGGAACTGGTTTCCCCACCCCTCATAGAGCGAAGGATAGGTGACAAGATCCGCGAAGACATAACAGTCCCACAGAGAGTAGATGCACCGCCCGTCGATCTCACCACGTTGTGAACGAACAGAGTCCGTGATGATGCGAATCTCGATCCCTGCCTTCTCTGCCTTCCGCTCTAACCGCTTGAGGTAGTCCTGCGTAGGATCCTCCGAGTACCCTGCCAAGACAAGGACGATCCGATCATCTTCCGTGAACCTCCTCCCATCATAGAGACCGGCCTTTCTTAGTCTCTCAAGATAGCTAGGCTTATTTAACTCCACCACAAGGTCGATAGCCAGCTCGATCCCCTTCCGCTCCACAATCCGGGTCGCCTGGAGGACGAGGATATCGTTCTCGCTCACACCAATCGATTCCCTGAACCCTCGGTTGTAGTCATCAATCTTCCAACAAGGTCCAATAAAATCAAAGACATTTGGAATGACAGTCGCGGTGATCCCCTTCCGTTCCAGGAGTTCCCTCTGCGCGAAGCTATTGATTACCACATGGGTGATGCGAGGGTCGTTGGGAGGGAGATACTCTTGGGCTATCCGGCCTGCAGTTCTACAAGAGGTCGGGGCCATTCCGCGAAACGCCTCCCAGTAAAAATCGTGGTGGTGGGCAACCGCTGAGATTTTGAGCTGCCGCACCGCCCGCGCGAACGCCACTGCAGCTGGTAGATTCGCCCCCAGAGACCAGATATTATTCGGGACAAGAAGCTCAATTCCTTTCTCGTTCACAAAAGCGCGTAAGGCGCGTTCAATCGGTTTACTCAGAGCAAAGATTGTTTCCTCCAGTTCGACTTCATTCTTGTAATCGCGCAGCCGATAAAACGTATTCCGGGCAATCCGTTCTACATCCTCGCGATGATGATAGAGCTCTTCGATGAGAAATCCTTCAGCCTTCCCTAGGTCTCCGCCACAAAGGTGAACTGTGTGTCCCAACCCCTCCAGAGCAACCTTCCACTTTTCCATCTCCAGGGAGACGCCGTCCGTATCCCCAATTTTGTAATGGCAAATGCCGATTGTGGTCATAGTTATCCTCTTAGATCGTTGAATACGGAAGCTCTGTGGCTCTCACACCCTGTTACTCCTTCACACCACCCGCAGTGAGCCCCTCCGTCAGAAACCGTTCCAGAGCGAGAAAGAGGATCACAACTGGTATCGTCATCACAGTCGAAGCGGCCATTACAACATGTGGCCGAGGGGTGGGATCGTTAAAGATCATGCTGATCTTGATCGGCATAGTGAACATCTCACTGCTGTTCAGGAATACGAGGGCGTACAAGAACTCGTTCCAGGCAATCATGAACGTGTAGATGGAAACGGAGACCAACGCGGGGATCGATAAGGGCAACGTGATCCGCCAGATAACGCCCGAACGGCTGCACCCATCGATTAGGCCGGCCTGTTCAATCTCGGCGGGGATCGTACGGAAGTAGTTGGCCAGCATGTACAGTGCCACAGGCAAGGTCTGTGCCAAGTACGTGACAATCAGTATTGGGAGGTTATCCTGAACACCGAACCCGAGCCTCGCACCGATCCTGGCAATCATCGCAAACAGCGGGATGATCAGTAACACCCCGGGGAAGAGATAGACGAGGAGAATACCGTTAAGTAGCAGATTCTTCCCTCGGAAACGCAGCCTGGCAATAGCATAAGCCCCTAGTGTAGACATGATAACCGCAACGATCGCCGTAGGGATCGCGATCTTGATGCTGTTGAGGATATTCGCGCCGAAGTTCCAGAAGTGACGCATGTTTGGATCGAACAGCTCCTTGTACGCATCCCAACGCAGAGCACTGGGAACGTAAACGGCTTCACGGCTGCCAATCTCCGCGTAGGTCTTGAACGACGAGCTGACCATCCAGTAGAAGGGGAACAGGATACTGGTGAGAAAGAAGGTCAAGATCAGCGCGAAGACGAAACGGGGCAAGGTGATTGAGCGTGCCAGACGATCGATCAAATTCAATCGTTTGGCTTCTGATGAACTCGAGGAGTAATCGGGCGTCACAGCTGCCTCCTCTATCCTCTCTCTCGCATCACGGTGCGTGCATATACCAGCATAAAGGTCCCCAGGATGACCAACAGAATCATGGCGTTGGCCGCTCCTTTGCCAAAGTTGAACGCTCTAAAGCTAAACTGATAAGTAAGTACCGGTAGGACGTTGGTGCCGAAGCCTCCCCCGGTTAGCAGGAATATGTCATCGAACTTATTGAAGGTCCAGATCAACCGAAGGAGAAAGACAGCACCCAGAACGTATCTCAATTCAGGCATGGTGATATTTCGAAACTTATCCCAGGCATTGGCGCCATCCACGCTGGCCGCCTCGTACATGGTCTTATCGATCCCTTGAAGCCGAGCCAATATCATCAACATAGCAAACGGAAAATAGCGCCACGCAGTAAAGATGATTACCAATAGCAGAGCAAGACCGCGTGTGGCGAGATACGCTCGCGGCGCATCGATCGTCCCCAACCGCATCAATAGATCGTTCAGTACCCCGGACGGGCGCGGGTCGAGGATCCAGCGCCAGACGAACGCCACACTGACGATTGGCGCGATATAAGGGAATAGGAAGATGGCACGCGCCATTCCCCGACCACGGAACGGTCGGTTGAGCAACAACGCGGCTATCAGGCCGACAAACACGGTGACAGCTGTTGAGACGAACGAATACACAATGCTGGTGACCGCTGCTCCCCATACACGTAGGTTTTGATACTTGAACGCAAAATCGTTGACTACATGGCGATAGTTATCCCAGCCCACAAACGGCGCATGGAAGACATCGTTTAGGTTCCGCAGGGTAACGTCGTGAAAGCTGATCCAGATACTGAAAATAGCGGGGAAGAGCACCAATCCAAAGACGATCAGAGCCGTGGGGGAGATTAGCATCCAGGCGAGGTGAACCTCCCGGGACTGAAGCGAGTTCCACTCACCTGTTCTAGACAATAATCCCTTCACAGCTCTCGCCATACCATAAAATCCAATCTCCCGATCTACCAGAGGGGGAAGACGATCTTTCTTACGGTAGCAAACCGCCTCTAAAGGTAGCGTTAAATGGGGGCGCGACGGTACTACCGCCGCGCCCCCGACTCTTTAAGTATTCACTCCTACCGGCGTTCGGCCAGCATCGCTTCAACCTGCCCCTGCAGCCACGCGGCACCGGTCTCTGGGGTCATGATTCCTTCCAGAGCGATGTTGCTTATGGCCTGTGAAATCAACAGGCGCCCTTCGATATCGCCGATCACGGCTCGCTCCACCGGATCGTAGTCCGGTCGGAACAGCCATCGCTGCATCGTCTCGAAGCCGTTGGCGATCTGCTCAAGCGTGTCGCTCGAGTAGTAAGCGAAGAACGGGCTAAGATCCTTCCAACCCTCTACAGCACTCGCCAGCACGGGGATTTTCCCGAATGGTGAAAGGCCCAGAACTTCAACGTATCCTTCAGTCAGGAAGTACTCGACAACTTTCTGCGCAGCGGGGTCAGCCCCCTTCATGATCCCGAGGGTAACCAGCTGTCCGTACGTAGCAGAGCCGCCAGGCCCAACCATCTTCGGCGCAAAGCCGGTCTTCAAAGCTAAATCCCCCACAGCGATCTGGATCTTACCGCCGCCTTCCATACTGGAACCTTCCACCAAGTCGTCCATGATGTAGGTGCTGTAGAAGAGCATACCGGACTGATCAAGTTCATAGGCCTCACGCGCACCACGCCAGTACTGCGGCCCAGGGATCGCGGCACGCTGGAGGTCGGTGTAGAATCGCAGTGCAGCGATCATCTCCGGCGTGTTCATGGTAACGTTTCCATCCTCATCGAACGGCCAGGCATCGTTGGATATTGCTACCTGCTCGAAGACCTGATGCGGGTAGTTCTGACCCGGATCCGTACCGAGGCCCAAAGCGTAGAGCAAGTTCCCCGTTCCAGGGAGCGCATCAGCCGCCGCATTGATATCGGCCCAGGAGACTGGCGGAGTAAGACCTGCTTGCTTAAACATATCGGCACGATACCAGACGGCCTGAATCCAGCCGTCGTAAGGAATCGCTGCATACTTGCCGGTCGCAGGATTGACAACCATTGCTAACGGGCCGGCACGGAAGTCGCTCTTTCCGACGCTGGCAATTGTAGCCTCAGCAGCGTCCTCATCCATGATCCCGTCAGCGGCGAAGACCGCCACGCGCTCGATTCCCATGCGGACGATGTCCGGCAGATCATTGGCAGCCATCGCAGTGGCGATCCGTTGGCCAATATCGGCCTCCTGAATAGGTATGATCTGCACTTCAATTCCTGGGTTCTCGGCCATGAATCGCGCCGCAACTACTTCGTAGACAGCAACACGATCGGGCTCATTATCAGTTGTCCAGAATTTTACCACCGTCTTATCAGCTGCGTAAGCCGTCAACAAACCGACTAGGAGCAGACCAATCACTAGTAAACCTGTTATACCTTTTTTCATCTTCATTTCCTCCTTAAAGCAGAACAGCTTCTCTTACCTTGTAAACTACTCCGTTTGGATACCTCTTTTCAAGTGCCTGAATCGATCACCTCCGAGAAAGGAATAAGAGGCACAATTTGTTATACCAAATATAGCACGCTTTGTGCACCTTGTCAAGAAGGAAAGGAGCAACGAATATCTTGCTGAAAGGTAAAGGTATAGGAAGGAGGGCAAAGAACGCGTTCTGCTTCTACTGCAGAGCGTTCTCAGTTTTCGTGAAATATAACAGCTTGCAGAATCTCTCGTGTCTTCCTGACCGCTTCCCGGGGGGGCACCTCGCCGGAGATTGCGTTCTCTATCATCAGTTGGACCTGCTTGGAGACTCTCGCGTATTCAGGGATATTTGATCGTGTACGCGCACGATGCAGAAATTGTGACACCCGGCGCGAGAACCAAGCTTCTTCCGTATCCAGCGTCTCTACCACGGAGAGACGCGTCGGGCTGCGACCGGTCCTTGTGCAGAATTCCCTCATCAAGGGTGGGCTTACTACCCGCTTCAGGATATCGAGTGACAGTTTCGCGTCCTTTGATTGGCGGAAGATCACGTAAGCCATCCCTCCGGCAACTGTCGCTTGCATCCCACTGGGACCGGCCGGGACAGGGATACAACCAACTTTGTTTCGGAAGGTCTCATCGTCCCATCCGGATTCCTCCTGGATCAGCGGTTTTTCGTAGCTCCCACCAACGGCCAACGCTGCATTCCCGCTTGCGAAGAGACGCGCCGGGCGATCCCACGCGTAGGAGACAATCTCTGGAGACGCCACTCGGTACTTGTGGACCAGCGAGACAAGAAATTCTAGCGCAATGACCGCCTGTTCACCCAGCGACACTTTCCCATCCGAGAACAGGCATCCACCTGTCGACCACAGAAATGGGAGAAGTTGATACGTAGTGGTCTCCCCAGCTCGGCAACTGGCTACAAAGGTTAACGGGAACTCGACGAAACGTTTGAAGTAATTTGCGGTTAGCGCCAAATCGTCCCACGTCTGCGGCGGAGTCTGTCCCTCTCTTTCGAACCAATCCTTCCGGTACCAGATCACCGAGACGTTCGCCTCCGGCTGTACCCCGTACAATGCCGGGGTCGAGCGGTCAACAAATGCCGGAAAGAGATCAGCTTTGAAGGTCTCCGCCCACTCGCGATCAAGGATATCCAGTCGTTTCAGGAAGCGGAGGTCCGCAAACTCGCTCACCCACGCCCAGTCAATTAGGGCAATGTCAGGGGCCGCTCCTCGTCCTACTGCAGACAGAATCTTCGCGCGAAGCTGAGGGCGTCCAAGGGTTTCCACTTCCAGCTTGACTCTGGGGTTTGCTTGTTCACCGTTGTAAATTGAAACGGCCTTGTTCAAAGACGGAATCCACAGATCTTCCGTTACAATCACGCGCAGAGATCGTGCCGTCTCGCCACGATGCTGGTTGACAAAGGTTCCACTCCCCTGTTGGCGATAGAGGACCCCTTCATTGACCAATTCCAGTAAAGCCTGGCGAACAGGGGCTCGGCTGATTTCAAACTGCTCGCAGAGCTTATACTCAGTTGGTATGCGATCACCTGGTCTGAATTTCCCGTCTTCGATCTTCTCTTTGATGATCTCTTTCAACTGACGATAGATAGGCAGGGAGGCCTGTCTATCGATGCTCCTTTCCATATCTCGCATGAAAACTCCTCCCTTCAAGGCCTCGATTGACCCTCCGTAAGTTTTACCATACTACACGGGTAAAGGCCAAGACGAGCGACGGTATT
>JAUVYF010000096.1 GCA_030603215.1 Candidatus Bipolaricaulota bacterium
GGAGTATTATAGGGATCGATATAAACAATGTTGGGCATCCAGGAGCCTGAAGATGATTGAGCGCAAGACAGACGACGAAGGAAATAAGGTCATTCTGATAGGCGGCGACGAGATCGATCTCCTCGACTACTACGATGGACACGCTGTCGTCGAACTCGATATTGACGCGCTCACCGACGAAACTACGGCAGGCTTCCCTCACGACCTGTTGATTCAGATCCACAGTGAGCGCGGATTTGGAACCTATCTCTTCCATGAGCTGCATATCTCAAAGGTCAAAGCAGGTGTGGCCCTGGACTTCATCTGTCACCAGCCTAATAAGTACTGGGATGGGCGATGGGGACTCGCGACCTTCCTTGATGCAGTACAAAAGCAAGTCGAACATCACTCGCGGTTTTCCATCCAGGATGTCGATCTTGAAGACGACTGGAAACGCCTCCTAGTCCGACAGACACTCGCAAATACGGTCAACTTTGGGGAAGCAATTGGCGATGCAGTATTTGAGATCAGAAAAGTGATCAAGGAAGCTGAAGTCTCTCTTGCCGGAATGAGCTGGAAGAGGGAATACGAGACTGACGAGTCAACCTTCTGCATGGAAGTTCTTCTTCCGCTCCTACGCCGACTGGGATTTCTTTCCGTGCGTTACACGCACGGAAAGAAAGAATACGGCAAGGACTTCACGTTCTCAGAGATGACGCCTTTCAACCACCTCCGTCACTATGGACTTCAGGCGAAGGCTGGCAACATCAGCGGAGGAGTGAATTCTGACGTGGACAAACTGCTGGGGCAGATCAAGGACGCTTTCTCAATGTCGTATTGTGAACTGGGATCAAAAGAATCACGCTATATCTCAGTCTACATAATTGCGATAAGTGGCAAGTTCACAGAGAACGCGAGAGAGAAGATTGTGGAAAAGATGCCGAAAGGCGCCATCGGTTCAGTGTACTTCCTCGACAGGGAGAACCTTATCGAACTCATCGAGCGGTATTGGGTGTCAAAGTCACCAGAATGAGAATGCCAACAAGAGAGTGGAGTACGACTTCGGGTTAGCCGCGCTGCTTGGCTCTGCGGCCAACCCGAAGCTGCTCACTCAGATCGTTAGTCTGCCCATTGTCAGCGTGCAAGTATTGACCGATGTTAGCCGTTGAGTTATACTAAAGGTCAAAAGGAGGGTATAACCAATGGCGAATGTCAAGACGGCTATTTCTCTGCAACAGTCTCTCTTTGAACAAATCGAGGTTCTCGCCGAAGAACTGCAAATCTCTCGAAGTCGCTTGTTTGCGTTGGCAGTCGAGGCGTTCATCCAGCATCACCAAAATGAAAAACTGCTCAAAGCGATCAACGATGCTTACGATGATTTACCAGATGCGGGAGAACGGTCTCTTCGCCACAAGATGCGTCAGCAGCACAGACAATTGGTGGAGGGGCAATGGTGATCGTGCAGGGAGATGTGTTCTGGATCGATTTGGGAGAGTCATCAGGGGCAGAACCAGGCTATCGTCATCCACACGTTGTCGTTCAAAACAACGTATTCAATCGGAGTCGGCTCAATACAGTGGTGGTGTGCGTGCTGACGTCGAATCTCAAACGAGCCGAGGCACCAGGGAATGTGTTGTTGGAGAAGGATGAGGCGAATTTGCCCAAGCAGAGCGTCGTCAATGTTACGCAGATATTCACGGTGGACAGAGGGGACTTGGTGGAAAGAATAGGTAGGCTTTCTCGTGAGCGAGTGAGACAGATACTCGACGGTATTCTACTGCTTATGGAGCCACGGGACATTAACGAATAGAAGAGAGCATCCGCCCGGTAGCGGGGGAGGTGCTTGCGAAGAATTATGGCCTGTCGGGCTCACAGATTACGGAACTGACTCGTGTAGTAAAGGAGCACTGTGATGAAATCGAAGACGCTTGGAAGATGAAACAGGAACTGCGTCAACATGCTGAATGCCTCAAGTCTGTCCTCCTGTCTCTTCCAGCTACGGGAGAGACAGGCTTCGAGGGGCTCATAGGGGCGACACTTCGTGAGATTACGGGCGTGCCTTTCAGGCTGGCAAGTAGCGGATCGCAGCACGGAGTCGACGGCAACTCGGCTTATGAAAAAGATGCCATTTGCTTCGAAGGCAAGCGTTACGACGGTAGAGTGTCCCGGGCTGAAGTACTCTCAAAAATCGCAGAGCTTTCGATACGCGACACTCAAACGGATATTTGGGTTCTTGGTGCGACTTCCCAGATCGCAAGCCAGCTTGCAGATGACGCGCGAGACCTCGGAACCAGGAACGGCATTCACGTTCTGATCCTCGACTGGTCTGCCACAGACCTACCTCCTCTCGCAGTCGCCTTGGCGATGGGCAGAACGCGGGCTAACGACCAAGCTCAGAGCCCGAACACCAAGAGACGGACGCGACCGGCCGACTATTTCTGTTCCGTTTAATCACCTCGTCCTTTGTTCTCTTGTACCATATTGCGGACCCGATCGAGGAATCCGGGGTCTGTTTCCGCTTGGTGTTTGACCCAAAACGCGAAAGGAAGGTCGTGAACCAACTGGTCCTTGCTTCCGTTTTCCCGAAGCCACTGAATCCATCTGTCATGATCAGCATCAAACAACTCAACCATTACCACATAGCCGATAAACTGCCCACCGACTTGCTCGTCTTGGGAGACGCGCATCTCCACGACACTCGCTTGGTGCTGGAGTGCCAGCTCTTTGAGTAGCCAAGCATCTTCCGGTAATGTTTGAGCCCCTTTGAAGTTGAACGTGTACGATTGTTGACCGGACGAGTAAACAGAATCCAGCGTATCATTTGCCGATAAGTAGTGCCGCACGTCTAGCCACCTGACAATAGGTTGATCCCCTGCTACCCATATGAGGATCACGGGCACAGGCAAGGCAAGCCAATATCGCACCGTGTTGGATGCAACAGAAACCCCGTGCCGCTTGTAGGAAACACCCGGCGAGGAGCCCTTCACCTGTCCCTTGAGCACTGCACCGGTAACTGCCCCATCATTCGGGGAAACGATTTCCACCTCGCAGTCGATCCCATAGTCGGGCGGGCATTCGCGAAAGATCCAATGCCGAGGAAGCACATTCTGTAATGCCACGACGGCTTGATAGCCGGTAATATGTGTTAGGGGCCTTTGCGGTAGCCTATCAGCCATGGCACCTATCATGCGAGGATCTCCGCCCTTTCTTTACACACAACAATGATTAGTGTGCTAATCTGCACCATATCGCTGGCCGGCGCCGCTCACCGCTACTTACTTTCCAGACCATCCTAAGCTCCTTTCCGTCTCCTCACATTGACATTCCTATTCGTGCATGTCAGCGTACAACCATGAAGCTATTCGAGCAAGTCCATCTGGCATGCCGTGCGAAGCACTACTCGCCACGGACCAAGGAGGTTTGTAGTCACTGAATCGAGCAATTCCTGTGCTTGGATCGCGATAGAACTAGAGGCTGGACTCACCCTGAGAAGATGGATCCCGCTCGACGTGGAAGAGGATGAGGATTGAAAGGAGTCTGCCTATGCTGAACCGATTTCCTAGTGCTCTAGTAGACTTCCCCTGCGAGATTGGCCTACCACGAGACGATGAACCAATCCTCCACCACTTACAGAACCTGCCACGCAGAGAATGGACACGGGCTTCGGATCCTCAGACGACATGAGGCCCACAACGTGGAAGACGGGGCGCTCGTCCCCGGTACACGTGGCTTGCTCCACCAACTCAAGGGAGCCGGGAGCAAATGCGCCCCGGGTTCCAATAATTCGCGTGAGACTGATAGGGTACTAGAACAGCCGATTTACTGGGTAGATATGCTGTATTTGCGCAGAATCCGCTCTGCGCTCCCCTCGACCTTGGCCCTGTCGAGGATGATTCTTTCCTCCCGCTCGTTGATGATGACGTGATGCAGATCCGTGTTGTCCTCAAACGCGTCGATCAAGTCGGTCATGTCCCTAATGCTTTTGCCGTTCACTTCGGTGATGACCTCATAGCGGTGGTTCTGATAGCCAATGTTTACCTCATCTGCAAGGACCCGCACCAATATGACGAGCTCACTTCGGTCTTTCGTCGGTTCTCCACGTAAACAGTAGTTCACCAGATTCCGTGGCGCATCCCCGTACCAGTTTGCTCCCCATATCTTTAGGAGGTTCAGTGTCAGCGGCTCAAACACCAGGCCCCCTACAATGTAGTAGCGAGGGGATGTGTCGTACTGCTCATTGGGCACAAGCCGAAACTCGCCCAATGGCTTGGTGAATATGATCTCAAGGTCATTCACTGCTTTATCGCATAGAATGCTAAGCCCAACAGTATCCCCGATGAACTTGCTCTGGATCAGATAGCTGAAAGATGTCCGTTCCCCTGCTCTAAACTCGATCGTCCCATCGTTCTCTATATTTGCGTTATCAATCGAGAGAATCACGTCCTGTAGTTGGAGCACACCATCGGCGGGGGAACCGGGGTAGATCTTGTTGATCAATATCCCTGTCTGCTCTGTGGTCATCCCGTATCTGTGCCTGAGATCGGGATTCTCCATCTTCTGCCACCGTATCCCGATACCGGGCATTCCGTCGTACTCACCATCTTCTATATCTTCCAGGAAACGCTCGATCACGGGTGCTGGAACCATGTAGCCGATGTTTTCTCCGTGGCCGGCCTGGAATGCTACCCCAACTATTTCGCCGTCCTTTATCACTGGTCCCCCACTGCTACCAGGGTTTATCGCCGCGTCGATCTGACACGTCAGCAGGTATTCCTGGCTATGTGTGTAGTATTGATGTTCGACCCTCGATACGACACCCTCGGTGATGCACAATTCGTTGCCCCCCTGCGGGAAACCATAGACGACTACCCTATCCCTGAGCGTCGGCAGCTGGCCGATCTGGAGGGGTTCAACACCCAGGAAGAACGAGCCATCGGAGACCTCAAGGATGGCGAGGTCGCATTCGTGAGCAACGATTTCCACGGCTGCCATATACTTTCGCGCCTCACCGGCCCGTTGTACCTGCATGAAAATCTGATCCGCCACGACATGCGCATCGGTCAAGATTCGGTTCCCTTCGATGATACATCCCGAACCAGTGCGAGCCTGTGAGCCGTGCATCTGCCATGGATTGTAGTAGTCAGGCTGGTTATAGACTGCGTATACCTTAACAATTGCTTCATTCACGCTCTGCGCATGTGTCGCCAAAGGGATAAGACACAAGGTGGCTAGTAACGTCACTGCCAGAATCGATGACAGCTTGCCTCTGACTAACCCCACATACCTGTTGATTCTCATTCTCTCATCCTCCCCTGATTATTACGTGACTGCTTATCGCACACACCAGATACTTGCGTTGCACTTTCTGGTCATACATACTCCTCTTTTCCTGTTGATTAACGTAATCCGTGCCTGATTCTCTTGTTCAGCAGCAGAAAAACCAATGCTGTTATCGCAATGATAAATCCGCTATTCCTGAGTATCAGCCCCCAGGTTGCCTCGTTCAGTAATATGGAATCTAGCGCTTCGTAGGCCCAGTAAAAAGGCGACCAGTAGAGTACGAAGCGCCAACTGTCCGAGATGAAGATTGCGCCCAATATCGAGCCGACAACGGGTATGAATACGGTCTTGTAACTTGCCAC
>JAUVYF010000064.1 GCA_030603215.1 Candidatus Bipolaricaulota bacterium
GAACTGCGTGGCATGAACCCTAGGAATCCAGCAATACTTTCAGAAGCTGGTGTGAAGGTAGCTATTCAGACCGATCAGATGTCCGCCGTGAAGTACATTCTGTTTGACACTGCTCTTGCAGTAAGAGAGGGAATGGATGAACAGGAAGCAATCAAAGCAATCACTATCTACCCAGCAGAGATTCTGGGAATAGCGAACAGAGTTGGAAGCCTCGAAGAACGAAAAGACGCGGATATAGTAATCATGAGCGGCCCCCCTTTAGATGTAAAGGATTCAAAAGTAGAGAGGGTATTTATTGCCGGTAAGGAGGTATACAACGAGAAACATGCTGAAAGATGTTGATGGGCCAGATTCTGGCCTATGCTATCGTGGCGAATGAATCAGGAGGGCATCCAGGATGCCTAAGGAGGGAAGTGTGGAATCTCCAAAAAAGGTTTCAACGAGCATGACCAAGAAGGAAATAATTAAGGAGTACAACGATCTTCTAGATGAATTGAATGAGGAAGCTGCTGTAAGGAAAGAAGCTGACAGCAGGCTGACAGAACTAGAAAAACAGCAGGCCCAGGAGGCCATTGACGCTGGGCTGGAGGCAACGGTGGACTCTGTAATTGAGGGAACGGGCAGGCTGAGGGCTCTGCTCGGATCCACCCTTAGCGGCCTAAGCGACAAGATGTCCGAACAGGCAGAGAAGCTCAACCAGTTGAACCGCGTGGTAGAACTGCGGGAGTCAAGGCTCAAGGATTTGCATGATATCGAGTGCGCCGCCGACACCATGTCCAAACTTAACGCGACCTACGCTGAAGAAAGGGCCAGTGCTGAGGCTGAGTACGCAGCACATATCAGCGAGCTTAAAGAGGGCTACGCCACAAAGACGGAGGAACTGGATACAGCATTCAATGATCGCAAGGCGCAACTCGAACGGGAGATGAATGAGAAGCAGGCTGGCTGGAAAGCAGAGGAAGACCGAATCTCAAAGCAACGTGAAAGAGAGCAGGCGGAATACGAGTACAACCGGGACCGAAGCAGGCGCCTTAAAGAGGATGAATACGCTGAGAGGAGGGCAGAGCTTGAAAAGGAGGTTTGTTCCCTGAGAGAGGAGGCCGAAAAGGAGATCTCGGAACGCAAAGGGGTCATTGAAGCAAAAGAGCAGGATTTCCAGCGGATGGCAAGCGAGATCGAAGGGTTTCCCGAAAAGCTGGACGTGGCTGTGACACAGGCTCAGGAGGAGGCGAGTGCCGAGGTGGGGAGAGAGATGGAGCACAAAGCCGCCTTAGCTGAGGCTGAAAGGGAGTGGGGGCGTAAATCTTTGGAACAGACGATCAGTCACCTCCGGGAGGTCAACAAGTCACTGGAGAAGAGAATCCAGGGTCTGGCTTCGGAGCTTAGTGAAGCCCGCAGGCAGGTCAACGTGATCGCGGAGAAGGCCGTTGAAGGAGTTTCCATAGCCAAGGCATTCGAACCAGTGGTCGAGCAGATGCGAGGTTCTGAGAGAGCAGCAAAGGAGCAATCGGCAGGTTGATCCTCATCAGGCTAAAGTCATAAAGGTAGAAAGGGGTCAGCTTAGTATGAACTTTACTCTTCAGTGCACGGTTATTCGCGGCGGCGTATTGACTCAGCGAGTTGGCCGTGCTATAGTGGTAATATCAGTATGAAAGAAAAGAAAGGTGTATTGCGAACTTCTGAGATTCTGGTGATTGAAAAGAAGAGTGCCCATGCTGCCAGCCTTGTAGGGAAACACCGGGATATCCTTGATGCCATTAAAGGGCAAGATCCTGCAGCTGTTGTGAAACAATGGACACACTTCGCTGCTTCCGAGGAGATCTTCTTAGACAGAGTTGAAGAGCACTATCATTGACAAGAGGAGGTGAGCCAAGTTAAAGATCACTGGTAACTAGGGAGACAAGCTAAGAATTTTAAAGGAGGCACAATGAAAAGAATACCATTGCTTGTAATGATGGGAATATTGATTCTTGGATTGGTTGGGGGTCTCAGCGTATCTAGCGTTGCAAAGGATACGATCGTTGTCGCAGTTGGTGCACCACCACAGACGATGAATCCTCACGGATCAGACTCGGATTGCAACCTGGGTGTAGTGGCCAATATCTTCGAGGGGCTTCTGCAGAGGGACACCAGCGGTACTCTTCTTCCTGCGCTGGCAACCTCTTGGGAGCGCGTTAACGAACTCACGTGGCAATTCCACCTAAGGCAGGGAGTCAAGTTTCATAATGGTAATGACTTCACCTGGGAAGACGTTAAATACACGATGGAGAGGCTAAGAATACCGTACCCCGTGTCGGAGTTCCTGGCCTTTGGCGGGTTGATCGTGTCCGTTGAGACAGTAGAGGGCAACCCCTGGATCATTGACATCGTGACAACGACGCCAACCTCTTACTTCGATCAGAACCTGCATCAAGTATTCATCATGGATAAGGAGTCCACAGAGTCACGTTCTATCGGGGAGATCGGACAATATCCGATCGGGACTGGTGCCTACAAATTTGTCGAGTGGATCAAAGGCTCCTATCTCAAGCTAGAGGCAAACGAGGATTACTGGGATGGTCCTCCCTCCGTCAAGTATGCGGAGTTACGACCGGTTACTGAGCCCTCCACGCGAGTGGCAGCAATCGCCACTGGTGAAGTGGATGTTCTCCAGGATATCCCTGTCGAGCTCTTCGATACAGTTGCAAAAAACGCGAACTTAGAAGTGGTAACTCGCCCTGCGAGAAGGTCAATATGGCTAGGACTCAGAAATGAGCCCGGATTCCCTACAAGCGACATCAGGGTCCGCAAAGCCATATACATGGCAATCAATGAGGATGAGATCATCGAGAAGGTCATGTTTGGGCACGCCTTCCCATGCGCCCAGATACCGGATCCCCCGACTGTTGGCTACGATGCCAGTATCGAGCGACTCCCTTACGATCCCGAGATGGCAAAGCAATTGCTTGCTGAAGCGGGCTATCCAGATGGTTTCAAGATTAAGTTCACTGGACCGAACGATCGGTACGTACGGGATGAGCAGATCGCACAGGCGCTTGCCTCACAGCTGGCAAAGGTTGGGATCGAAGTTGAACTTGATACCAAACCAAAGGCCGTTTACTTCCCAGAAATGGATGAACATGGGCTTGATTTCTATTTGCTGGGTTGGTTTGATGGCTCCTACGATTTTGGTCGATCATTTACCAAGCTTCTCCACAGCGTAGATGCTGAAGCTGGCTTTGGCGGCTTAAATGGTTCGTCTTACAAGAGCATAGCTTTGGACAGGCTTCTGGAAGCATCGGCTGAGATTGTCGACCCGGCACTGAGGGGAGAGGCACTACGTCTTTTGAATAAGGTGGCAATGCAGGAGAAGATCGCCATTATCCCCCTTCACTACCAAGAAGATTCCTATGCAATCTACAAGGGGCGCGGGATCAGCTTTACGCCGCGGTCCGATACGTGGATTGTATTCAAAGAAATGTCCATTGAAAAGTAGGAGAAGACCCAAGGAGTGAAAGTATAGGGGGCACGGGGATAGTGAGTAAGACCCCGTGTCCCTCTTCTTAATGTTTGCCTACATCGTTAGACGGATTGCTCAGAGCTTCATTGTACTGCTTGCAGTCTCATTGATCTGTTTTGCCATTTTCCAGTTTATGGGAGACCCGGTTCTTACCCTTGCGGGAAGATATGCCACGCAGGCACAACAAGACCTAGTCCGCAAAACACTTGGACTAGATAGGCCGTTTTACACTCAGTACTTCAGCTTTATTGCAAACGCTATCCGCGGTGATTTTGGGCTGTCTTATGTTACACAAGTGCCGGTATTAAGACTGATATTTGAACGCCTGCCCGCGAGTATTGAACTAGCGATTACTGCCATGTTTCTTTCCCTCTTCTTGGGAATTACACTGGGAGTTGTTTCTTCCCTGAAACCTCATTCGCTAGGAAGTAGAGTCATTATGACAGGATCGCTCTTTGGAATTTCTCTTCCCACTTTCTTGGTGGGAATTCTTCTTATTCTGGTTCTTGGTGTATCGTTGAGGGCCTTACCTCCCTTTGGACGGGGAAGAGTAATAAAGGTTATTGGAAATTGGCGAACCGGGTTCCTGACAATCGACGGCCTTCGACATCTCATCCTCCCTGCGCTGACCTTGGGAATGTATCAGCTGGCGGTTCTCCTCCGTTTGACACGAGGGGGAATGCTTGAGGCACTGCAAGAGGATTACACCAGAACTGCTTGGGCAAAGGGATTATCCCAGCGGATCGTGATGTTCAAGCACGCACTGAGAAACGTGTTAATCCCGGTTGTAACGATAGCTGGACTGCAAATGGGTGAGTTGATAGCGTTTTCCATCGTGACCGAGAGCATATTTCAGTGGCCTGGAAGTGGTAACCTGCTGTTAACGTCAATCTATGAGACGGACCACCCCGTCATCGTGGCATACGTCATGATCACGGCACTAATCGTGTTGACCATAAACATTTTCATCGACATTCTCTACGGGATTCTTAACCCAAAGATCAGCTATGATTAGACATCTTCTTCAATCAAAGCTACTTAGCCATTATGTAAGGGACCTCTCAGCAGTTGTAGGTTCAGTGATCCTTCTCATTGTGCTGCTTGGGGCGATCTTCGCGCCGTTTATTGCCCCTCAAGATCCTTATGATCCGAAAACCCTCTCCTTGCAAGACTCGTTGACCCCTCCTATTTGGATGAAGGGCGGACAAGCACCGTTCTTGTTGGGCACAGATGACCAAGGAAGAGACATACTTAGCACCATACTTTACGGTTGTAGGACCTCCTTCCTCGTGGGTTCTAGTGTGATTCTCATTGCTGGTACAATCGGAGTAACGGTTGGCCTTTTGGCCGCTTTCTACTCCGGAATACTGGACACTGTGACGATGCGAATAGCGGACACCTTCTTTTCCTTCTCAACCACTCTGATGGCGATGCTGTTACTTGGGATATTCAAAGGAGGAGGTATTCCCTTGGTGATCTTGGCAATCGTAATCGCTGACTGGGTCCGCTATGCAAGAACGATGCGTGGAAGTGTTCTTGGAGTGAAAGAGGATGATTACATCCAAGCAGCAAGAGCCTGTGGAGGAAGCAACCTCAGAATCATGATTAGACATATTCTTCCCAATGCTATACCTCCAATCCTGGTTGTGGCTGCTGTTGATTTCGGAGCTGTTGTCATGTTAGAAGCTACCTTAAGCTTCCTCGGTGTGGGCGTCCCAATTAACAAACCATCTCTGGGAATGATGATCTCTCTTGGGAAGAACTACATCTATGCGGGGAAGTGGTGGCTTATCATTTTCCCTGGAATTGCGCTAATCTCCATCGTCCTTGGCATCAATTTGCTAGCAGATTGGTTACGAGAGGAACTCAACCCTAGGCTAGGTCAAAGGTAACAATGAGACTTAATCATCCCATCAAGCTTATTCGTGGAGGATATTTGTACGACCCCGAAGAGAAAGGAGTAAGAGATATAGTCCTTCTTGGAGATCGCATTGCCTGGGTGGAAGATCAATTCAATGCCGTGTACCCGGTTGAAATGGATGTGATCGATGCCTCAGACAAGATTGTAATCCCTGGCCTGATCGATCTACACGTTCACTTGATCGGTGGTGGTGGAGAAGCAGGCCCTACCTCACGAGTCCCAGAGATCAGGCTTTCCAAGATTACTGAAGCCGGGATCACTACACTAGCTGGGCTGCTTGGTACTGATAACGTCTCCCGCCACCTTGAAACATTACTTGTAAAAGCGAAAGCCCTTTGTGTGGAGGGGATTACTACTTACATGTATACCGGTAGTTATCATCTTCCTTCTTCCACGATCACCGGTAGTGTAAAGCGTGACATTGCGTTGATCAACGAGATTATTGGGGTGAAGATCGCTATTTCTGATCACCGTGGCTCGCAGCTAACGTTCACAGAATTGGCAAGGCTGGCCTCTGAGGCTCGAGCTGGTGGCATGTTGAGTGGCAAGGTTGGTGTTGTTCACGTTCATGTAGGTGATGGTAACCGGGGATTAGAACCACTTCTTGACGTGGTAGAGCACACAGAAATCCCTATTAACCAGTTCTTACCAACCCATATCGCCAGAACTTCATCTCTATTACAGCAAGGGATTGAATGGGTTAGAAAGGGTGGCTGTATAGATATCACTGCACCTAAAGATGGGAGAACTGCCATCTCGATATTTGAGGAGTTGTATGCTAGCAAGATTGACCTTGGCAAGGTTACATTTAGTTCCGATGGTAACGGTAGCAAGCCTAAGTACAATGATCAGGGCGGGCTTGTCGGGATGTCAACAGGCAATGTATCTACTTTGATTAAGACATTCAGATCTTTAGTGGAAGCAAAGCAAACCTCCCTGGTCGATGTGTTACGGCTTGTTACGAGTAACCCAGCCAATCGATTGGGTATATCTCAACAAAAGGGGAGAATCCATGAAGGAGCTGATGCGGATCTTGTGATTCTTGACAAGGATCTATGCATAGACAAAGTCTTTGCCAATGGGCGATTGATGGTCGACGCTGGCAGAGCGGTAGTTAAGGGAACGTTTGAATAAGAGAATTCCCTCGCGTGCAAATCATCACCGCTAATGACGCCTCCAAGAACACTGGAAGGATCGATAATGCGCTAAACCAAGCCGCGCTTTGCGCCCCAGTAGCATCGCCTCTTGATATGTTCGGATACCAAGCAAGAGGCCCTTTTCAGATCGACAGATCTCTTATCAATTAAGGAGCATTTACGTGAAGATTTTCTTGAGTGATGCGGAATTTTCAGCAAGAAGGGCATTGATCAGGCAGAGACTAGATGAGAGGGATTTAGATAGTCTCTGCCTTTTTAGCCCAACTCAGGTTTTCTATTTAACGGGCTTCTCCTTCATCGCCACAGAGCGCCCCATCGGGTTAGTCTATCATGCCGAGAAAGATAGGATAGTATTGTTCATCCCTTTCTTGGAGCGTGAGCACGCGGAGGAGAGTCACTCAGATGAGATTCGAACCTATCGTGAATACCCGGGGGATACGCACCCTATGGAGCAATTTGCGAACCTGCTCCGTGAGATTGGTCTGGCAGGGAAAAGAGTTGGCGCCGATAGTGATGGTTATGGCGGAGGATGGGGGTACGTCGGTCCGAAACTCAGCGAGGTTATCTCTACGGATGTCGTTCCGGCCAAAGAGATCATCGAAAAGGCAATGTGGATCAAGACACCCGAAGAGATTGGGTTGATTCGGGAGAGCTGCAAGTGGGGAAATCTAGCGCATAGGCTCTTACAAGAGTATACAGCAGTCGGCCTAGTAGAAACGGACATCTCCATTCGAGCCTCGTATGAGGCCTCGATGGCGATGATCAATACGCTTGGCCCTGACTATCGATCAACAAAATGGGAAGCCTTTGCAGCGCAAGCCAATTTCCGGGGACAGATAGGTGCTCAGTCAGCCGTTCCACACGCCATTACCACAAATGCGAGGCTACGATTTGGAGATGTCCTTGTCACCGGTGCCAGTTCCGAGATCGGTGGTTACATCAGTGAGTTGGAACGAACCATGATCTTAGGAAAACCCACTGAGAAACAGGAGAAATTCTTTAACCTTATGCTTGACACCCAGAACCTTGCCTTTGAGACGATCAAACCGGGAAGTAGATGCTCAGATGTTGACAAGGCCGTTGGAGAATTCTACAAGGAAAAAGGAATCACGGAATACTGGCGGCATCATACCGGCCACACAATCGGGTTTGGCATGCATGAGTCGCCCTTCTTCGATAGTGCTGATCACACTATCATTAAACCGGGTATGGTCTTCACCGTAGAACCAGGTATCTACGTCCGTGGATTCGCTGGGTTCAGGCATTCAGACACTATACTAGTTACAGAAAATGGGATAGAAATGCTAACGTACTACCCCCGGGATTTAGAGGATTTAATCATTCTGGCCTGAGCGATTTGCTGTCGGTATCTATCTTGCCCGCCGTACCGTAGGGAGTGTTGGAGTTACATTCATCCCGGTAAGAGAGGAGTAAGGATATCGGGTGTGCGGTTAGTGGCCACGCAGTACATAATAAGGCTGCTCCAGACAACGAAGAGCTTGCAGAGTATGCTAAGGGAGATTAAGCGGCGGACACGAGTGATTGACATGTTCCAGATTTCGCCGTGTTGACCTAGAAAAGGATAGCAAAGATGGCTCAGACGTTAATAGGAATTGATATCGGTGGAACGTTCACCGATATTGTCACCAGTGACGCGGGACGCCTTCACTTGTTTAAGACTGCTTCGACCCCACAGGACCCAGCTGACGGAGTTATTGCCGCGTTATCCCACCTCATCCAACGGGGAGTGATCATTCCCGAACAGGTAGAACGAATTGCGCATGGTTCCACAGTGGTAACAAATGCTCTTCTAGAGGGAAAATGGGCAAAGACCGCTCTTATAACAACGCAGGGCTTTCGTGATATTCTGGAAATTGGGCGACAGAATCGCCCGAAGCTGTACGATCTCTTCTTCGAGCGACCCCTCCCTATGGTTTCACGAGATCTTCGCTTTGAGGTAGCGGAACGGGTAGATGCCCAGGGGAACGTCATCCGGCCTTTAGCAAGAGAGGATGTACGACGATTGCTTCCCCGCTTGCGCGAGACGGGTGTGAATGCAGTGGCTGTAGTGTTACTTTTTTCCTATCTTAACCCAACACATGAGCTAGCAATACGGGATACTATCGCTGCTGCTTTAGACATACCGGTGACCCTCTCCAGCGATATCTTCCCTGAGTTCCGCGAGTTTGAGCGAACCTCGACTACAGTGGTGAGCGCGGCCCTTCGACCAGTTATCGGAGACTACCTCACCTTGCTGGAGGCCGGCGTAAGCGAGAACGGCTTAACTACCCGTTGGCAGATCATGCAATCGAATGGAACTGTTACCTGTACGGATTACGCCCAAGCAAACCCAGCGCGGATCCTCCTCTCTGGTCCGGCGGCGGGGGTTGAAGGAGCCCGAGTGGTCGGCAACCTTACCGAGTTCAACGATCTGATCACATTAGATATGGGAGGAACAAGCTGCGATGTCTCGCTCATCCGGGATGGCATCCTCAGTAGAACAACAACAGGGCAAGTTGGTAGCTACCCAGTAGCGCTTCCAATGGTCGACATCCACACCATAGGGGCTGGAGGGGGAAGCATTGCCTGGGTCGATCGTGGTGGTGCCCTACGTGTTGGGCCACAAAGTGCAGGGGCATCCCCTGGACCAGCCTGTTACGACCATGG
>JAUVYF010000087.1 GCA_030603215.1 Candidatus Bipolaricaulota bacterium
GTCTTTACCTTTTAACCCATCATTTTGCTTTCCTCTGCGGTTAGCTGCTTGTTCGAGCGGCTTTCCACGCCTCGATATCTTCAAACCTCTTAATGGCCATTGTTTTCCCTCTTCTCGTTGGATGTCGCTTGGGCCATCGGCGTTGGACGTTGGACGTTGGATTTTGGACCATGGTCTTCTCTGCGTCCTCTGCGTCCTCTGCGGTTAGATGTCTTTGTTTTTGGTCGTAAGATGTCTTTACCTTTTAACCCATCATTTTGCTTTCCTCTGCGGTTAGCTGCTTGTTCGAGCGGCTTTCGATGCCTCGATATCTTCAAACCTCTTAATGGCTATTGTTTTCCCTCTTCTCGTTGGACGTCGCTTGGGCCATCGGCGTTGGACTTTGGACGGTGGACGTTGGACCATGGTCTTCTCTGCGCTCTCTGCGTCCTCTGCGGTTAGATGTCTTTGTTCTTAGCGGTAAGTTGCCTTTGCTCTTAACCATATTCTTGTCTTTCTCTGCGATCTTAGCGTCTTGAGTGAGTGAAACGAACGGGCGAGAGAAAAGCCTTATGTCACAAGAAGCTCGTTATTCCACCCCTCACCTTCCTGCTTACCATTGCTCAGTTGCGCATTCTATCTTCAATGCCTGTAGGAGAGCGTTGATTCCGCGATTGTGGAACACATCAGCCAAGATTACCTTCCCATGTGGGTTTAGCTGTGCATAATCTGCTACAATTATTCGTGGATTTACATTGACCGCGTCGGCAAGGTCAATCTTATTGACCACAACAAGATCAGTTTGAGAGAAGATCTTTGGGTGTTTTCGTACCACACTTTCGCCTTCACTAACAGAGATAACAATCAGTTCAAGCTCGGCTCCAACCGGAAAATCTGCTGGGCATATAAGGTTTCCCACGTTCTCAATAAACAGGAGATCTATTGTTTCTAGCGAGAGTGACTGTAGCGCAAGCCTAACTGACGGCGCATCAAGACAGCAGTTATCCCCGGTATTGACCTTTACCGATTGAACGCCGCAGGCAAGAAAGCGCTGCTGGTCATCATCACCGGCACAGTCCGCGCATATCGTTCCCATGCCAATACCACAAGGTTTCAATCGAGTGATCATTCTCTCGATTAGTGAGGTCTTGCCACTCCCAAGGGCTCCCATTACGCTGATTGCGCGCACGTTGTTCTCTTTCAACAGACGGTAGTTTGCCTCTGCTGACTCTAGTTCCCTTTCCAGATTAGTCGCATCTCTTCCCTGCATTGGCAACCCCCTCTTTTTTCTTCTTCAAGTGATGATATGCAGCTTCAATGGCAGCCGCAAGTTCTGAAACCAGGCACGCCACGCTCACATGCATCCTGCAATAAGGCTTGGGTTGTCATCTGCTGATAGTGCTTCTGTCTGCATGCTACTTATGAATGGCGAGTGTGTCTCCGGCGATGTTCACTGCGTGGTCTCCAATTCGTTCCAGGTTTCGCAGGACTTCGACAAAGATGATTCCTGCAGTTTGGTTACAGACTCCTTTTTCCAATCGTTCTATATGGTGTTTCTTGTAACGGATCTCCAATTGATCGACCTCTTTTTCCAGATCCAAAGCGTCTCTGGCTGGTTGTTCTTCCTCTGTTGTAAGTGCTTGTATGGACAGATTGTACAGCCAAGAGGCTTTCTTGAACATGTTATCTAGTTCGTCCTGTGCCTGTTGAGAAAAGGAGAACCCGCGTTTTATCATCACTTGACCACGTTCGGCAATGTTCACTGCGTGATCGCCGACCCGCTCGATGTCACTTATTACGTGATCAAACATGTGCAATCTTTTCTTGTTTACCGCATTAAGCTTGCTCGCATCAATGCGATCGAGAAAGCTGTCGATTGCCTTTTCTAAGCTGTCTACCGCTTCCTCAGTTTCCAAGACAGTTGCCACGTGTTTAATGCTTCCTTCAAGAAAAACTGTCCGACACGAGTCTAGCATCACTTCTGCCATTGTTCCCATGCGTAGCAATTCACTTTGCGCTTGTTTTAGGGCGATCGATGGTGTATTTAGGAATTCGGCCCCGAGAGATCGTGGGGTCAGGTGTGCTTTTGCTTCTCTTCCCGGAACGATCTTCTTTGTTAACCAGACCAGCCTACCTACGCACGGTAACAACACCAGCGTCACCGTTACATTAAAGATACTGTGTGCGTTGGCGATCTGACGGGGAAGGTTTCCGGCAGTGGCGGCCACTATGTTGGAATAGGGCGATATGAACAAGAGAAACATTGTAACACCAAGTATGTTTACTACGAGTTGAGCAATTGCCAATCGTCGTGATGAAAGTGACGAGCCAATAGAAGCGATGAGCGCTGTGATCGTGGTTCCAATGTTTGCTCCAAAGATCAGAGCGATCGCTGCTGGTAGAGTAAGGATACCTGTGCTTCCCATGGCTATTATCAGGGCTGTCATTGCTGAAGAGCTTTGAATGATTGCTGTCACTCCTGTGCCAATCAGCACTCCCAGTAAAGGGTTTGTACCACAGTTGCCCAGTAAGTGGAGAATGGCAGGAGCCTCGGCAATTTGCCCTAGACTGGTTGACACTACACTCATTCCCATGAAAAGAAGCCCAAAGCCAAGGATAATCTGTCCGATGTCTCCTGGCTTCTTCCCGCGAAAGGCCTCATGTATGACGAACCCGACTGCAATTATGGGAAGGTAATAGTGTCCAATCTTGAAGGCAATGAGTTGCGCGGTGACCGTTGTCCCAATCTCTGCGCCAAGCATCACGCCGATTCCTTGAGCTAGGGTCAACACACCAGCGTTAATCAGTCCGATCAGGAGAACCATCGTCATGCTGCTGCTTTGAAGGATTCCTGAACTGAGCGCTCCAACCATTGCTCCCCGATAAGCTCGTCCCGTGATCCGCTCAAGAAAACTGCGTATTCTTTCGCCGGCTACCCGCTTGAGCCCATCGCTTAAGACGCGAAGACCATATAGGAATAAGGCAAGTCCTCCAGCAGTAGCGAGAATCATCGTCACCATATTTAGAGTCGCTCCTATTGAACCGCCTAATGAATACAGATATCGATAGTATATATATTCTATGGTTAGTTCTGCCAGTTTTCTTGGCTTCTCCCCGCGAACTCAACGAGCCCAACGAACTCTACGAACCCTTATTCTTTGCTCAACTGCTTCACACTTTTCACTATTCACGCTTGTTTGAGTTGTCGATAGTGATGATTTGTGGGAATATTGCGTACATGAAAAGAGATTTGGTTTACGATCTACCGAAGCTAGATTTGCACGTTCATCTAGATGGATCGTTACGCTTGGGAACGGTAGTAGAACTAGCCGAGGATCTCCCTGACTTGCCCGACATTAAAGAGACCGTCATTCCACCATTGCGATGTTCGCTGGAAAGGTACCTCGCGGCATTTGATGTTACCGTGGCTGTGTTGCAAACAGAAGTATCATTGACGCGAGCAGCGTACGAACTATGTGAGGATGCTGCCAGGGAAAATGTCATCTACATGGAGATCCGCTTTGCTCCCCTTCTTCACCTGAGGAAAGGATTGACCCCCCAACAAGTAGTGGAGGCGGTCCTTACCGGGATGACAGAAGCGGAGAAGGACTATCCGATAAAGACGAATCTAATCCTGTGCGCAATGAAACAGGAATCGCCTGCAAATTCAGAGAAGGTCGCGAGACTAGCAATCGAGTATCTTGACCAGGGAGTAGTAGCGATTGATCTTGCTGGTCCAGAGGTAAACTTTCCGCCAATCACGCATCACAAGGCCGTGGAGATTGTCCGCGCAGCTGGATTGCATGTTACAATCCACGCTGGCGAAGGTTGTTGCGCGCATCACATTAAGCAAGCAATTGACCTTGGCGCGGAAAGAATCGGGCACGGAGTCTACTTATACGAGGATAAGAAAACCGAAAATGAAGCTGTCAAGAAGAAGATTCCACTTGAGATCTGTCCAACAAGCAATCTCCAGATCTCGGGGATAATGAACAGCTATGCTGATCACCCGATGAAACAATATTTAGATGAAGGCATCCCAATAACACTTAACACTGACAACCGTTTGATGTCACAGATTGATGTTACCCATGAACTGTCAGCAGTTAGTGACGCTTTTTGTCTGTCTTGGGATGAGATCAAGATGATTCTTTCAAACAGCGTAAATGCTGCGTTCGCCCCAGAGGATGTAAAGGATCACCTTCGCGAGGTACACCGTCGGTACTTCGATCAATAAGGCCAGATGCACTACAGGGCTTTTACCGACCCTCAAGGTATGTTACTTCATCGGTCTAGAATAACCCGAGTTGCTTCTCCCCTTCTTGATCAAACCGGATTGAGATCTTGCCATATACGCCGTCGTAACCCTGTTTGATCTCAAGATCCCCGGCACGTGCCTTTGTGATACCCTGTAGAACGCGTGATGGAACACCATCTCGCAGGTCTTCTTCTCGTAGATCGAGAAGAACGCGGAACTCGTTTCCAAAGCGCTTGATAAGGCGATTGTACTCACGAGTAACTCCTCCTGATTCTGGACCAATTCCCAGGGCCTGTGCAATGATTTCAGCAAGTGGGACAAGATGGTGTACGGGAAACCGTTGTGTTGGTCCTTCATTTTCTGCACGGTCCGCTAGTTCTTCGACACGATGCACAACCCCAATTGTGAGCGGTTTTCCACACACTGGACAGATATTGTTCAATCTTATTGCCTCTCTCGGGTGAAGGACAACGCCACACTTGCGGTGTCCATCATAGTGGTATTTCCCCTCCTGAGGATAAAATTCGATCGTTCCCAGGAATCGGTTAGGATCACGTTCTTTGATTGCCGCAATTACACTATCGTAGCTCGGTTGAGGAAGGTTGAACAAAGTTGCCTCGCGGCCAAGCTTCGGCGGTGAATGGGCATCGGAACTGGAGACAAGGGCGAGCCGATCCAGTGAAGATACTCGCCAGTTCATGGCTGGATCGCTTGACAATCCAGTCTCAACAGCAAAGATTCTGTCTGTGTACTTGCCAAAGCATTGTGCCAGTGAATCAAATCCGGACTTTGCCCCGAAAACAGAAAACCAAGGTGTCCAAATATGTGCTGGAATGACCTCCGCTGTTGGAGCAGCGTTCCATACTGTTTCTACTAAACGCTCTGCTGAGATCCCAAAGGTTGGGCGACCATTATTAGCAAGTTTCCCTATCTTACCCAGTTCTTTATTGATTGAGGCAGCTGCTTGCATATTCGGGGCAAGGATAAGTAGATGTGCCTTATGTAAGCGTTGCGCCTGGCTCCAGATCACAGAGACCTCTACGGTAAGTAAGAACAGGACTTCCTGATAGCTATAAAGTCCATTATCCAATGGGGTAAGATAGTGTTGCAGGTCACTAAACCATTGAGGGTGAGTGAAGTCACCACTTCCCAGAAGGCTAATCCCTTTGAGCTTTGCCCAGTGGGCTAATGTAGGGAGGTCGGTTGTCGGGCTTGTCGCCAGACTAAAGCGAGAATGAATATGCAAATCAGCGATCAGTCTCATTGCTCCAACAACAATCTCCTTTTCTTGACATCATCCTTCCTGGAAGTCCTCTTCCCGTTCTTCTTTCTCTTTAAGTATAAGGATAGAAGAATACCCCTGGCAACCCTACTGAAAAGAGGTTTCTCGCCGTCAACGTAAGGGAACCCACAAGAACACACGAGATGAGTCTCTCGCAGAGGCGCAAAGACGCAAAGAAGACCAAGAAATGGAGTGAAACCTTAGTAGGTGTCCTTAGCGATCTTGGCGTCTTGAGTAAGTGAAACGAACGGGCGAGCTGATAGCTGTAATGCGTGATGTGTAACGTACAACCACTATTGCGCTGGATTCCCGGCGCCTGCCCCGGACCCTGATCCGGGGTCCGCTGGAATGACGACGCATACATCCTTAACGTCGGGCGCAAGACCCGACGCTACAAACGATCTGAAAGCTGATAACTGATACTTTCTTTTCTGTTTTCCTCTGCGCTCTCTGCGTCCTCTGCGGTTAGCTGTCTTTGTCTTTGGCAGTAAGTTGCCTTTGTCCTTAACTCCTTTTCTGCCTTTCTCTGCGACCTCTGCGTCCTCTGCGGTCAAACGCCTTTGTTCTTGACCCTATTCTTATCTTCCTCCGCGATCTCTGCGCCCTCTGCGGTAAAATGACTTTGCTTTAGCAGTAAGTTGCCTTTGTCCTTAACTCCTTTTCTGCCTTTCTCTGTGACCTCTGCGTCCTCTGCGGTTAGATGTCTTTGTTTTTGGTCGTAAGATGTCTTTACCTTTTAACCCATCATTTTGCTTTCCTCTGCGGTTAGCTGCTTGTTCGAGCGGCTTTCCACG
>JAUVYF010000043.1 GCA_030603215.1 Candidatus Bipolaricaulota bacterium
TGGAGGGTGACCTGCACGATATTGGTAAGGATCTTGTAGCAATGATGGTTGAAGGAGCAGGCTTTGAGGTCATAAACCTTGGGGCGGAGATAACGGCTGAGGAGTTCGTTAAGGCAGTGAAGGAACATAAGCCTAATATCATTGGTATGTCTGCCCTGTTGACAACAACGATGCTCCACATGCCTGAGGTTATCGACGCACTCAAACAGGGTGGTCTACGAGATCAGGTCAAGGTGATGATCGGTGGCGCACCGGTCACTCAAGAATACGCGGACGAGATTGGCGCCGATGGTTACGCTCCCGATGCCGCCAGTGCAACCAAGCTGGCGAAAAGCCTTACCTGAACCATGTTAAGAGTATGCTTCACCCTGCTCCGGTAGAGCTTGCTACCGCTAGGACTCAATTTAGGAGAGGCTCGTGATAAGAGATACAGTCCAGACAAATAGCCATGTACTTATTATTCTTCCTCAAGAAGATAGGCTAGAAATAGAAGAAGGGGGAAATCTTTTTCGTTTCCTGGTCTGCCATGGTTACTCTATTCCTAGCTCCTGCGGAGGGATGGGAACCTGTGGCAAGTGCCGTGTTTTGATACACAAAGGGCTAAAACCTCCAACGGAATCAGAAGAAGTTCATCTCTCTCAAGTAGAGCTAGATCAAGGCTGGCGCCTCTCCTGTCAACAAAAGGTAAATTGTGATATCGTCCTTGAAGTTCTCCAGATTGACGAGACCACTCAAGCCAAGGAACTACTCAAGCACGAGCTGCACACCGCGCTTGACCCCGGAATGGAGAAGGTCTATCTGGAGTTGCCTTCGCCGGGGAAAGAGGACCAGTGCCCCGATACCCTCCGCGTTCAGGAAGGACTTGGTGTGAGACGAATTACCTTTCCTCTCTCTGTGCTGCGTAAGGTTCCTCATGTGTTACGGGTCAAGGATTTCAGGGCGACTGTCACCAAAGAGAAGGATAGAGCCTTAGACGTTGAGCCAGGAGATACTACTGGAGCATTCTATGGCCTAGCTATCGATATCGGTACAACAACGATTGCCGGGTATCTGCTGGACCTCAATAGTGGCCAAGAGATGGGTATTCGCTCACAAATAAATCCGCAGAGGAGCTTTGGCGCGGACGTGATTGCCCGTATTAAGCACGTCTATGAACACAGTGAGACCGGATTGAAAGAACTGCAAGAAGCGGTAGTCTCAGCGATCAACAGGATGATCCACCAACTCTGTCAGACAGCTGCTATTGAGCCCGCCCACATCTACAAAGTCACTGTGGCCGGTAATCCCACAATGCTTCATCTGTTCACCGCCGTTGACCCCTCCCAGATTGATCACAGCCCTTACATTCCTGTACTACGTGATGGAATGATCATTTCAGCAAACGAGCTGGGGCTAGAGACTAATTCCGAGGGGAGGGTCTACATCATTCCAGCGATTTCCGGTTATGTAGGAGCGGATATCACAGCGGGTGTGCTATTCAGCGGCCTTCACCAGAGCAGCAAGTTAAGCCTTTTCGTAGACATTGGGACCAACGCGGAGATTGTTCTGGGGAATAAGGAAAGAATGCTTGCTTGTTCTACTCCAGCGGGCCCGGCGTTCGAGGGAGCGTTGATCAAACATGGGATGAGCGCTACCCCGGGTGCCATTGCTCATGTCCTACTCGGCGGTGATGGTGAACCAAGGCTTGAGGTCATTGGAAACAGTATCCCCAAAGGTATCTGCGGCTCAGGGCTCATTGACCTCATCGCAGAACTACGTAAGCTTGAACTAATCGACGAAAAGGGAAAGCTGCTAACCCAAGACAACCTACGCTACGCCAAGCGAGTTACATCAGATGAGCGAAGTCAGCCCCAATTCCTTGTTAGCGGTGGGGACAAGCCGATTTCCCTCACCCAACAAGATATCCGCGAACTGCAGCTCGCTAAGGGCGCAATCCGCTCTGGCGTGGATATCCTCCTGCGTAAGTGGGGTGCTGCCCCAGATGATATAGATGTAGTTTACCTTGCTGGCGCTTTTGGTAATTATGTGCGAAGAGAGAGTGTCCTGCGCATTGGGATGCTGCCTCCATTCCCTTTAGAAAAGCTCAAGCCGGTGGGGAATGCCGCTGGTCAGGGAGCTAAGCTCTGCCTGCTCAACCAGGGAGAGTGGATTGAGGCTCAACAATTAGCGGAGCGCGTACAGTACTGTGAGCTTTCCTATTACAAAGGGTTTAGTGATACCTTTATAGACAACCTATACTTCAAGGGTATATGAAAAAGGAGAACCAATGGGCAAGATAATCGATGGAGAAGCAGCAGCAAGACAAGTTAGAGCAACACTTCAATCGGAGGTTCGAGAGCTTTCCTCCGCAGGAATCTCACCAAAACTAGCTGCCATACTGGCGACCGAGAACAAGGGAGCACATATCTATGCCAAGAGTCAAGCGCGCAGCTGCGCTGAGGTGGGTATTGAGTACCAGTTGGTCGAGGTTTCCCCAATAAGTGACCAGACATTCTTAACCGATACAGTGGAGCGGCTGAACCAGGATCCTACAGTGCATGGGATCATCGTCCAGTTACCCTTACCAAAAAACGTGCGGACCCGGGGTTTACAAGGACAAATCGCTCCATCCAAGGACGTAGAAGGGGTATCGGCAGCAAATCAAGGCGGAATTGTGTACGCGGCACAGCCATTCTTCAAGAAACCGGCAGTAGGCGAACAAAGCTGCGAGGAGTGGCTAGAGCGCTCTTTGACATGGCCGCTCCCTATGCCTGCTCCTTGTACAGCAATTGGAATGATGCGCTTAATTCGGTCAGTAGGTAAAGATCTCTATGGGATGGAAGCAGTAGTTGTAGGTCATTCCGAGATTGTGGGTAAGCCCATGGCGCTCTTGCTGATGGCGCACTTTTGCACGACTACGGTCTGCCACATCGCGACACAAGACTTGGTTTCGCACACCAAAAGGGCCGATATTCTAGTGATCGGCGTCGGTAAACCGGGATTGATCACTGCAAGCATGGTAAAGCCTGGGGCGATCGTGATCGATGCGGGGATCAACCGGGTCAAGGTGCAAGACAAAGAAGGAAAAACTAAGACAAGGGTAGTTGGAGACGTAGATTTCGACACCGTCAGGAAAGTAGCCGGGTTTATCACCCCTGTACCTGGTGGGGTAGGCCCAATGACGACCGCGATGCTGCTTGCCAACACGGTCAAATCAGCTAAGGCTTCACTAGAAGGAGGTCAAGGTTGATAATCACGAAAGCAAAGCCATTTCCTGAGATTTTGCAGTCCCTGGAGAGGGAGAAGACCATCTTTCTTGTCGGCTGTTCTGAGTGCGCAACGGTCTGTAAGACAGGCGGAGAAGAAGAGGTACAGGCAATGAGGGATCGCCTACAGCAGGAAGGAAAGGTTATCTCCGGCCAGGTAATCCTCGACCCTGGGTGTAATCTCCTGGAAGCAAAAAAGGAGTTTCGGAAACACAGGGAAGAGATTACCCACGCAGATTCTCTCGTTGTCATGTCCTGCGGTGGGGGAACGCAGATCGCACAAGAAGCGAGCGGCAAGGTCGTTCACCCGACAAACAACACGCTCTTCTTGGGAACAGTAAAGCGATTCGGCCAGTTCCAACAGTACTGTTCCATGTGCGGGAACTGCGTCTTGGACTTGACAGGGGGAATGTGCCCAATGACACGTTGCGCCAAAGGGTTGCTAAACGGGCCATGTGGCGGAGCCAACGATGGGAAGTGTGAAGTTAATCCTGATAATGACTGTGCTTGGATCAAGATCTACGATCGACTGAGAGAGATTGGGACGCTTGAAGAATTCATCGCTTCGCCAGTGCAATTACACGATTACTCAGTGAATACAAAACCAACAACCTTGCTACTGGAACGAGGTAGACCTGGAATGGAGGACAAATGACGGCACTGCAACAGGCCCTATCCACAGAAAAATTCGCTGTCACCGCTGAGGTTGCGCCTCCTAAGGGCGTGGACACCACAGAGATGATGAATAATGCCAAGTATCTGCAGGGGAAGGTACATGCAATTAACGTCACAGATCAACAGAGCTCGGTGATGCGGCTGGGATCGCTAGCCTCTTGCCGCCTTCTGAAAGAAGCTGGGTTTGAACCTGTATTTCAACTTACCACGCGTGACCGCAACCGTATTGCCCTGCAATCTGATTTATTAAGTGCCTTTACGCTTGGAATTGAGAATGTGCTTTGTCTTACGGGAGATCATGTCACCCTTGGTGATCACCCACAAGCAAAGCCAGTGTTCGACCTTGACTCCGTCTCTCTCCTTATGGCTGCCAAGAAACTTCAACAAGGCTTTGACCTGGCAGGAGAAGAACTGGAAGGGACACCCACCTTCCATCTCGGAGCTGTGGTAACGCCTGGATATGAACCAATGGAACTACAAGTTCTGAAGATGGAAAGAAAAGTACGTAGCGGAGCGCAGTTCTTTCAAACACAGGCGGTCTATGATCCGGAAGAATTTAGGACTTTCATGAAAGCCGTAACAGAACTGTGCGTTCCAGTGATGCTTGGAGTCGTGCTTCTTAAATCGGCAGGGATGGCTCGTTTTATGAACAAGAACATTGCCGGAGTAAACGTTCCTCCTTGGATCATCAAAGCGATGCAGGAGACTGATGATAAAGTGGCTACCAGCATCAAGATCACAGCTCGCATTATCCGAGAGACCAGAGAAATGTGTCAAGGAGTCCATTTGATGACCATGGGCTGGGAACGCCATGTTCCAGCCATCTTAGATGAAGCAAACGTAACAATCTAGGAAGGTCTATTCATAACATTGGGAAGGTTAGTTGATGAAATCAGGTATTCAGATCGCGCAAGCAGCAAGGGTCAAGCCAGTGACCCAAGTCGCCCGGGAAGCAGGCACCAATAGAGTGGCAAAACGCGCATTCTGCCCGAGCTACCATCAGTACTAGCTTTTATGCAAGTAGATCTTCATGAAAACGGCTAGGTAATAGGATTGTTCCAACTACTTGCGATGAGAATCTTGTAGTAATAGGGAGATCAGATGGATCGGAAGAAGGTTGAGCAAGGAGCACGACTACTAATGGAGGGTTTGGATCTAGATCTAAACCGTGAAGGTCTAAGAGATACCCCACAACGCATTGCCTCGATGTTCATCGAAGATTTTTTCCGTGATATAGAGCGTGAACCGGAGGACGCGATTACAGCCTTCTTCCATGCGGACTATGATGAGATGGTAATCATGCGTGATATTCCATTTCATTCCCTCTGCGAGCACCACCTTCTCCCTTTCATAGGAGCAGCAAGCGTGGTATACATTCCCAGGAACAAGGTAGTGGTTGGAGCGAGCAAGCTAGCAAGAGCAGTAGAAATCGCCTCCAGTCGTCCACAGCTACAGGAGCGCATGACTTCGCAACTAGCAGATGTATTCATGAAGAAGCTGCGTCCACATGGGGTGTTAGTACGCCTTGACGCAGAGCACCTGTGCATGACGTTGAGAGGAATCTACAAGCCAGGATCAAGGATGGTCACTACCGCGATCCGTGGCATATTCCGAACGGATCTGGCAGCACGAAATGAAGTATTCTCAATAATCTAACCATACCACGTGCGGAGGGCAAAATGAAAGAATTCTCGCCGATTGAACTCCTTATCAAAGAGCAAGTCAAGAAAACCAATGCATCAGCATTAGAGCTAGTGTTCAAACCCATCTCTTGCAGTTACAAATCTAAGAATGTCTTTCCAAGAGGCATAATGGAACTAGCATGATGGGTTTGGGGACAGACAGCGGAAATAAGCTTTGCCTCCCCGAACTTTCCATGATCCACAAGCGCCATGTATCGGCGATTCTGTAGGAAGCAGAAATGAATATCTAAACAGGTTCATCACCCAAATTACAAGGAGGTTAGTGAATGAAATCAGATCTTCAAATCGCGCAGGAGGCAAAACTCAAGCCGATTACCCAAATCGCCCGGGAAGTGGGCATCAACGAAGAGGAATTAGAACCGTTCGGGATGTGGAAGGCCAAGGTCAAGCTCGATATCCTGGAGCGGCTCAAAGATCGGCCCGACGGAAAGTATATCGACGTCACCGCTATTACCCCGACCCCCCTCGGAGAAGGTAAGTCCACGACCATGGTCGGCCTAGTTCAGGCTATGGGCTCAGAGCTGCGCAAGAACGTGATATGCTGCATTCGGCAACCCAGCATGGGCCCTACTTTCAACATCAAGGGAGGTGCAGCCGGCGGAGGCTACTCGCAGGTCGTCCCGATGGAAGATTTCAACCTGCATCTCACCGGTGACATCCACGCAATCACCGTGGCGCACAACCTGGTCGCTGCCGCGCTCGACACACGCATGTACCATGAGAGCCGCCAGACCGACGAACAGCTCGCCAAACGAGGCCTGAAACGTCTGGACATCGATCCGGACACCATCACTTGGCGACGCGTGGTCGACGTGTGTGACCGCACCCTGCGCGAGATCCAAGTCGGCTTCAATGACGACAAGCTAAAGGATGGCTCACCAAGCCCGGTATTCCCCCGGGCGACTGGCTTTGATATCACTGTGGCTTCAGAAATCATGGCCATTCTCGCATTGACCACCTCGTTCAAGGACATGCGCGAACGATTTGGCAAGATGATGGTAGGCCTCAACAAAAACGGCGAGCCGGTAAATGTCGAGCAGCTGGGCGTGGCCGGTGCAGTGACGGTCCTGATGAAAGAAGCGCTAATGCCCAACCTCATGCAGACCCTGGAAGGGCAGCCCGCGTTCGTCCATGCCGGGCCGTTCGCAAACATCGCCCACGGCAACAGCTCGATCATCGCCGACAAGATAGCGATCAAGCTCGGTGACTACGTGGTTACAGAAAGCGGCTTCGGTGCGGACATCGGCATGGAGAAGTTCTTCGACATTAAATGCCGCACCTCCGGCCTGATCCCGAACGCGGTCGTACTCGTGGCAACGGTGCGGGCACTCAAGATGCACGGCGGCGGCCCCACAGTTAGACCTGGAATGCCACTAGATAAGGCCTACACCAAAGAGGATTTGCCGCTATTGGAGAAGGGCCTGTGCAATCTCGGCATACACATCAACAACGCACTCAAGTTCGGTATCCCCGTCGTGGTGGCTGTGAATGCCTTTCGGGATGACACCGAGGCCGAACTGGAGATGATCCGTGAATACGCTGTTAGTCAAGGCGCGGAGGACTCAGTCGTTACCACGCACTGGGCTAACGGCGGCGAGGGCGCCGCGAAGCTGGCCAAGGCCGTCGTCTCTGCCTGCGAAAAACCTTCGAACTTCAAAGTCCTCTACCCACTGGACTGGTCGATCAAGGAGAAGATCGACAAGATCTCCAAGGACATCTACGGTGCAGACAGCGTGACCTACGAGCCACTGGCCGAGCAACAGATCGAGAACTACGAGCGGGCGGGCTTCGGGAATCTGCCGATATGCATGGCCAAGACACATCTGTCGCTATCACACGACCCGACACTTAAAGGGGCGCCAACCGGATTTGCTATCCCGGTACGAGAGGTGCGTGCCAGCGTCGGTGCCGGCTTCATCTACCCGCTGATTGGTAACATGAGCACCATGCCTGGCCTAGCCACTCACCCAGCTTTTATGGATATCGACGTGAATGAAAAAGGCGAGGTAGTCGGACTGTTCTGATCTCAAGGATAGCTAGACTCCGTTTGAATAACAAGAATTGGAGTTGACAAAGAGTCTGGACCCGCGGTGGGAAAGTTGTACCATCTACAGCACTAAGTCAGTAACGGCTAGTGTGGTAAGATTACCGCGCAAGGAAGGGGATGGAAATAGGCTTTCATCCCCCAAGGAGGTGATCAAAGTGGGTTCTAAGCACGCTCCGCCAGTGAAATGGAGGGCTGTACCTTGATTCCACGCAGCGTGGTTTTCACCAGCGCGTGTCGCATATTCGAGTCCGTACCCTCACACAGGCAAACTGACTGGATCCGTAAACAGAAAACAGGCGACCGTGTATAGCCAATCGCCCGTTCCTTCAGACACACATGCTATCGATCTTCCTATTCGCAGGGCTATTTGGGACCAGACCAGAATCCGGGTTACACCTTATCTTCGTCATGATGTTCGTCGACGAGTTGATCCCGTTCTCCGTTCTGTTCGTCAGTTCCTTCGTGCAAGATGGACATGGAATGCTTCCACTTCTCTCAGCATCGGTACGTGACTCACTCTGGGTGAAGGCCTTCAACCTCGTTTTTGGCCTCGCCGTTGGAGGGGCTGTCTATTAATTGGGACTCTGACGACGACGTTTGGGAGAAAGGAGGAGAGCTGTAAGGAAGACGCCCGTTGCGGCAACAGCGATTGATGAACCGATGGGAAGATCAGCCCCAAGGGAAAGGAGGAATCCAGCCAAAGCAGAAAGGGCCCCCAATAGCGGTGCAAGCAAGAAGACCTTCTTGATGTCGTAGAGAAGTTGGTAGGCGGCCGAGGCGGGGAGAATCATCAAGGTGTAAATCAATAGCCCCCCAGTGATCTGCAAGGAAAGCGCGACGGTGAGCGCGGTGAGAAAAAGAACAAGATAGAAGTAGACGCGGGTATTAATCCCCGAGGCAGCCGCCAGCTTTCGATCGAGAAGAATCGCCAGAAACTCCTTGTAGAAGCCGCTGACGACCATCAGCACTACAAAAGCAAGGACGGCAAGCTTGAGGACGTCTCCCATGGTGATACCAAGAACGCTTCCCCACAGCAAGGAGAGCGCACCACTTCCGATCGCTGCGCTGGGGGCAAGACTGATGAAGATGAGGCCAAGGGCCATCATCACGGGGAAGGTCACTCCGATTATGGTATCGGGCTTAAGGCGAGAGACCTCACAGAGTGGTCCCAATACCGCCGCCGTTGCAACCGCGAACAGAATCGCCATCCATAATGGATCAAGCACGGCCACGACAAGCCCCAGCGCAGCGCCAGCAAAGGCCGCATGGGACATCGCAAACCCAAGCGAAGAGAGGTTCATCCGTACCACGAAGACGCCCATCAGACTGCACAGCATCCCGCCCAACAGGCTTCCCAGCAAGGTTGGAAGTACGATGTGGATAGGAATCCCAAACAAGGTCACGCCCTTTGCAGTAGACTTGTAGCTTCCAAGATGGGCCCTCGCAGTGGCGATTCGGAAATGAGTCTTCCCCGAGCCAAGTTGAGCACGCGATCGGCTTCTTCAAGCAGGGGACCGGATTCATGGCTCACCACAAGGGTGGAAAGGGAGAGCTCGCGCTGGATTTGAAGAACGAGCCTAGAGATTTCCTCCTTGGACTCGGGATCGAGGTTCGTTGTCGGTTCATCAAGCAGGAAAACCCGTGGGCGCTTCGCCAACACCCGTGCCAATAGGACCTTTCGCTGTTGCCCTCCGGAGAGACGGCCAATGGAGCGACCGGCCAGCTCGAGGATCCCCACTGCCCTCATCGCTTCGGTGACAAGGGCATGGTCCGTCTTGCTAGCGAAACGGAATGCTCCCATTTTGGCGAAACGGCTCATCAGCACAACGTCCTTTACTAGAAACGGGGTCGATGGACCGAAAAACAGGTCCTGTGGAAGGTAGGCAATCTCCTGACGAAGGCGGTGGCTTGAGGAGCAAACAAGCTCCCCAAGGACGGTCACCTCTCCGGTGGTGATAGGAAGCAGGCCATTTACTACCTCAAGGAGCGTGGTCTTGCCCGCTCCGTTCGGTCCGACGATGGCAACTAGTTCACCTTCCTCCACAGTAAGAGTGATATCGTGGAGGGTTGGGATCCGCTCACCCTCGTAGATGGCGCAGACGTTAGTAAGCTCTATTGTGGTGGTTCCCAAATGAACAACTCCTCTTGGGGTTTGTCGCGTGCAACCGCGGATTGCTCTTCCAACCTGCCGTTTAAGAATCCTTCGTAGATCTTGGGGTGAAGCTCGATCGTCACCCGGCGGCCTGACTTGTCCAAAAAATGTACACGAGCCCGGCATGCATCTGTTACGTGGATGTTCCCTTTACCCAACGTACAGCCGCTTCCGATCTGCACCCCATCAGTGAGACAGGAAAGGGGCGTGACCGTTCCTGTCTCCGACTCGGCCTCAACACCAAAGTAGCCAGAGTTGCCGAGTAGCTCAAGTGCAAGCAAACCCATACGGATTCCCGCGATCAGAAAGGGACCGCGGTGTCCGTGTAGGTGAATTCCGCGGTCGATCAGCCCGTCAAGATCAACCGTTCGTGGATCAATGGTGAGCGTTTCCACATTGCCTCCTGTTCTTCTCTATAGAAGCGGCTCAATAGCGGAGAAGAGCGCCTCGGCGTTTCGTTCGAAGAGATCCAACACAGTCGCCGTCCCCGGCATCGCACCGGGAAAATTAGAGAGTACGACATGGAGCGCTCCGATCTCACGGGCAAGTTTCGCCCCAAAGTTCACCCCGCTTTGGAGATTATCGATAACTAGTGCAGCTGCACTCTCTGTTCCCACGTGAGCGAGGTCGACAAGATCCTTGAGGGATAGATTCTCTGGCATTCCATAGGTCGCGACGATATTGAACCCCAGCCAGGCAACGAAGTCCTCCTGCCAGGCCATTGAGATGACCGGGATGCTCTCCACATTGAGTGCGGCAGCCTGCGCCTTGAGAGAGGTGGCCAGGGAAGCAAGGGCTTCCTTATAGGTGGTGGCGTTTACCACAAATGTGTCGGCATTTTCGGGCAAGAGCTCACTGAGCGCGGCAGCGATGGCATCCACCTTCCCGGAAGCGGCATCGGGTGTGCTCCAAGGCCCTTCTAGCTGCACAACAATAGCGGTTCCACCAACTGCATCCAGCAGGGACTCCATCCAGGGCTCGAAGCCTGAGTACAGAATCATCGTGGCGCGACTTACGGCGGCCACATCGCTTGGACGGAGGTCGTAGTGAGCCGGGCAAAACCCCGATGGAATGATGCTAACTAGCTCGATCAAGTCGCCACCGACTATCTCGGCGAACTCGCCAAAGACGGCATGGGTAGACACCACTGTCGGTTTCCCAATAAGAACACCCCCTACGGTAGCAACCATTAGCAGAGTGATCCCAAAGATCAGCAGCTTCTTCATAACAGTCTCCTTTAGTTTTCTAGGTGAGCTTCTTCCCCGTCGATGTTGCAGTCAGCTCCCCGTGTTTGACCCCTTTTAGGCTCATGAGCCGGTCTGCAAGCGCCTCAATCGTCCGCGCCTCTCCTCTGACAGCTATGCACTCCAGGCAATTTGACTGATCGAGGTGAATGTGCATGCTTACGATCACGTGGGCCAGCGCATGGTGCTGGAGCCCCGTTAACGTCTCGGCAACACCAGGACGATGGTGGTCATACAGAATCGTGATCACCCCAGCGACCTCCTCCCCAGCCTCCCACTCGCGGTAGACTAACTGGCGGCGGATCGCATCGCGGATCGCCTCCGAGCGGTTCTGGTATCCACGTTCCTGGACCAACTCGTCAAAGGAGGAAAGGAGTCCCTCCTCGATCGAGATGCTAAAACGAACGAGCTTCCCCATATTATTGGTAACACCTTTAGATAATTCGTAACACTGCAAATATAAGAATACCCGCGGAGTTGCTCCGTGTCAAGGAGAGCTGGTGACCTAAAGAGAGGTTGACGCGTGCCCTTCCTTCTTGCCCTGCTGATAAAAGGAGGGATATAGTTACAGAACTATGGAACCGTTCACATCTGAAAAGCCACTTGTTAGGATGATTCACCTGTTGCCTCTTCCAGGAAGCGCTCGCTACACAGAAGGCGGGATGCCTCTGATTGTAAGCACCGTTCTGCGCAACCTCGAAGCGCTGGAAACAGGGAGGCTAACGCAGCGCCTGTGGAAAATCTTGGGGATGTTCCGTTTGCCAAACGCGCGCCGACTGACACGATTACGATCATGACCATGATCGTAAAGGAGATCATGAGAAAGGCACGCATTTCAAATTGGAGTAAACGTGTTGCGAGAAGGAAAATGAGCCGGATCGTTGTCCTCGGTGACCTTAACCTTGATGTGCTTGCAAGGCTGCCTGTTGACCTGCCTCACGGCGGGGAGGTGAGAACGAGCGTTGAGTCCATCCCTGGCGGCTCAGCCGGGAATTTCGCCCGCGCCGCCGCTTGCGAAGGGGTAAATGTCATCTTCATCGGCTGTGTTGGCAACGACCTTGTAGGGGAGATTCTTGTCCGTTCCTTGATAGAACAGGGGATCGATGTGCAAGTCAAACATGTTGAGCTTCCAACCGGAACGATCGTCGCCCTGCAATATGGTGAAAAGAGCACGATGCTTTGCTCACGAGGAGCAAACGACGGCCTTGATCCATCCTGGATCCGGGATGATTTCTTCCACCGCGCGAACCACCTCCACCTTTCGGGCTACAGCTTTCTCTCTCCTGCTCAACTCCCGGCAGTAAAGAAAGCCATGCGAATCGCACAAGAGGAAGGCATGAGCATCTCTGTTAGCCCCCCACCCGCTAACCTGATTGACTCATTCGGGGTCGCTAGCTTCCTTGAGGCGATCGCCAAGGTCGACTTCATCTTCCCCAACTTAAGGGAAGGGAAGCTCCTCTCCGGAAAGGAGACGCCGGAAGAGGTCGTCACTGCGCTCGCCGAGAAGTTCACCACGGGAGCTCTTACCTTAGAAGGAGAGGGTTCTCTCGCCTGGTGCGGGGATGAGCGAGATCGGTGTCAAATCGACTCAATTAAGGCCTTAGATACAACCGGAGCAGGCGATGCCTTCGCCGCTGGCTTCATCGTGACCCACCTAAAGAGCCGCAACCTAAGCGCGGCGAACCGCCGGGGAAACGAGGTGGCCTACCTCATGCTTCGAGGAAAGGTTGTAAGGATCTGAAGGATAGTACCTGTCGCAACGCGCTAACTTAAAGGAGGATATAACCTAGACTGGGCTCACAGGACTGCGGATTCTTCTTCTATTGGCACTGGTCTTCTGAGCT
>JAUVYF010000003.1 GCA_030603215.1 Candidatus Bipolaricaulota bacterium
GTAGCGTCGCACTTTACCTGCCCCGTGCGATCCTATTTCACTGGGGTGTACAACGTTGCGTCTAACGTCGGGCGCAAGACCCAACGCTACGAATGATCTACGTATTATGGTCTTGTCTTTCACCCTATTGTTGGTTTTCTCTGCGATCTCTGCGTCCTCTGCGGTAGAATGACTTTGCTTTGGCAGTAAGTAACCTTTGTCTTTAACCCTATGTTTGTCTTCCTCTGCGATCCTGGCGGCTACGCTGGATTCCGGCTTTCGCCGGAATGACGACGCATACATCTTTAACGTCGGACACAGGTTCCGACGTTACAAATGGTCTGAAAACTGATTACTGATAACTTTCTTCTCTTCCTAACAACTGCGTTTCTTTCTAATTGCTGCTTTTCACTACTCAACCATTCAACTAATCAACTAGAGAAACTACCCCGCCGCAAGCAGCGGAGTATTTTCAGAAGAGCATTAGTTGCCCATCTTCGTGTAGCTGCTGATATTCTTTGCATTGGCTTCTTACGTAATTCACTAGCTTCTTCCATATTGTGACTTCTATGTACATACTCGCTCACATGAAAATCTTACGCCGCAAGCGGCGGGGAATATGACCCTCAAGCTATTTAACTGTTTTCTCGAGGCTTTGCTCACATCCGTGTAGAAGGTTACCATGATTACCAGATACACTAAACGAGGCACTGCACAATTAAAGCCCTGCTTCGTTAATGCCAACAGGAGGAAGAAATATGAAAGCACAAGATCCAACTCGTCGTGCAATCGTTGGGGCGACGCTAATCGACGGGACGGGGAGTGCCCCCTTTTCAGAGGCCGTCGTCATTGTGAATGGTAACCAAATTGAGACTGTTGGGGCTCGGGGCACCGCTCAGTTGCCACCTGACACGCAGGTCATCGATGCAATGGGAAAGTACCTGCTTCCTGGCCTGATCGACTCCCACGTCCACGTGAGCGCACCAGACTATACCTCGATAAGGCCCAAGGGCTCGGAGACAGCCTATGCAACAGTCATCGCCATCAACAATTTGCGCTCTGCTCTTCAAGCCGGTGTCACAACCGTTCGTGACATCTGTGGAAATCGGATTAACCTCGCGCTACGGACGGCGGTGCAGCGTCGCATGCTGGTCGCACCGCGACTGTTCACCGCTGGCAAGGGGATCTGCATGACCGGCGGCCATGGCTCGGGTGATCCCGATAGCGTGCACGAGGTCGATACACCTGACGAAGTTCGCAAAGCGGTGCGAGAAGAGGCAAAGGCCAAAGTCGATTTCATTAAGCTTCTCTCTTCACATCGGACGGATTGGCCCGAATTCTCCCAAGCGGAGATCGACGCTGGGGTCGATGAGGCGCACCGATTCGGACTCAACATAGCGATCCACGCCGCCAATTTCGTCAGTGTAAGGATGGCTGCCATCGCCGGGGTGGATACTCTTGAGCACGGTAGCTTCGTTGATGAACAGGCCGCAGACATCATGGCGGAGAAGGACATCATCATCGTTCCCACCCTGTGGGTCAAACACGATCTCGCGCAACGGTTGGAAAACTGGAAGGCCACCCCTGAGAAGTTCACTTGGGGAGACGAAAAGGATCTCCACGTAAGCGCCGCGTGGTTCAAGCGCTGTGTAGACCAGCTGCCGAAGACGATCGAATTGGTACACTCGAAGGGGATTCGCATCGCCGCTGGCACGGACTTCGTCATGACCGATCGCCCCTGGGCATTGTTACCAGAGGAAATGGAATACCTCACCAAGCTAGGGCTGTCCAACATGGAAGCGATCGAGTCGGCAACACGCATCGGCGCGGAAGCGTTGGGCAGAGTTGATGAGTTCGGTACAGTGGAGGTGGGCAAGTTGGCCGATCTCATCCTGGTCGATCGCAATCCTCTAGAAGACATTACCGCGATGACCGAAGTGTCGTGGGTGATGAAGGAAGGCGCAATAATCCCGCGATCGCCGGAATGGGCACGCTCCCCGATCAAGGATCCGATCTCCCTGTGAAGGTCGAAAGACAGTAACCAGTGATGCGTAATGAGTAACTTGTTTGGAGAAGTCAGCAGGAACACATATTCACCGGTCTCAGAGACAAATCTTCATTCTTGCCATCCATAATGAGGACGAGTTGGTGCGGGTGATGAGACACGAGACTTCACAGCGTTTGTTGGACGAGACTATCTACCATCACTGTCACGGTCAAGCGCGTTGTCTACGCACTAAGGCCCGTCTTTGCCACTTCGCATGGCGTGTTTATTCGCAAACCCTAGTCCCCTGAACGGGGTCGCGAATCGACCGCACAGGGGTCGAAAGAGACCCTGCAATCAGCCAGCAGATCGAGGAGCAGGCAACGGCCCAACGGAGCTGGGTGCAGAGAAGCTGGAGTAGTTCGGTTTGGGTTGCCTCGGCTTAGCCTGTCTGCTACTCTTTTCACAGAGCAAGGAGGTCACAGCAATGACAAGAAGAGCATCGCTTCTCTTGGGGATGATACCTCTTGGGGCGTACCTCGCTCGAGTCACCGGCTTCCGATCGCTGCGGCCTATATGCTCGCTTCGGTTCAGCGTGGTTGGCTCGGTGGCTTTCTCCCCACGGCCGACGGGAGAGAAGTCTTCACCATGAAACAACATCGTGTGGTCGTGAGCGGCATCGGGGCTGTCACCCCGATCGGCATAGGACGGGAGAATTTCTGGGAAGGATTGCTCGCCGGGCGGAATGGCATCTCCCGCATTACTTTGTTTGACCCGTCGGAATTCCGCTCTCAGATGGCCGGGGAGGTCAAGGGCTTTCACCCCGAGAAATGGATCGACCGCAAGCTGGCGAGACGGACGGACCGGTTCACCCATTTCGCCCTGGTTGCTGCAGATCTGGCCATGAAGGATGCTGGCCTGGATGTGTTTCATTTCGATGGACGCAGGGCGGGCGTCATCATTGGGTCCGGTATCGGGGGAACGCAGACCATCGAAAGCGCACATGCTGAACTCCTGGCGAAAGGTCCAAGATCCGTGGGGCCGCTCGTCGTGTCCAAAGTTCTCATCAATACAGCCGCCTGCATGGTGTCGATCACTCATGGGCTCAAGGGACCTCTGTCTGCCCCTTCCGTTGCCTGTTCGACCGGGGCTAATGCCATCGGCGACGCCTATCGCATCCTGGAGAGAGGAGACGCTGACATCATGTTGGCGGGAGGGACCGAGGCCAGTGTGAGCCCGTTGCCGTTCGCCAGCTTCTGCGCGACACGGTCGATGTCCATCCGTAATGACGATGTAGAAAGAGCCAGCCGTCCTTTTGACAGAAACCGCGACGGTTTCGTCATGGGCGAGGGGGCCGGTGTCGTTGTGCTCGAAAGGCTGAACCATGCGCTCGAACGGAACGCGCCCGTCTACGCTGAATTGGCCGGATATGCCAACACGGCCGATGCTTTCCATCTCACGGCGCCCGAACCCGAGGGAGACGGAATGGTCCGCGTCATGAGGAAAGCGCTACGCGACGCTGGCGCGGCCGCACCGGACATCGGCTATATCAACGCTCACGGAACCTCCACGATCCTCAATGACAAGATCGAAAGCGCGGCCGTGATTAAGGTCTTCGGCGACCACGCCCAGCGGCTCAAGATAAGTTCCATCAAGTCCATGATCGGCCACCTGCTTGCCGGGGCCGGGGCGGTAGGGTTCGCGGCCACCGTGCTCAGCATCTCGACTGGCCACATTCCTCCGACCATCAACTATGAGCAGCCCGATCCGGATTGCCCGCTAGATTACGTCACCGGGGGAGCCGAGTCGATTGACCTCGACGCGGCCATGATCCAGTCCTTCGGCTTCGGAGGCGGGAATGCCTGCCTGGTCGTGAAGCGGTACGAGAAGAGAAGGTAACGATGAACATCCCTAAGCTTCATATCGGACACCTCACCGCAAATATCCCGATCATCCAGGGAGGGATGGGCGTGAGGGTGTCGCTAGCGTCCCTGGCGGCAGCAGTGGCCGAGGAGGGCGGAATCGGCACCATCTCGAGCATCGGCCTGGGGGATTTCGAAGCGGCCCGGCATGAGTATGAACGAATCTCTCGCGAAGCCTTACAAGAGGAGATCCGCAAGGCCCGAACCATAACCCAGGGAATTCTCGCCGTCAATTTCATGGGCGCGCTCAGCAATGTTGAAGACCTGGTCCAGACCGCCGTCCGGGAAGGCATCCAGATGATCGTCTTCGGAGCCGGGCTGCCGATGAAGCTCCCTAAACTCGTCCAGGATCGATCGGTGAACCTCGTTCCCATCGTCAGCTCGGCCCGGGCTAGCGAACTGATCCTCCGTAGCTGGGCAAAGCGTTTCCAAAGAACGGCCGGCGCCCTCATCCTCGAAGGCCCCCTCGCAGGGGGACATCTCGGCTTCTCCCTCGAGCAGCTCCGCCATCCGGAAGACTACTCTCTGGAGACGCTCCTGCCTCAGGTCCTGGAAGCGGTCAAACCGTATGAAGACCGCTTTGGAAGGAAGATCCCAGTCATCGCCGCCGGCGGGATTTTCAATGGTGGGGACATCGCCCATATGCTATCCCTGGGCGCGTCCGGAGTCCAGATGGCGACGCGTTTCGTCTGCACCTGGGAGTGCGACGCATCCCAGGAGTTCAAACAGAGCTACCTGGATGCCAGTGAGGAGGATATTGTCATCATCAAGAGCCCTGTCGGCTTGCCGGGGCGGGCCATCCGGAACAAGTTCCTCAAGAACTTGGAGAAGGTGGACAAGCTGAAGATCAACTGCCCCTACCATTGTCTGACCGCCTGCAAGGTCGCGGAAGCCAAGTTCTGCATCGCCCAGGCTCTCTTGAACGCCTATCACGGGGACGTCGACCACGGTCTCATTTTCTGTGGTCAGAACGCCCCCCGAATCGACAAGATCGTCACGGTCAGGGAGCTCATCGCCGAACTCCTCGGCGAACTCCAGAGTGCCCTTAAAGACGTTCCATGAGCGAATCGGGTCATTCCGTTAGTGTGGGCGGAACTCCCGGGACGCATACCCTCAAATGGTGATGGGTAAGATAGAAGCAGTCCAAAGTCCAACGTCCAACGTCCAAGGTTGAAAGACAGTAACCGGTAATGGGTAATGGGTGATATGTGGAAGGACAGTAATGAGTGACGGGTAATGAGTAACGGGTGAAAAGATAGTCGGGAGTCGAGAGTTTGGAGTCGATAGTCGGGAGTCAGGAGTCGAGAAACAGTGAAAGGCAGGCCGGAAGACTGTGCATTCCGTCATGCCGGTTAGGTGGAGAGGTGCGAAGTCTAGCATTGTACTTTACAGGTAACGCGCCCCATAGAAGTATAACTACAAGACTCACTTCACCCTGTGAAATGTAGAACAGAAGAAGAGTTCACAGGGCAGGCCCTGCTAAATACAAAGCAGAAGAAGATTTCACAGGGCAGGCCCCATGAAATACATGACACAATGTAACAACGAAACTAGTGCTAATTGTGTCATCGAGGAGGTGTCAGTTCAAAGTGGCGGTTTCAAGGATTTCTGTCAAGCTATCAGCAGACGGCGGTATGAACGATATCACGAGCCAGGTACAGGGACAGCTTGAGAAAACGGGTCTTGCTGAAGGGATAGTGACCGTGTTCATGCCCGGCTCAACCGGCGCAATCACGACTATTGAGTACGAGCCTGGATTGGTGAACAGTGACCTACCCGAGGCGCTTGCGCGGATAGCCCCGGTCGATATCCCATACGAGCACCACAAGCGGTGGGGTGATGATAACGGTCGGGGCCATGTTAAGGCCTCCATCATGAGCCCAAGCCTGGTCATTCCTTTCACTAAGGGTGAGTTGATCTTGGGAACCTGGCAACAGATCGTAGCCATCAATTGGGATACCAGGCCGCGAAGAAGAGAGATCGTCATCCAAGTAATGGGGGAATAATCGGTAATGAGTGATGCGTAATGAGTAACGAGTCCGTTGAGTTTGTTGAGTTCGTTGCCCCATAGAAGTATGACTACTAAAGTCACTTCACCCTGTGAAATACAAACAGAACAAGATTGCACAGGGCAGGCGAGGTAGGGGTTCGTTGAGTTGAAAACATAGTCGGGAGCCGAGAAAGGCGAGTTGAATGGTTGATTGGTTGAATGGGAAAAGCGAACTGACTACTGAAAACTGAATCAGAACATAGAACCACTATTACGCTGGATTCCCGCTTCCGCCGGAATGACGACACGTACCGTCATGCCGGACTCGATCCGGCATCCAGAGACAGGAAAGAGGGGCAGGTTTTTTTCTCTTGAGCTGGTTAAAGACCAGCTAGGCTCTGTTTTCCAATCAGACAGTCTACGTATTCTTGTGTTGCCTTTAACGTCGGGCGCAAGACCCGACGCTACAGACGTCTGAGAACTGAGAACTCTCTTTCCTGGTTTCCTCTGCCATCTCTGCGTCCTCTGCGGTTAGATGCCTTTTCTTCTAGGATCAATCTTTCCGTTTTCCACTGTGGTCAACTGCTTGTTTGAGCGGCTTTCCATACGTCAATATCTTCAAACCGCTTAATGGCCATTGTTTTCCCTTTTCTCGTTGGACCTTGGACTTTGCCTGGACTATCGACCTTGGACTTTGGACGTTGGACCATGGTCTTCTCTGCGTCCTCTGCGGTTAGATGCCTTTGTCCTTATTAGAGAAGCAATGGCACAGTCTTCACATCACTTATGCAGATTCCTTGCGGCGATGAACGATAGGCCGCGGTCGGTCAACGCCTTCGCTGTGCGGTTCACTGCGGCATGCTTGTCCAGGTAGTTGCGCTCTAAGAAGGGCATTAATCCTTTGGCTTCGATCTCCGCTTTGGATAGGAAGTACTCGAGGATGTCCGAGGGATGATCCCGGGTCTTGTCAACCTCCGGTCCCGCTCCTTCGTGTTTGGCGGAGATGTTCGCCACGTGATCGGCGAGTTCAACCAGCTCATCAGTACGATCGTAGGGCTGGATGACGATAGATTTGTAGGTCTCGGTAATGTGGTGTTCAAAACGAATCTTATCCTCAAACCCAAGCGCTTTACGAAGCTTTGCAGCAGTCTCGAGCGTCCTGTTATTCACAGAGTTCGACCAGTTGAATCCGATAAGAGATGTCGTTCCATCTCCGTGGGAGAATAGCTTTGCCCCAATAAGGGTCCACAAAGCCGCGTAGGGATTATCGTTTCCCATGAACACCGAGATCTTGAATTCAATATTCACTCCCAGCTTGTGGAGGAAGTAGCCCAGAAGGACGGTTCCGGGGTTGATGTTCAGTACCTCCTTGATCCCATAGGTGGTATAGTAGTGGAGGTATTCATCCAGCCACTGCAAAGCGTGTTCATTCGGTTGACCAATCCCGCCAAAGTAGCCGGTGATTGTGTCGGGCCCACCGAGGTGGATGTTCGATCCATCAGTCCCTTTGGTATCCAGCGTTTCTACATAACTCGCCCCGATGATCTGCATCGCTGCAGCCACCGCGAGTGTATCGCCGTTGTCCTCCACTTGCTCCTTCATATTTCGTACGCGGATGAAGCGTGCGGGCATTATCTCACCGTTCTCAATCGCCTGTCTTGCCTCCGCGATTAACCAGGGGAAGAACTGTAGGGCGCTGATCTCGAGAGTCACAGCGGACTCGTCTCTAAAGGTCATCGAATCAAGCTTGGAACCAAGGACCTTCCCACGAAAGTCTTTGATGCTGATAAATGCATCCGAATCCCGCTGTCTGGTAAGCCACTCCAAATCGGACAAATAAGGGGAGTTCTGATCCTTCAATTGTGATAGCAGGTTTTCCAGCTCTCTGGCCTGGGTCGCCTTACGGTTGATCTCCTCGGGCCCGCCATATCTTTCCACGAGATCGAGCAGTTGGTTGATGAGCTCGTTTTCAGGATCGAGAATAAAATCGTTAATTTCCTTCAATTGTTGTTCACTGATTCTCAGCCGCTGGCGTAAATCGGTCACCGGATCACCCTCCTCTGAAGGTTGATACATAGCTTATTGGCGTGAATAGCACTATTCATACTTCTTGGCTAACTGTTTAAACTTTTCCTCTTCGCCCTTGAGCATGTGGTAGCAGTGCTCGCTAGCCGGAAAGGTACCCGCTTTAATGTCTTTGATGTATTCGGACATCGCACTGGTAATGACCTCAGCAATATTGGCATATTGCCTGACGAATTTTGGAGTAAACGCCTGGAATTGACCGATCAGGTCAGAGACGATCAACAGCTGTCCATCACAATCCGCACCTGCGCCAATACCGAACACCGGAATGGAAAGCTTGTCGGTAATGAAACCTGCTACCTCTGGCGGGACGGCTTCCAGCAACAGCAGCTGCGCTCCAGCCTGTTCGATAGCTAAGGCATCCTCGATCAACAGCTTGGCCGACTCCACTGTACGTCCCTGCGCCTTGTGGCCACCGAGTTGGCCGGAGCTTTGTGGGGTGAGGCCAATGTGTCCGCAGACGACTATCCCCGCATCAAGGATGGCTCTGATACGGCTGACAACCCGCACGCCACCCTCCAGCTTAACTGCATCTACCCCAGCTTCTTTCAGGAACCGCCCGGCGTTTGCCACGGCGTTTTCATCACTTTTCTGATAACTCATAAATGGCATGTCGCCCATGACGAACGCAGTCGGTGCGGCGCGGCGTACAGCCTCGCTGTGTACAATACATTGATCCATCGTCACGGGTACAGTGCTTTCGTAGCCGTAGACGCACATCCCCAACGAATCCCCAACCAGGAGCATATCCACTCGCGCGGCCTCGGCAAACTGAGCGGTCGGGTAATCATAGGAGGTAAGCCATGAGATCTTCTCCCCCCTCTCTTTCATCGCCTGCAGGGTCAAAATCGTTACTTTGTTGCGTTTCTCCATAGTTCATCGCTCCTTTTGTTTCATTCGTTCGGACCAATTGTATCATTTGGAAGCGCTGAGCAACAAACCGAGCCGATTCTGCCCGCGCTGCTTCTGACTGAAGCATATGCTCTCTGCCCGCAAAGCGCTCACATGGGCCACTTACCTGTCACTTGACAAGATCCCTATGACTGAATAACACCACAATCCCGCATAACGCTTAGTGTTATGTTCACGGTCTGCACTTGTTGGCATTCTTATGATCGAAATCAGCATGAATTGATCATAGTGTTGCATGAGTTCACACAAGCATCAACACAGTTTATTGCCCTTCTAAAGGGCTATTGACTGCGTAGCTCTCCAAGAAAGGAAGTTATCCACCTGACACACTACACAGCAAGACATAGCATAACCACATACTGTGCTGCATATCTATGGAGCAAGCGATGGAACAAGTTGAACCGATCCGTCACTGGTGCAAGGTGCCCGCGATAAACAAGATAGTAAAAGGCCACGAGCACCCCAGGGACCGCCTTCTGTTCGTTATGGGGATGAATTACACCGACAAGAAATCCGGGTCTACAACTCTTAGTAGAAACGCACGTAGGAATCCCGATTTGCATGACATAGTTGTAGCTGGTGATAGAAATCATTGTTGTCGGCTTGATTTTACTCACTATGTTGAGTAAATTTACTCACTATGTTGAGTAATATTGTACTGCCAACCTTTATGCGTCCAAGAGCCAGGTTTCTCGCACAGCGGCTTACGGAGCCACGTCGTTTCATCCAAGTCGTGACTGGGCCACGTCAAGTCGGCAAAACGACACTTGTACGGCAAGTGTTGTCCACTTCCAATATGGCTTTCCAGTACGCAAGCGCCGATGAGCCCACCTTGCGCGGACGACAATGGATCGAGGAGCAATGGGATGTGGCACGTTTAATGCAGCGGCGGGAAGGCATGAAAGGAGTTGTTGTCGCTCTTGACGAGGTTCAAAAGATCAGCGGCTGGTCGGAGACGGTGAAACGTTTATGGGACGAAGACTCAGCTGCGGGTTGCCAACTCAAAGTAATCCTGCTTGGCTCAGCTCCGTTACTCATTCAACGAGGTCTGACAGAGAGTCTTGCCGGACGGTTCGAGATCCTCCATCTCCCTCACTGGACCTTCTCAGAGATGCGTTCCTGTTTTGACTGGGATCTCGACACGTACCTGTTCCATGGTGGCTACCCCGGCGCCGCTCCGCTGATTGGTGATCCTGAGCGCTGGTCTCGCTACATTCTCGATGCCCTTATTGAGACTACGATTGCCCGGGATGTGCTGCTTCTTACACGAGTAGACAAGCCCGCACTGCTCCGAAGGTTATTCGAACTGGCGTGCAGCTACTCCGGACAAATACTATCGTACACCAAGATGCTTGGGCAACTACAAGATGCGGGCAACACCACCACGCTTTCTCACTACCTTCAACTCCTTGCTAGCGCGGGAATGGTCACCGGGCTAGCCAAGTTCTCTGGGAGCATGGTACGCCGACGCGGATCGAGCCCGAAATTACAGGTACTTAACACGGCGCTAATGACGGCCCCATTAGGTCTCTCAATGAACGAAGCGCTAAATGATGGCGCTTTTTGGGGGCGATTGGTGGAGTCCGCAGTTGGAGCTCATCTAACAAACGCGCAGAGCGCCGGTGTTTGTAAGGTGTTCTACTGGCGAGAGTGCAACCGAGAGGTTGATTTCGTCGTGCAAGCAGGTCGGTCACTTACTGCAATCGAAGTCAAGAGCGGGCGAGCTAGGGGAACACCAGCGGGAATGGACGCATTCAGCGCGATGTTCAAACCAACGCGGAAACTCCTTATCGGTAGAAATGGAATATCGATCCACGAGTTCCTTGAGAAACCTGTAGAACAATGGGTCAAGCCCTAGAAAGCAGGTACTCGCATCACAGAGCCTCTAGAATAACAAATGCTCTAGAATAGCGTATGCTTAAGTTAGCGCTTATGGGTGTTGATCAACAAGTTTTGCCACCTCTGCTTTGAACCGGTTTCCTCGGTCTCTATAATCTCCAAACCCGACAAAGCTCGCCCCCGCAGGACTTAGGAGCACAATGTCTCCCCTTTGTGCCGAGTTATACGCTTCCTGTACTGCCTCACTCATATTCATGACGAAAACATGTTTGGGTAGATCGCTTTTCCCGCTGGCTCCTAACACGATCTCATCCCAAAGCCTTTCACCAGTTGTCGGGAAGAGCACCACTTCTTTAACATCACTCATCAAGATCATTCGTGCAAGCTGGGTAAAGTCCTGTCCCCTGTCAAAACCGCCAACAAGAAGGATAAGCCTTCTTTTAGGGAAAGCCTTCATAGCAGCAATTGTTGCCTCTGGAATAGTAGCTAAGCTATCGTTGTAAAAGGAAACCTCATTACAAGTCCTGACAAGTTCGAGGCGGTGTTCAAGGGGCCTGAAGTTCTGGATAGCAGCAGCAATAGTCTCATTTGGTATCCCAAAGATCTTTCCAATCACGATCGCGGGCATGGCATTTCGCAAATTAAAGGCTCCCTTAAGGGGGACAGCCTCTGCCGAGATTATCTTCTCTTGGCGTCCGTCCGCACGGAAAACCAGAAAATCATTCTCGAGGAAGCATCCCACATCTCCTATTGGGCCCACACCAAAAGGAATCTTCCTAGCTTTGCTCTTGTTCACCATCCTTCTAGTGATTGGACATGACGCGTTGAAGATTACATTGTCATTCTCTGTTTGGTACTGAACAATGGTCTGCTTGGCTTCCACATACGCTTCCAATCCTTGATAGTAGTCAAGATGTTCCCGAAAAACATTTAGAAGTATGGCAATGTGTGGGCTCTCGTGAAGGTCCATCAATTGATGACTAGATAGCTCGGCAACGAAAACAGTAGTTGAGATCGCACCATCCAGAGAGGAAAGAGGGGGTATCCCGATGTTCCCGGCCAAGCGTGCATCGATTCCCCCTGTCTTGAGCACTTCATAAATCAAAGAGACTGTTGTGCTTTTCCCTTTTGTTCCTGTCACCCCGACAATAGTTCCTGGACAGCGCTCAAAGAAAAGCGCTGTATTCGAGCTGATTTTTCCGAGCTCCCTTGCAGCAGAGAGTTCTCGAATGAACGGGGAAATCCCTGGAGATTTGAAGACAATATCATATTGACTAACACTTTTGAGATACTCATGACCGAGAAAGAGAGCGACCCTTCCGTCAGATTCAATGACTTGTCTCGTCTGTTCTTCCAGCTGTGCCCAGGAGAGTTTGTCGGCCAACCCCACGACTTTGAGGGGGAAGCGCTTCCTCAAGAAGGTAAAGGTGCTCATTCCCTCTCTTCCAAGCCCCAATATGAGGACGCTCCTTTTCTCCAATTCATCTATGATTGCCATAGCTCAACTTCCCTTACAAGCAACTCTTCAAGATCTCTTGGTATAGCGTGCTTGGCATCCCAAGACCGTAGGATGGCAAGTGTTCGTTCTTCCAGGTCGTGCTCTCGAACAAGTATCTTCTCCTGAACAGACCGCAATACAGGTGGAAGCGATTCCCCTATCTGTTCGGCTTTCTTTAAACAGAGATGAAAAGCAACAGCTGTTTCCTCGATAGTGCCAACACATTCAAACGGTTTAGTTTCTCCCCGCCCCAGTAGCTCATGAGCGGTTTCCATAAATTCTTCCTTTTCGAATAGATTTTCTGAAAAGATAGTTGTTGTGAGAACCTTATCTTCCACGAACGGATATAGAATTGTGAACACGAATAAGCACTTTTCGCACTTATGACACCATGAATTCCTCTTCTGTCCCCTATTACAACTTCGAAAAACAGGGAAGTACTGAGGAAAGCGCGAAAAGCCCCTTGCGATTTGGAGTTCATAAAGTGGTCTCAAAAGGCTAAAATAATTAATATCCCCTGCAATATACCTCTGTAAGTAATCTCGAAATCCTTTCTCAAACTCAAAGCTCTTCGAATATTGATGATTAATCTCTCTCTCTTGAAAGGTAACATTGCCTTCGTTGGAGCTCCTTTCATTTGAGACCACAACGTCCTTATGGCCAAAGAGAACTGCGCACGCCGTGCTTGAGAAAGCCAAATATGCAGAAAAAGGGGTGTGCCCATTAAGGTATCCCTCTTCATTTAGCCTCAAAAGCGTACTATCAATACTACGTGTAACTATGATCGACTGCTGGCTTTGACTTACTCTGATGATTTCTAGAGATGCACGTGTAGGATTCAAAGACCAGCAGGCTATTTTCTTGTTGGCTCTTTTCAGCAGCTCGCAAGTCACTGCCGAGTCCTTTCCGCCACCGATTGGAACTAACACTCTACTGCTATCAAGGTGACCTTCGTACGGTCTCACCTGGGGAAAGATATCTGGGTCAATCTTGAAAGTCACAAAATCGGGTACCGTAAAATTGATGTCGTTACTATAAAAGAACTCACCTAGCCCCTTAAGTAATAGTTGCTTCCACCATGAGATCTGATACTCATCCAGCGATCCGGCTCGTATCACAATCTCTGGTGAACAAGTTGCCTTCCAATAGCTAGGAATCTCCATTAGACCTAGATGAAAGGCTAGATTATTAAGAACCTCTGGTTGAAGGTGGGAGACCCTCTGCCGATCTATGTTTCTTACTACTACTTCCGGAGAAAACCGGATCTCTGGCTCGATCTCAAAGTCAAAGCCAAATCTTAGGGCTCCCTCTTCCAGCATAACTGTATATCCATGATAAAAGAACCTTCCATGCTCTTGCCTAAGACGATCAAGTAATTGGGTCACGCTCTGATCTCCTTGTTTTGTCGGGGTCCATTTGCCGGACTCCACAAGCTAATCACAGAAGTCCTACTGCTGCTGACAGCTTTCATGAGGCGTCATCGTTCACTGTCAACAAGCCAAGTAATCCCAAGTCTTGAAGCAGCAACCTGATTCAACACATTCCCGAAAGCATAGTAATCTGGATAGGAACCAGAGGCAACCTCCTTTAGTCGGCCAAGAATTCCGGCCCCGTTTCCATACTGAGTGTCCTAATACTGATTGTATGGATAGCCTAGATTGCCTTTCCACGATCTACACCCCTTGGGACTACGGGATCAACTCACTGCAAGATCTAACCGCATTACCCCAAAGGAGTTACCTCCGTCACCGTTCTAGGTCCCCAAATGGACTACCCTCCTTTAGGTGGAGTCCCGATTCCAACAAGTCCGCCTTGATTCTCCGGATCCACCTGGACTGGGCCGCGCTTATGGAAGGGTGTGGGCATTGTCTCCTGAAAGGAGTACTGCAATTGGAGCTAAAAGGATAAGGATGAGATCTTTCCTCATAGTCCTCGTTAGTATACTCGCGACAGCTATAGTTATTGGGATGGCCTCCGCCTTAATTTGGCCGAGACCAGAAAGCCCCAACGCCGAGAGGGATATTGGGGCACAACCTCAGGACACAATTCTCCGTGAAACTGATTTGAACCATATAGGTCCCCGGATGAACTTGCCCCAAGATACCCCTTACGCTTATGGTTTTTGGTCTTTTTCCATCTTAGATTCGGGCAATATCAGTCGCTCTGGCCAGCCCAGGCTGGCTGAATTTCAGTGGCTAAGGGACAAGGGGTGGCGAAGCGTCGTCAATCTGAGAGTGTCCGATGAATATGATGAAATCGGCGATGACGCTGAGATCCCTGGGTTTAACGAATTGGGTTTTAACTACCTGCATCTTCCTATCCCTGATGGCGGAGCGCCAAGCCAAGAACAGGCCAAAGCCTTTCTGAAATTCGTCACGGATCCTGATAACCAGCCAGTTGAAGTCCATTGTCGCGGCGGTTATGGAAGAACTGGGACAATGATCGCCCTTTACCGCTATGAGGTTGAGCGTTGGCCCATGAGAGAAGCAATTGCCGAGTCCCGCCTCTACCATGGAGGGATTGCTAGCTCGCAAGAGCGATGGCTTCTCATCTGGGTTGAGGCCGCTACTTCGGAGACGTGATCAGATGAACGAGAGTCAATCAAGCGCTTCGCCAAGTAAGCAAGAAATTGCTGTGGTAGGAGGAGGATGTTTTTGGTGTCTTGAAGCAGCGTTCGCTCAGCTAAAGGGCATCGAGAAAGTTGAACCTGGCTTCTCGGGAGGAGCGATTCAAAACCCAACCTATGAGAAAGTTTGCACCGGCACGACAGGCCATGCTGAAACCGTTCAGATAACGTACGACCCCACAGTAATCTCCTTCAAGGAACTGCTCGCTGTGTTTTTCGCTATCCACAATCCAACAACGTTGAACCGGCAAGGAACGGACTTGGGAACACAATACCGCTCGGCGATATTCTATCACACAGCAGAACAGAGAAGGATCGCGGAAGAGAAGATTGGAGAACTGGAGAAGAATGGAACCTGGGATGATCCGATCGTAACGGAGATCAAGCCTCTCGAGGGATTCTATCGAGCGGAGAACTATCACCAGCAGTACTACAGGCAGAACAGCGCTAAACCGTATTGCCGGGTTGTCATTGCGCCCAAACTATTGAAGCTAAGGAAAGAGTTTGAGGCAAAGCTAAAAGAAGCGTAAGACACAGAGATGGAAAAACGGTCTGCGCAAAATCAGAAGAAATCAGAGTATTTCCTGGATCTCGCTGGGCTTTCTCAGGACTTTCATCCCCTGATAACTGGGGACGCGTGTCGTTGCAGCAATCCCGTTTCCATAGTAGCGTCGAAGATAAATAACAGAAGGGGGTATCATGTTCAATAATCGGATAGTGATAATTCTTGGTGTAGTTGCACTTGTTTTGGGAATTGGCCTATGCGTGGTTGGACAGGAAGCGGAAGTACTGCGCGAGATGGCAGCAGGTGCGGGCGACTTGGCGCTCACTTACATCGACAGTACGGCAACCTACATCGGACGGGGGATCGTTTACATTCTCAACCTTATCACTAAGGATAGAGTAGCGCCCGACCTAGAGAAACCAATTGGCTACCTGGGCATTATTACCGGGATCTTGTTGGTATTCGCCCTGCTTGACGCCGCGCGAAAGATAATCTGGATTGGGATAATCGTTGGTTGGGTGCTCCTGATTGTCCGCATTGTCCTTGATGCGCTGAAAGTATAGATCCAGGCTGGAAAATAGCGGCAAACGAGCCGCCACGCAAAGTACGTGGTGGTTATAGGAGAACTCCTCTCGGATACTCCTGCGTGATAAAAGCCAGGGCATCATTACCGTGATCTCTGTGCCAACCAGGCAGAAAAACCCTGCAAAAGAAAACGCGAGCGGCCCTCTCTATCTTGTGTCAATGAGGGTCAATTAATGATGGAGATAAGAAGGACGCCACCGAAGATAAGCCCTACTCCAAGAAAGGCGCGGGGCTTTGGTCGCTCATGAAGGAACAGTATGCTATACAAGAAGGCAAACAGCATCGTCGCCCCACGTACGGGGGATATTGCGCTGGCAGGGGCAAGTTTTAGCGCGTTGAGCCAGAGAACCCATCCAAGAAATGCTCCAGGCACTGCGGAGATGAGGACAAAGCGCATCCCATGCCAATCGACCCGACGAGGCACCAGTGGTCGCAGAAAGGGCATCACCAATGCTATCCCAATGACTCCAGTAGAGGAAAGAATCAATAGCAACATTATCGGCGGCAATCCTGCTGTGAGCGCTAGCTTGGAGGGCACCGTCTCTGCGACACCCCATAGGATCCCTGTGAGGAAGGCGAAGAAAGGGCCAGCCTGTGCTTTACGTACCGATCCTAATCCCCGGTCGATTAAGAAATAGGCTCCCAAAACAACAAGCGCAGCTGCAACAAAAGCGCTCCACCGCACTGGCTCAGCCAAGAAAACCACCGAGGCAATTACTCCCCAAAGCGGTGCTGTATTGGCAAGAGCCGTGGTTTGATGAGCTGACGTACGTTGCATCGCCATGAGATAACACACTCCGCCGCCGGCTGCATCGATCAACCCAACTACAGCGGCCCACGCCACGCCAACCCAGCTCGCCACGAAAAACTGGCGAGCTACGGCAGCATATATGGCAGCAAGAACAGCTACAATCACCCAGCGGATCAGGATGTAAGAGAGAAAATCCATGTGGCGAACACCGGGCTTGGCAGCGGTCATCCCAATCGCCCAGCTCGCTGCCGCTGAAACTGCAAGCACTATAGCAAGGTTGCTCATCATATCCTCTCCCGAAATACATCACAAGAAGTAGGTACCGATACGCTAAGCGTCAATGCTGTACCAGCACAGCACGCCGCGTTGTAGAAGTGTGAGTATACGATGATCTACTTATCTCCACAATTCCCTGTGGCCGAAGAGCAACGCAATACATCTTAGGTTCATTCACAGACCTCATGCTCCGCAAGAGAGATAGGAAACAACACATTTTGCAGGCTGCCGAAATCTGAGCCCCGATAAAACTTGACATGGGGAGAACAAAGTGCTTTACTGACGGAATCCTGAGAACGGCGAGAAAGGAAACCCGTTCTCTTATATTACTAGGAGGTACAGCATGAAAGGTTACTTTGCAATCCTCGCATCAATTCCCGGTTTCTTCCTGAGCTCGTTCTTTCTCATGCTCTTCTCGAGAGTGATCGCGCCACAGTTCAATCAGGATCCGTTAAACTATTACATGGCAATGCTGATCAATATCGCCCTGTGGATTGCAGTTGCGCCGCTTGCTGCGGCGCGGCGCGGGAGGAAAGACAAGGACTAGCATACAGGTTGGGCTAACAACACATAGCTATCGCCTAAGTATTCTTCTCCATCTTGTTTGTAAGCCAACTTATGCTCATCTTGCATGGGACAAGTCTTCCCCTTGACAACCTTGTAGGTTCATGTTAATCTCAAGGCTATCATGCTTGAAGCTAAAGGGTACCAAGAGAAGACCAAGAATGTAGTTACCGGTTCCCTTTGGTTTGCTTATTATATTTGGTTGTAGCCGCCTTGTAAGAGCTCACCCAATTAATCACAGGTAAAGCTCAAAACAAGGCGAACAAGAGACTACGGGTAATTCCGTGGTCTTATTTTTTTCAGGGCTTTCCACTAGGTCAAGAAAGGAGGTGAAAACTTTTTGGCGAGCAGGAACTAGAAGAACGATCAACTATCTAAAGGAGTCTACTATGAAACGAATCTTTATTCTGTTATTAGCGGTTGGGTTGATTGTGACACTGACAGTAAGCGCGACGGGAGCAGAGACGATAAAAATCGGCGCCTTGATGTCTTTAACTGGAGGACTAGGACCCTACGGCCCGTCAATTCTGGACGGCGCTCAAATGGCTGTTGATATGATCAACGCCGCAGGAGGGGTATTGGGTAAGCAGTTGGAGCTGGTCGTGCGAGATACGGCGACATCGCCCGATGTTGGTCGTGATGCTGCCAGCAAGCTCGTGGAACTTGATAGGGTACCAGCAATTGTAGGAGCTCTTTCTAGCGGCGTTACCCTTGCAGCGTCGAGTGTAACCATTCCCGCTGAGGTGGTCCTGATTTCACCCGCCTCGACCGCGCCTTCCATACCAGCGTTGGATGACGACGACTACGTGTTCAGAACGGTTGTATCGGACGCGGTGCAAGGGGTAGTGCTCGGTCGACTGGCAGTAATCCTCAACTATAAGCGCGTCTCCGTAACATACGTCAATAACGACTACGGTAAGGGCTTGGCGGAGACTTTCAAGAGTACCTTTGAGAGCCTTGGTGGCCAGGTGCTAACGATGGTCGCCTATGAGGAAAACAAGCCGTCCTATCGTGGTGAAGTGGATAATCTCCTATCCAAGGATCCCCAGGCGATCGTCATGGTCAGCTATCCGGTGGATGGGAACAAGCAGATCGTAGAAGCGGTTGAAGCTGGATACCAGGGCGATTTCTTGATGACAGACGGAATGAAAGGCGAGGGCGTGTCTCCCGGCCCGGCCTGTTTATCCGCAGAAGAACCCGGGCCCCTGGAAGGATCATACGGCACGGTGGCATCCGGCGGTTTCAAAGCCGCTCAGTTCGAAGCCGCTTATGACGCAGGAGGGTATGGCCCAAGTACGATTCCTTACTACGATAAGGCATACGATGCGGTGACGTTGATCGCGCTCGCTATGGTCAGAGCGGGAGAAGCAACAGGACCAGCGATCCGCGACAACCTGCGGGCAGTTGCCGGCCCACCTGGAGAGGTGGTCTTCTTCGACGAATGGGAGAAGGCCGTTGCGCTCTTGCAACAAGGAAAGGAGATCAACTACGAAGGTGCTGCTGGATCGGTTGATTTTAAGGATACCGGAGATGTAGAAGGGAACATCGAGATCTGGAAGATCGAGGGATGCCAGGTTATCAAAGTCATGATCGTTCCCGGCTAATGTAAATAACAAGTGCAAGCATCTTTATAACCCTCCTTTTTTTGGGGCTGCCTTATCAGGCAGCCCCTTCTTTCTGGCTCTTTGTCGTTTCGAGTGGGTAACTGAAGAGAAAGGGTCAAGCGCCAAGACTTTCGCACAGGTACAGGATTCTTTTACCACAAAGGACACAAAGAGCCGATCCCTTTCTATGGCGTTTTTGAAGGTTTGCGTTCGCGTTGCAGCAGCCCCTGTGGTCGCCAGAGGAGGATCACTTCCAACAGTACTCCGATGATGATAATGCGGAGCGAGGCGGCCTGAGTGGCGGAGAAGGGAAAGTATTCTGTCAGAAAATCGGTCCCTGCCCAGATTCCCCATACGACAAAGCTCCCCAGAATAGCCCCCCTGTTGTTCCCGCTTCCTCCTAAGATCAACATCACCCATACGAGAAAGGTTCCGTAGAGAGGCTTGAACGAGGCGGGCGAGATGAAGCGAGCATAGTACGCATATACGCCGCCACCGATCCCCATGATCATCGCCCCCAGCACGAGCGCCTGTAGCTTAAAGGAGAAGGTGTTCTTGCCGGACATCGCAACGGCATCCTCATCCTCGCGGATCGCCTTTAACACGCGTCCCCAAGGGGAGTGCACGAGTCGTTCTACAATGAGATAGAGGACAAAAAGAATGGCAAGAACCAAAAAGAGATAAAACCAGTTATATGCTTTGGAAAACAGGCCATGTATCCATCCCTGTAAATCAGGGTGATTGCCCAAGAATGCCTTAACTCCTCCGTGGATCGGATCATAGAACGGTGAAGGGATTTGCTGAAGCCCCCACACGCCGTTTGTAAGCCAGGACTCGTTCTTTAGCACTAATCTAATCGTCTCCGCGATCCCAATCGTGGCGATCGCGAGATAATCCGATCTGAGACGCAGAGTGGGAATGCCAATTAGGAAAGCGACAATTCCGCAAACAACGGCTGCAGCCAGCAATCCAGCGAGAAAAGGCAGCTCAAATCCCCCAAAAATCCGACCGTCCCATGCGCTTGGTGGTGGACCGGAGACCAGGGCTGCGGCATAAGCTCCTAATGCGTAGAAGCCGGCGATTCCAATATTGAACAGGCCAGTATACCCCCACTGAATGTTAAGCCCAAGTGCAAGAATTCCATAAGTACCTGCGGTGATGGCAAAGAAGACAACGTAATTGATGATTCCAATTAGTGTATCCATTATCGCCTCTTCCCCAGCAATCCGGTTGGCTTCACTATCAGCATGAGAATCATGATGATGAAGGCCACCGCCGGTTTATAGCCCGTGGGGATGAACGCGGTCGAAACTTCTTCGGTGATCCCTATCACCATCCCTCCGACGATCGCCCCGTACGGGTTGCCGATTCCGCCCAGGACTACCGCCGCGAAGATCGATAGGAGCATCTGCCACCCCAATTCCGGAGTGATGAACTTGTTCTCGATCCCCGCCAGAATGCCGGCGGTCGCTGCCAGCGCTCCCCCAATTACCCAGGTCCACACGATCACCCGGTTGGTATTGATCCCTGTAACGCGGGCAAGCGCGTTGTTATCCGCTGTCGCCCGCATCGCCTTCCCCATCTTGGTGTATTTGAGAAATGCATGTACTAACACGACGAGCACGATGGTTACGAGAATGATAAATACCTGATCGGGCTTGATCCTTATTCCCAGCCCTGGAATTACGCTCGCTATTTGGATCCTTTCTATGTAGTAGTGTGGCTGGGGGCCCCAGAAAAACTGGAGGATGTTCCTCAATGCCAGCGCGACCCCAATCGAAGACATCATCAGGATGACCGACGAATGGTTACGCAACCGGTTGAAGAGTATGCGGTCGATCAAGACTACCGCCACGGCTGTCAGCCCTATTGCAAAGATAGCGGCTAGGATGAACCCAAAGCCGAACGAGAGAGGTCCTAAGGGTGTGTTGGGAATACTCCAGGAGACGAATAGGCTGAATAGCCCGAGAGCGATGTAGGCTCCGAGTGCCATCATGTCTCCGTAGGCAAAGTTGGAGAAGCCAATAATGCTGTAGATGAGAGAGACACCGATCCCTCCCAGGGAAAGGATGCTCCCCGAGATGACGCCGTATACGAGCAACTGTGGAATTCTTGATAGTATGTCCATTTATTCTCCCTACCCACCGAGGTAGAGCTGTCCCACATCCTGGTTGGCTAATAGGTCTTCACCTGTATCTTCGAAGCGGTTTCGACCACTGGCTAAGACGTAGCCGCGGTCGGATACCTTCAAGGACTCCTTGGCGTTCTGCTCCACTATGAGGATCGCTACACCACTCGCGTTGATGGCGACAATCCGCTCGAAGATCGTCGCTGCCAGATTCGGAGCCAGGGCAGCGGAGGGCTCGTCCAACATCAGTAGCTTCGGATCGAGCATCAACGCCCGTCCCATCGCCACCATCTGTCGTTCACCTCCGCTCATCTTCCCCACGCGCTGCTTTCGACGGTCGTTTAAAATTGGAAAGAGCTCATAGATCTCCTCTAGCTGTCCACTGAAGTCATCGGTGAGGATGAACGCCCCCATCTCCAGGTTCTCATTCACGGTGAGCGAGGGGAAGATATTCTCCACTTGGGGCACGTATGCCATGCCCCGCCGCACGACCAGGTCAGGGGAAAGCCCTGTAATCTCCTCTTCCGCGAAGATGATCTGTCCCGCGGTCGGTGTGAGCAGGCCGAAGATCGTCTTCATCAGGGTCGATTTGCCGGCTCCATTAGGGCCGATCACCGTGACAATCTTGGCAGCCCCCACTTCGATGGAGACCCCATGAAGAATCTCCATGTCTCCATACCCGCTTGTGACCGCGTTAACTGTCAACAGCGACATATTGACCCCCAAGGTAGGCGTCGAGCACCTCTTGTTTCTTCTGCACCTCCGTTGGTGTCCCCTCAGCAAGTTTCTGCCCTTCGCTCATCACGATCACTGGGTTGCACAGCTTCATCACGAAATCCATGTCGTGTTCGATCAACAGGAAGGTCGTGTTCTTCTCCGTGCACAGGCGATAGATCGAATCGGCCAGACGTTTTAGGAGAGTGCGGTTCACTCCGGCACCAGGTTCATCGAGCAAGACTAGTTTGGGTTTGCCCATCATCGTTTTGGCCAATTCGAGTAGCTTCTTCTGCCCACCGGAGAGCCTTCCCGCGTACTCATCTTTAAGCTCCGTCAGTTCTAGAAATGCCAGGACCTCGTGTGCTCTCTCCCGGATCGCGTGCTCTTGCTTGCTCACCAGTCGACCGCGTAGGAAGGGATTCCAAATCCGTTCACCAAGTTGTTCGGTCGGTACGAGCATCAGGTTCTCTACTACCGTCATCGCTTTCCACTCGCGCGGAATCTGGAAAGTCCTTGCGATCCCCTTTTGGAAGACGCGATGTGGGGAGAGGCCGGTGATCTCCTCATCACAGAGGTAGACCGTCCCCTTGTCGGGACTGGAGAACCCAGTGAGAAGATTGAATACCGTCGTCTTTCCTGCCCCGTTCGGTCCGATCAACCCGGTAATCGTCCCCGGATTAACATTAAACGAACAACAATCCACCGCGCGCAGTCCTCCAAACCATTTTGAAAGATTGTCAACCACAAGCACACTTTCCTCCTTACAGACAAACAAAAAACCGCAAGTCCTTAGACTTCCGGTTTCCAGGCCCACTAGCAGTATGCAAGACACTGCCAGGCGACCTACAACATCCAAATAAAGTAGTAATAAAGGGCGTTCTTAGCTGCTGTCACCTCCAATGTAGTAGCCTGAACTTGTATCACATCTTCCTCCTGCTGTGACACGAATCCTAACAGGCCGACACAGTCTTGTCAAGCTCTGGATTTGGCAATTAACGAGTGGCGGTTTGCCTGCTTTGATACACTTGCCAGAAAAGTCGCCCAATTCCAAGGTGAGAGACAGCTCCAATCGCCAACAGAAAAAAGTACGGGTAAGCAAGAATAGCTCCAAGTAAGACCACAAATATCCGCAAGTCCCGCTTGATCAATCTTGCCTACACACCCTTACTAGGAAACCCTCGCCCGTAGCGAATAGCATACTCCTTGTTGGTGTAGCTGGCCAAGAGAAAGTCAGTCAAGGCAAGGCGCGCGCATAAGAGTAGACGAAAGACAAAGGCCAACCTCGCAAGATGCGGTGATCAGGGATTTGCGCCGTAGGCCGGAACGTTTTCACCGCCTTCGGCAAACTGAAGGTTGTGGAGTGTGGCATACAGACAATCTTGGGCAAGCAGCTCGCGATGACTGCCTTGTTCAACAATCCGTCCTTCATGTAAAACGACGATTTTGTTCGATTCACGGATGGTAGACAGCCGGTGGGCAACAACGATAGACGTGCGCCCACTCATGATCTTCCCAAGCGACTTCTGGATGAGGCTCTCGGTGTGCGAATCAATACTCGCCGTCGCCTCATCCAACACCAAAACGCGTGGATTGAACACCACAGCACGGGCAAACGAAAGCAATTGACGTTGCCCAATCGACAAGGTAACCCCACGCTCCTTAACCTCGGTGTGGTATTTGTCAGGCAGATTCTCCACAAAGTGCGCGCTGACGAAGCGCGCTGCACTTACCACTTCTTCTTCCGGGATGTCTGTTCTCAGTCGGATATTGTCCATAATATCCCCCGAGAAAAGGAAAACATCTTGCAATACAACAGCCATTTGAGAGCGGAGAAAGGATAGCTCAATCTCTTCAATCGGAACACCATCAAGAAGGATCTCCCCTTTTTGGATTGGGTACATACGAAGGAGAATGCGAATGATCGTTGTTTTCCCTGACCCAGTAAACCCAACAATCGCGACCCGCTCACCTGGAGCTGCGCTAAACGACACTCCCCTTAGAACCCACTCTCCCTCATTGTAGGCAAACCAGACGTCGCGGAACTCAATCTTACCGCGACAGCGAGCCAAGGTTTTCCCTGTGCCGTGCTTCTCTTCGGGCTCTTCAAGCAGAAGAAAGATCCGCTCAGCAGCAGCCATCGCTCCCTGAAGAATGTTATACCCTTGGGAGAGTTCAAGAATCGGATTGAAGAGCATCCGCACATACTGGATGAACGCAGTCAATGCGCCTAAGGAAAGCCCTCCGCCCAGGACATTCCGCCCTCCATACCAGATAACAAGAGCTACGGCAAACGAGCTCAGAAAGCTCATCAATGGGCGGAAAACCGCAAAGATAACCATCTGTTTCATGCTTGCAAGATACTTGTCGCGGTTGATCGCTGCGAAACGTTTATTTGCCTTACGTTCTTGCACAAAAACTTGTATGATGCGCATCCCAGAAATTGACTCTTGGAGATAGGCGTTCAACTTTGCGATCTGCTGGCGAACCTCGCGATAGGCACTGCGTACACGGTTTCGAAACCGGAATGCGGCAAACACGATAATTGGAAAGAGGGCAAGGATAACAAATGCAAGCCGCCATTCGAGACCAAACATAATCGACAGAACACCAATAACCAAAAAGACATCGCGGAACAGGTTGACAAGCATTGACGTAAACATCTCGTTAATCGCCGCGACATCGTTTGTTACACGCGTAACAAGCCTTCCCACCGGCGTGCGATCGAAGTACGACACCGGCAAGCGAAGGACATGGGCAAAAATCTGCTGGCGCATGTCGTACATCACCTTCTGTCCAACAAGTTGGAGAAGATACACCTGAAAAGCGCCAAATAGGAATCGGGCCAGAAGCGCGAAGGCAAAAAGGCTAGCAATCCGTACCACACCAGCAATTGCTGAGTCTCGAAGCACAATCAGGTCACGAGAAGGAACCTTGCGCAGCGATTCCTGATCAGCAAGATACCCCCCACCTACCTGAGTAAACGCCTGTTGGTTGCGTATCGCTATCGAAGCATGCGAACTATCCTCAGCAACAAACAGATAGCGCTCGCGAGAGAGCACGCCCATGGCTTCCCAAGCTTCTCGTGCCTCTCTATCGATCAGACGAAGATCAATCAGGTAGCGCTTATCTCCAAGCGAGATGAAATCGGCAGACGACGGAGGCTCTGAAAGGGAAACGATCCCAAGCGGAGGGATCATGTAATTGTCGATGGCCAGCTTGGAAAGGTATGGAATTCCGATCTGTATTCCCGTCAGAACAAGAATCAGAACAACACACACCAGCAGCAAACCCTTGTACGGAACAAGAAACCGCAGGAGCTGTCGCATCAAACGAAGGTCAAACGCTTTTCCTAAGATCTCGTCACTATCGTGAGTCAGGAAGACACCTCCTTTTCTGCCTGCTGCAAACGCCAAATATGGTGATAAGTCCCGCGTAGCCCAATCAACTCATCATGCGCGCCCGATTCTATGATCCTCCCGTGATCAAGAACGATGATCCGATCCGCGCGCATCACGGCAGAGATGCGATGCGCGATTAAAAGGACTGTTCTTTGGCTGAAGAACTTACGCAGATTCGCAAGGACAAGTTCTTCCTTCTCTGCGTCAACTGCGGAGAGAGGGTCATCAAGAATGAGGATCTTTGGGTCAAGGAGAAGGGCACGGGCAATTGCCACACGCTGTTGCTGCCCTCCAGAGAGAGAGATGCCGCGCTCCCCAACAATCGTCTGATACTTCTTGGGAAACTCACAGATCTCATCGTGTACTCCAGCAAGCCGAGCCACTCGCTCAACTTCACTCACAGATGCCTCTGGATTCCCAAAGGCAATGTTCTCATGAATTGTATAGGAAAAGAGAAAAGGGTCTTGTGGGACAAATCCAATCGCCCGCCGCAGTCCACTAAGTGAGAGTTCATGTACATCGGTCCCCCCAATTCGTATGCTTCCCGTTGGCGGGTCAAACACGCGCAGCATCAAATGAGCAAGGGTGCTTTTCCCAGCTCCGGTCAGTCCAACAACCCCAAGGGTTGTCCCCGATTCAATTGTTAGATCGATGTTTCTAAGGCTAGGCTCGACCCTGTTGTGGTTTTGTCCGGGATAGGTGAAGGTAAGATTATGGATTTCGATCCGCGTATCACTGAGTTGTTGCGGCGCCTGGGGCTCAGTAATTGCTGGAGGCACAGCAAGGAGACGATTGATTCGCCGCAGCGAGGCGCGCCCCCGCTGTACGACATTTACCGCTATCCCCAGCGAGATCATCGGCCAGACGAGCATGACAACGTACTGGGTTAATGCAACGAAATCTCCAAGGGAGATCGTTCCCATAATGACGCTGCGCCCTCCAAGCCAGAGAACAATTCCTAAAGAGGCCCCGCCCAAAAGCTCAATTAGTGGATGGAAGATTCCCCACACACGGACGAGGGACATGTTCTTGTCGACCAGCAACTGACTCGTCTGGTTGAACCCCAAATTTGTTCCTTTCTCCTGAACAAAAGATTTCAACACACGAATACCCGCAACATCCTCCCGCACCTTTTCCATCACCTTAGAGAAGGCTACCTGTACTGCTTCGAATCGTCGGTGGATTAGCTTCCCAAATCCAAGCATGAACAAAGTCAGAATCGGTAACGGGATCAGTACATACAGGGTAAGGCGCGGTTCAATCGAGAGCATAATCCCAACTGAGACTGGGATCATAAGGAGAGGATCCGCGATTGTAAGCACTCCAAACCCGCACGCTCGGCTGACTGCGTCAATATCATTAGTGGCATGGGCCATCAGCTCGCCAGTCTTATGCTCATTGTAGAATGAGGGAGAAAGGATCAGAAGGTGTTCGTAGAGGCGCTCTCGCAAGTCTCGTTCAATCCTTCGCGCAGTCCCAATAAGAAAGTAACGCCACAGAAAGCGAAAGCTCATTGCTACAATTGCGATCAAAACAATGTAAATACCGCCGCGAAGGAATCCCGTCTCTCCGCGAGAGAGTCGATCGATCACGTCTCGGATCACCAAAGGAATCAGAAGTCCGGCTCCATCTACCACCAATAGCGCAATGAATCCGGCAAACACTCTCCCTCGATATCGCCATAACCACTTCGTTAACTGATCCATATAGAATAGATCCTACTCGAAATGGTCAGTGCTGCAAGCTAATAAGCTCAGTTGTCGCTGTCCTGCTGGCGAATCACAAGTGCATCGGCCATCGCTGCAGCATCGATGCTAACATGGTCCCCCGCACTAATCTCACCAGAGATAACCTTCGCTGCAAGTGGATTCTCCACCAGGCGTTTCAGTGCTCGCTCCAGCGGCCGCGCGCCATAATGGGGATTGTATCCCTCTTTGACAAGGACTTTTCTCGCTTCATCAGTAAGAATAAGTGTAATCTGTTGCTCAAGAAGACGTTCACTTAATTTGGCAATTTTGAGATCAACGATCTTCAAAATGTTCTCTTCCGAAAGCGAGTGGAAAATAACAATTTCATCAATTCGGTTTAGAAACTCTGGGCGGAACGTACGTTTCAGGTCCTCCTGAATCCGTTCGTGGATCACCTCTTCTGCCTCGTCAGTAGCAAAGTGCTCACTCCCTAGATTGGAAGTCATGATGATGATCGTGTGCCGGAAATCGACGGTATGACCATGTCCATCAGTCAGCCTCCCTTCATCAAGAAGCTGCAGCAGAATATTGATTACTTGCGGATGTGCCTTTTCCACCTCATCAAACAGAACTACCTGATAAGGGCGCCGTCTGACTGCCTCCGTAAGCTGACCACCCTCTTCGTATCCCACATAGCCAGGGGGAGAACCAATCAAACGCGCAACAGCGTGGCGCTCCATGTACTCGGACATGTCAATCCTAAGAAGTGCACTTTCGCTGTCAAACAGGAAAGCGGCAAGTGCCTTAGCAAGCTCCGTTTTTCCCACTCCCGTTGGCCCAAGAAAGAAGAATGTGCCAATCGGCCGATGAGGATCTGCAAACCCGGCACGTGAGTGCCTCACCGCTTCCGCAATGACACGCACACCCTCTTGTTGATCAATGACACGCTCATGAAGAAGCTCCTCCATCTTGATAAGCCGCGTTCTTTCTTGCGCCAGCATTCGGCTAACGGGGATACCAGTCCACTGAGAAACTACCGCTGCAATCTGTTCTTCAGTTACATCATCTTTACTTCCTTCCACTCGTATCCGGCTGGCAGCCTCATCAACAAGATCGATCGCCTTGTCTGGGAGAAAGCGTTCGGCAATGTAGCGCTCGGAGAGTTTTGCCGCCGCGTGAAGCGCATCATCCTTGATTCTCACATGGTGATGCTCTTCCAGCTTCCCTCGTAACCCTTTTAAGATCTCTACAGTCTCTTCCGGAGTAGACTCGCGCACAAACACCTTTTGAACGCGTCGCTCAAGGGCAGAATCCCGCTCAATGTGCTCACGATATTCATCAAGGGTAGTTGCTCCAATCAGTTGAAACTTCCCACGTGATAGCGGCTCTTTCAGCATGTTGGAAGCATCGATTGCTCCTTCAGCCGCTCCAGCTCCGACTATGGTGTGCAGCTCATCTATGAAGACTATTGTTTTTCCCGCAGAAGCCTCAATGTCCTTGATCACTGCTTTTAACCGATCTTCGAACTCGCCACGGAACTTGGATCCCGCAACCATCGCAGCAATGTCTAAGCTGACTATCTCCTTTCCATGCAAGGTGTCAGGAACCTCTTCCGCGACGATTTGCTGAGCCAATCCCTCAACAATTGCTGTCTTGCCAACGCCTGGCTCGCCAATGAGAACAGGGTTGTTCTTGCGGCGGCGAGAGAGAATCTGTTCCATACGATGAACCTCCTCCTCGCGTCCAATCACCGGGTCCAGCTCGCCGCGGCTGGCCATTTCTGTGAGGTTCGTGGAGTACTTCTTTAGGATCTGATAGCGTTCCTCCGATGATTGATCTGTTATCCGTTGTTCTCCCCGCACGCCGCGCAGCGCGGAGTAAACTGACTCTACGCTAATCTGATGCCGGTCTAATACGCGCCTTAGATCTCGATTGGTTGTTCGACTAATCGACAGGAGAAGGTGATCTACTCCAGTGTATTCATCATGTAAGCGCTCGGCCTCCATCTGCGCCCCCGCGACAACCGCATCCAAACGAGGTGTGATATATATCTGCGCGCCAACAGGACCAGAAATAGACGGCTTACCTTTTAACAGAAGATCAAGGTCCTTTGCTAATCCAACCAGATTAACCCCCATCTCCTGCAAGATATCTCGCCCAACCCCCTCTTTGCTAACTAGCACGTCGAAGATGTGTTCTACATCAAGTTGATTATGTTTGTAGCGGGTTAGCAGATCTTGTGCATCGTGAAACAGTTCCTGTGCTCCTTGTGTTAGCTTATCAAACCTAATCATCGCGCTCACCCCCCAATTAGCAGTCTCATGCCTTAACTGCTAATTATAGATTAAGAGAATGACTAAGTCAAGGGAAACCTCTATAGATAGTCTCTTAGAAGAACGGGGTATTGGGAGTAGCCCTTCTGGCTAGCAGATATCAGCGCCTCAAGCCAGTTCTGCAAAGACACGAGGGAACAGGCATAGGCTTCGCTATATTCACACCATGAGCCCTGAGTCTACAATCTGCTTATAATTCCTTATAGATTATTACGAAGGCAAGGACCATAACCAGTATTGCGAGCCCCCCTTCTAGCCATGTAGACTTAGTCTTCAGTGATGCCTTGCTGCCAATTCTTGCGCCAATTACCGACCCTATGAGCACAAATATTGCTGGCAGCCAAACTATATCGCCGCGATGCCAGTAGATAGCTGCGGCAGCGATAGCTGTAAAGATGGTTACGAATAGCGACGTGGCAATTGCGTTATGAATGCTGAGTTTCATGACTCTTAAGAAAGGCGGGAATAGAGTGCCGCCGCTTCCACCACGCATGCCAGCTACCAGGCTTAACAACAAGGAACCGGCGATGATGTTCCATGAGCCTGGTTCTATCTTGCGCGCAAGCGCCGGAGCAATTCTATCAAGATAGATTCCAAGTACAGTCATGACAGAAACGACGACGAAGATAACTACTAGGGCCAGCACTGAAATCAGTCCGGCAAAAAGAGCGCCCATTACTGAACCTAAGGTTCCACCAATTATCATGTACGCGGCAACTTTCTTGTTTATATTTCTTCTTTGACTTATCGCCCCTATCGATGACGATAAGGGTATAACCAGCAGGTTAATCGCGAAGGCATTCAACAAAGGTAGCCCAGCCAGATTAAGCAAGGGTATCCTGACCGGACCTCCGCCAATCCCAAACATACCGCTCATGAAACCTGAGAAAAGCCCAATAAACAGATAGATTATGCTTTCCACTGTCAACTATCTTCTCTCAAGAATAATCCTATCGGGCCCAGACTGATTTCTTGTTTGCTCCGCATCTTCTCTTCTTGTCTCCAGATGTTGTATTCCAGCCAGGCGCTGTCTACTCCCTAGGATAGCTCTCTGACCTCTCTCTCTTAAGCCTTTGCGTTGGTTAAGAAAAGCTAGCCTTTTCCATCGGTCGGGGAACTCTGGAGGATGTCATCAATCTTTGCCTGGATGGTATGCTCGGTGGCGGCCCCAAGGATTTCGTCAACCTTCTGTCCATCAACAAAGAACATCTGCATCGGTATGCTCATAATCTTGTATTTCATCGCCATTTGCTGGTTTTCATCCACATTGATCTTGCAGAACTTGAACCTGCCTTCATATTCCTCCGAAAACTTGTCATATATGGGTAGGACCATCTTGCACGGACCACACCAGGGCGCCCAAAAATCAACCTCTGCGGGAAGGTCTGCCCCAAGAACTTCCTCTTCAAAATTCTGATCGGTAACGTCTATTACCTTGCTCATCTTACCTCCTTAGCATTTGTTCTTAGTCAGTCAACCTTTCCCGAGATCTAAGATCTTACGATTCTTCTTAGTCTTTCCTAATCCTTATCCTCTCCAGTACCTTGAAGGTCTGCGATTCAAGCTCCATTTCTTGTCTGTTGAAGGTATTTGAAGACAGAGATGGCAGCAGTAACACCATCGCCAACCGCGGTACCGATCTGGCGCAGTGAGTTCTGCCGGATATCACCGGCAGCGAAAACGCCAGGGGCCGAGGTAGCCCGCCGTTCATCAGTAATGATGTAGCCACTATTCCCGAGCTCCAAGATGTTGGAAAAGCTCCGGCTATTAGGCGTGAACCCTATGGCAATAAAGACTCCACCCACTTTCAGAATAGATTCCTGGCCTGTTTTCACGTCACGTAGTTTAAGGCCATCTACCGTTCTCTCTCCCAAGACCTCCTCTACCACCATGCTCCAGATGAACTCCAGCTTTGAATGGGCAAAGGCTCGCTGTTGAAGAACCTGTCCTGCCCGTAGCTGGTCCCGCCGATGTATTACGTAAACCTTCTTAGCATATTGGGCCAGCTCCAGAGCATCGGTAATAGCGGTATCGCCTCCTCCTACCACTGCTATCTCTTTGTTGCGAAAAAAGAAACCATCACAGGTAGCACAATAGGAAACACCTCTACCTGAAAGCCTTTTCTCGCCAGCGACTCCCAGCTTGCGATATTCTGAACCAGCAGCGATGACTATCGCTGTAGCCTCAAGGTTGCCCTCGGTTGTAGAGACACGATAGGGTTGTCCTTGAGTAAGGTCTGTAGCCTCAACAGTCACAACCTCTAGCCCGTATCTGGTAGCCTGTCGATGCATGAGCAAACACAGCTCGGGGCCGGAGACACCCTCAGGAAAACCAGGATAATTTTCTACTAGAGTGGTATTCATCATCTGACCCCCTAGTGCTCCGCGCTCCACCAGTAGGCTTCTAAGCCCTGCCCGTGAGGTATAGAGTCCAGCGGTAAGCCCAGCTGGACCACCTCCAATGATGATTACTTCATGTGTGGCCAATTCCCCACCCCTTTTTCGCTCCTCGCAGCCTTACCGGCCTTCTATACCATCGGTCATCATCCCTATCTCTTATCGCTTAGCGATCTCCACAAAACACCCACTTCTCCTTTTGGCTGTGAGGATTACCTTGTCTTCTTGTCACGAATGGTTCCTCCTAGCAACTCAGTGAATCCCTTCTCCTCCACCGCTTACGGATAAAGTATTACTAGGATATCAATGTATTGGCAAGGTGACAATAGGCCTTTCATCTGTGTGAGCGTACCAGTATTATCCTCTTGAGAATAGAGGAATTGACGATCAGACTACAAATGAGTACAGTAACAACATCCTGAATATCGGTTTTGATAGGGGAGGAACATGTCAGTCAACGCGCCAACTCGAGACGAAGCACTTACTTTATTGAAGGAGTTTAATCACACCAGCAGCCTAGTTAAACACGCTCTGGCAGTAGAGGGTGTTATGCGCTACATGGCAAGAAAACACGGCGAAGACGAGGAAAAATGGGGGATTATTGGCCTTGTACATGACCTCGATTATGAGCGCTACCCGGAACAACACTGCAAGAAAACAAAGGAGATTCTGACCGAGCGCGGCTGGCCTGAGGACTATATCCATGCCATCATGTCCCACGGCTGGGGGTTAGTAACCGATATCAAACCAGAAGACGAAATGGAGAAAGTGCTTTACGCCATAGATGAACTCACCGGCCTGATAGTGGCAACGGCTCTCGTGCGCCCATCTAAGAGCGTGTTAGACATGAAGGTCAAATCACTCAAGAAGAAGTGGAAGGACAAGAGCTTTGCGGCTGGAGTCAACCGAGAAGTGATCCAAAACGGAGCACAAATGCTCGGGGTGGAACTTGACGACCTCTTTTCCGACACAATTATGGCAATGCGCGAGGTTGCGGAGGCAATTGATCTAAAGGGAGCCGCCTAGTACCCTATTGCGCAGCCATCTTTGCGAGGTTCACTCCCACCGTAGAGCATGTTTGTAACGGGATCCATCCAAATTCCTTGGTAGCCGCCATAGCCATCTTGTCGATACTCCACACAATGCCCTTTCTCTCTTAATCCTGTGGCAACTGCTGCGGGAATCCCTGGCTCCAGGTAGACAATTCCTCCGTCGTGCATTGCATGCCCTATCGGACTACAGGAGCCAGCATGGCGAAAACGCAGTGCATCGCCTGCCCGCTGCGCATCCATGTGAAAATCGATGATATTGAGGAGAATCTGTACTTGTCCCTGCGGTTGCTGGTCGCCTCCCATCACCCCAAACGAGAAAACAGGCTTTCCCTTCTGTGTAACAAAACCTGGAATAATCGTGTGAAACGGGCGCTTATGTGCCTCTAGCCGATTTGGATGATCTCGGTCAAGACTAAACAAAGTTCCTCTATTCTGTAACACAAAGCCTAGGTGACCAGGAACAATTCCAGAGCCAAAACCACGATACACACTTTGAATAAGCGACACGGCATTTCGATCTCCATCAACCACAGTGAGGTAAACCGTGTCCCCATTGTTCAGGCACGGATCGCCTGGGGGAACTTCTGCTGCTGCTTTTTCAAGATTGATCCGTGTCCGTTGCCCACGGGCGTAACCTTCTTCAATTAGCCCCTCTACCGGCACATCAGAATAGTCGGGATCAGCATAGAATCGTGCTCGGTCGGCATAGGCAAGCTTTTTTGCCTCGATGAGAAGATGCAGATAGTCCGTGCTATTACGCCCCAACCTTTCGGGATCGAACCCGACGATAATCTGCAACATCTCAAGAACGGCTAACCCCTGCGTATTAGGAGGGAGCTCCCACACCTCGTAGCCATGGTAAGAAACAGAGAGTGGCTTAACCCAACTAGAAAAATGATCACTAAAATCAGCCGCACTAAGATAGCCGCCAACCTTATTGGAGAAAGAGACGATCTCTCTGGCGATTCTGCCACGATAGAAAGCATTTTTTCCGTTCTTGGCAATCAAAGAAAGGGTATCTGCTAAATCAGGGTTACGGAACACCGCTCCACAGGTGGGCGCTTTGCCATGATGAAGAAAAGTCTCAGCCGCACACGGGTCTTCGCTCAACAGCTTGGTCGCTTCTTGCCATGCCCTGGCAATTACCGGCGTCACCGGAAAGCCAGTCTTGGCATAGTGAATCGCGGGAGCAAGGATGTCAGTTATCGGAAGCCTGCCAAACCGCTCATGCAGAGCAAACCAGCCATCGACACAGCCGGGAATAGTCCAAGACAACGGCCCGCGCAGGGGAATCTGTCTAAGCCCCTTGTTTGTAAGCGTCTCACGGCTAAAAGAATGTGGCGAGCGCCCACTTCCATTAAGGCCAATGAGGCTTTTTGACCTGTCTTCCCACACGATGGCAAACAGATCCCCACCGACACCACAACTCATTGGCTCCACTAAACCAAGCATCGCGTTCACCGCGATCGCCGCATCAACTGCGGTTCCACCTGCTCTCAGGATGGCTATCCCTACCTGGACGGCAAGTGGTTGGCTTGTAGCCACCATACCTGTTGGTGTAATTACCACCGATCGTCGAGCTGCATCGGTGCCACGTTCATCCACTTCTATCCCGCCCTTCTCTTTGTTCGCGTGCCAAGAGAATAACGGGCCCTCTTATGAAAAGTAGCCCGCGTCTTTTTCGTCTTTGGGGATCCAGATTTGGTGGGTGGTACAGGACTTGAACCTGTGGCCTCATGCACGTCAAGCATGCGCTCTCCCAACTGAGCTAACCACCCCTACGCCCGAAAAGGCGGCGAGCGGATTCGAACCGCTGAGTCGGGGATTTGCAGTCCCATGCCTTTCCACTTGGCTACGCCGCCAAACAGGACAAGTATAGGATCTTTCTAATCTCGCGTCAACAAATTATCTTCCCAATAACTGCCAAAAGAGAACCCACTCGATAGTTGAGGCAGCTAGAGAATGATTAGACATTCACCGCTTGAGTTTCCTAGCCAACAGATGAAACGGGTTCATTGCTCGACTCATCAGTCGTCTCCGGCTTCTTAACTTGTTCCAGGACTTCGTCAATCGTTCCCACCATGTAGAACATTTGTTCGGGAAGATCGTCCAATTCACCATCAACAATCATTCCAAACCCTTTGATTGTGTCCTCTAGCTTGACATATACTCCTGCTTTCCCGGTAAAGTTCTCGGCTACATAGAATGGCTGACTCATGAAGCGCTGCACCTTCCGCGCTCGCCTCACCGTCAGCTTATCCTGCTCGGACAACTCATCCATACCCATAATGGCTATGATGTCTCGTAGGTCTTCATAGCGCTGCAACATCTCCAAGGTTCGTTGTGCTACACGATAGTGCTCATGGGAAATGATGTTGGGATCAAGCATGGTGGAATTAGACTGTAGTGGATCAACTGCTGGATAAATCCCCTTCTCTACTATCTCGCGCGACAAAGTTATCGCCGCATCAAGATGGGAAAAGACCGCCGCGGGGGCGGGATCAGTCAAGTCATCAGCTGGAACGTAGATCGCTTGCACCGAGGTAATCGATCCTTTTCTTGTCGATGTGATCCGCTCCTGTAATTCTCCCATCTCGGTAGCCAGCGTCGGCTGGTAACCAACCTCAGAAGGCATGCGGCCAAGTAATGCAGATACTTCGCTTCCAGCCTGAGCAAACCGGAAGATATTATCAATGAATAGTAGGATATCTTTCCCTTCCTCGTCGCGAAAGTATTCAGCAAGCGTAACACCAGTAAGTGCTACACGGAAACGAGCTCCTGGTGGTTCATTCATCTGTCCGTAAACAAGAGCTGTATTCTTCAAGACATCAGCTGCCTTCATCTCCAGATAAAGGTCATTCCCTTCGCGTGTTCGTTCTCCTACGCCAGAAAAGACCGAATATCCCTCGCGTTCGTAAGCAATGGAACGAATGAGCTCCATGATGAGAACAGTCTTTCCCACACCAGCCCCACCAAATAGGCCAATCTTTCCCCCTTTAGGAAAGGGGCCAATGAGGTCAACTACCTTGATTCCTGTCTCAAAGATCTCTGTCTCAGTCTCCTGGTCTATTAATGAGGGGGATTGACGGTGAATTGAGTAGCGCTTGGTTGTCTTCAGCGGTGGAAGCTCATCGATTGGTTCCCCTGTTAGATTAATCATCCTGCCTAGTGTTTCCGGCCCCACAGGAACGGTAATCGGCCCGCCGGTATTTATTACTTCTGTGCCACGCGCAAGTCCATCGGTGGAATCCATGGCAATCGCTCGTACCACCTCATCTCCCAGGTGTTGCGCCACCTCAAGGATAAGATCGTTATCCCCCTCACGCTTGATGCGTAAGGCATCATTTACTCGCGGCAATTTTCCCTTCTCAAATCGCGCATCGATTACCGGACCTCTGATCTCTGTTATTTTTCCTACTCCCTTGCTCTGTATCATGGTGCTCCTGTTTTTCACATTCTTAAGTCCTGCGTAGTGCCTCTGCCCCTCCGACAATGTCCGCGATTTCACGGGTTATCGACTGTTGCCTTGCTTTGTTGTAAGAACGAGTGAGAGTACTTAGCAGATCTTCTGCGTTGTCGGTGGCGTTTTTCATTGCCTGGCGGCGGATTGCATGTTCACTCGTTTTGCTCTCCACTAACGCAAGGAAAACCTTACTCTGCAGATATAAGGGAAGAACAAACTCTAGTATCTCTTTCAGGTCTGGTTCTATAAGTACGCTGCCACCCGTTTCGCTCACTTCGACAGGCAAGATCTTCTTCTCAACCACGTACTGGCTAAGATCGGAAACAAAATGCGTATACACTACTATTACTGAACCAACCTTCTTCTCCAGGTAGAGAGAACTAAGGTCTCTGGCTATTCGCCGCGCGATTTTCAGGTCTGGCTGTTCGTAAACATTTGTGTAGCTGTTGATCACTGTTGCTCGTTGACGCACAAAGTAAGCAAGCGCCTTTTCTCCTCCGGCAATAATTCTCCCTCTCTCTCCAAGTTCTTGTAATAGATCACTGCCTTTTCTATTGAGATCTCCTTTAAACCTACCACATAGCCCTCTATCAGAGCTGAGAACTAGGATCGCTACATCAGATGCGCCGTTATCAAGGGTCAAGGGGTGTGGCTCAGAAATATCGGTTCTCTGAGCGAGAGCAGCAGAAAGAAATGAGTCTAGCGCGACCATGTATGGTTGAGCAGCGGCAAGTTGCCTTTTTGCCCGCGTTAACTTTGTCATGGCAATTGCGTTCATCGCTCGGGTGATTTGGCGAATGTTCTCAATATTACCAATACGCCCCCTGATCTCGCGAACACCGATTGACATCTAACCTCCGAAGCGCTCCTTGAATTCAACCACCGCTTTCTCCAACAACCGCCTAATCTCATCAGTAATTTCGCACTTCTTGGCTAAGGCCTTCATGATCTGTTCATGCTCGGAATGGAGGAAACGGAGCCATTCCTCAAGGAAAGGGCGCACCTTGGGCAACGCTAGATCAGCCAAATGGTTCTCCACTGCTACATACAAAGAGACAATCTGTTTCTCAACCGCCATCGGCTTATACTGTTCTTGCTTTAACACCTCCATCAATCGGTCTCCACGAGCAAGTTGCGCTTTTGATTCCTCATCAAGATCAGCGGAAAACTCGGCAAATGCCTCCAGTTCTCGGTACTGGGAAAGCTCTAACCGAAGGTGGCCGGCAATCTGTTTCATTGCCTTGGTTTGTGCCGCTCCGCCCACACGAGAAACTGACTTGCCCACATTGATTGCTGGGCGAAATCCCTGATTGAATAGGTCGGTTTCCAGATAAATTTGACCATCTGTAATAGAGATAACATTCGTTGGAATATAGCCAGTAATATCGCCAGCCTTTGTTTCGATAATAGGGAAAGCAGTAAGAGACCCGCCTCCGTGCTCATCAGACAGGCGCACCGCTCGTTCCAACAGCCGAGAGTGAGTATAGAAAATGTCTCCGGGGTATGCCTCTCTTCCTGGCGGCCGCCGAAGGAGCAATGACATTTCGCGGTACGCAACCGCATGTTTAGACAGGTCATCATAGATAACAAATGCATCCTTGCCGCTGTAGGTAAAGTACTCAGCCATGGCACAACCAGCGTAGGGAGCAAGATACTGCATTGGTGTAGGTTCGTCTGCCTCTGCGGCAACAACAATCGTATAGCCCATTGCGCCATGGCGCTCTAGCGCCTCTACTACTCGAGCAATAGTTGAAGTCTTCTGTCCAATAGCAACATAAACACAAGCCACATCGGCGTCTTTCTGGTTGATAATCGCATCGACCGCAATTGCTGTCTTGCCCGTACGGCGGTCGCCAATTATCAGCTCTCGCTGCCCGCGGCCAATCGGAGTAAGAGCATCGATTGACTTGAGACCCGTCTGAAGCGGTGTATCGACCGGTTGGCGCTGTATTACTCCCGGTGCTTTAAGCTCTGCTTTACGTCTCTCGGAAAAAGAAATCGGCCCTTTTCCATCTTTAGGGCGGCCAAGCGCATCAACAACTCGCCCAAGAAGACCTTCGCCAACCACTGCCTCCAATACACGGCCCGTGCGTCGTACCTCGTCTCCTTCCTGTACGCACTCACTTTCTCCGAACAGAGCTACGCCAACGCTTTCTTCCTCTAGATTGAGGATTAGTCCATAGATATCGTTTGGAAACTCCACGATTTCTGCGGACATCGCCCTCTGTAATCCAAATACACGAGCGATCCCGTCTCCTACCTCAACAACTACTCCAACCTCGTTCATTTCCAGGTCGTAGTCAAATCCCCTTATCTGTTCCTTAAGTATGGCGCTAATCTCATCCTTACGCATTACTGGCACTCTTTTCCCCCTTATCCTTCGAGCAGGTTTTTCAACCCCCCAAGTTTGGCCCGTAATGTTCCATCAATTACTTTGCCGTTTATCTCTATTCTAACTCCGCTAAGAAGACTCGGGTCAACTTTCTCTTCCAGTTCTATTTGGCACCCCATAGCTCTCCCAAGACAGGATACCAGTCGGGTATGATCCGTTGTGGATAACTTTCGGGCTACTGTTGCCTCTGCCTGCATTACGCCTTCTGCTTCAGCGCATAGTGTGATAAATTCCTTGTATATCAAACCGAGATAATTCTCTCGTCTGTTACGAACAAGCAAAAAAAACAGATTGAAAAGGTATGGAGAAAGCTCTGGGAAAGCGGTTTTCAATAACTTCATCTTTGCCTCACGAGGAACAAGCAAGTGCGTGAAAAAGCCATCAAATTCCGGAACCTCCGCAACAGCTGAAAGAACTTCCCGATATCCCTTCTCTACCTCCTCTATCCTGTCTTCTTCACAAGCAAGAGAGTGAAGTGCCTCGGCATAACGGCAGGCAATTTCCCGTGACTTCACAATTTCATCCTCAATGTGTCTTCCTCAAGCTCGGAAAGAAGATCATCGAGTAATCGGCGGTGATCGTCCAGATTTACCTCGCGGCCTAACACACGAGAAGCTCCCAACACAGCAATCTCGGCATAGGAACGCCGCAATTCATGTTTTGCCTCAGCCTGTTCTTGATCGATTTGCGCTCGGGCATTTTCCAGGATGTGCTCTACTTCTTTCTTTGCGCCATCCTTCCCTTGCCCAATAATTTCCTCTGCCTGTGCCCGGGCGGCCTCCACAATATGACGACTCTGTTTGTAAGCCGTCTGCAGGGCCCCTGTCCGCTCGGCAACCAGCTTTTTCGCCTGTTCCTCGTTTTTCCGCGCTGTTTCCATCTGCGTCGCCACCTGTTCACGCCGGCGATCCAAGTACTCTATTGCAGGCTTAAACAACAGTCGCTTCAATACGTACAGGAGGATGGCAAAATTAACGAGGTTGAATACGAAGGTCCAGTTTAGGGATGTAACAACCTTTCCCCATTCTAAATGCACGCTTACTCCTATACTACAAACAGAAGAACAATAGCCACTACCAAGGAATAAATCCCTGTCGACTCGGTGATTGCCTGGCCAAGGACCATCGTCCGCAGCAGCGCTCCTTCCATCTCCGGCTGTCGTGCCATCCCATCCAAGGCATGAGCCGCCACTATCCCCTCTCCAATTGCTGATCCAATCGACCCTATTGCCATTACAAAACCAGCAGCAAGGTACTTCGCTGCTGTTGCAATATCTGCTCCGGAAATCTGCCCAACGATATTCTGTGCTTCTTCCATCGTTTTCCTCCTGTTTAGCTTTCTACCGCTACATTGATATAAGCAACGGTAAGTATGGCAAAAACAAACGCCTGAATCGCTCCTACAAACAGCCCATAAAAAGCATTTAGCGCAGCAGGCACAAGTACCGGAGCAAACTTGGCTGAGACAACCGTGACTAGAATTGCTCCTCCAAACGTGTTGCCAAATAGACGAAATGAGTGTGAAATCGGTTTGGCTATTTCGCTCACGATATTCAGCGGAAGCATAAAGGGGTAGGGCTCAAGAAATCCCTTCAAATACCTTATTCCACCTCTCATGCGTACTGCAAGCAACTGAGACATAACAAAAACGAGCAAAGCTAAGCTAAGCGTCACGTTCAGATCTTTGGTTGGAGACTCACAATAGGGAATCACTGAAAGCCAGTTAGAGACAAGAACAAACATGAAGACCGTCGACACAAAAGGAAATAACTCCCTGGCTAGTTTATCTGAAGAAAAGCTAGACATCAACTGCCCTTTCAGCAGATCAATCAAGGATTCGAGAATTGCTTGTGTTCGACTTGGCTTCTCCTCGATATCTTGTCCAAGTCCACGTCGCAGGATCAAGGCAACAACAACAAGTACAGCAATAACTACCCAGCTCATGATAACTGTAAGAATGTCAAAGCTAAACGAGAAATTGCCAAGAGTAACATGCAAGATGAGCTTCTCACCCAGATGCTCAAGCATCTGCTCGCCTCCCCTGACGGATGTAGACAAGGCGCAACCCTGTCTGCGAAAAGATAAGCCCTCCACAGGCAGCACAAAAGGCCGGAACGCTTACTTGCGCCAATAATGCCAGGGCGACTCCAAGAAACAAGATTCTTCCAAGGCTGGAACAACCCGCCATAACGCCAGCTCGCTCTCTGCCCCCTAATCTAATCAATGCGCGTCCCGATTCATAGAGAAATAACAGATTAAGGACAAATAAGAGGCAGCCAACAAGAAAACCAACGGCAAGCACCCACAGACCAAATACACTAAGGATTGACGAGACTATCACAGAAAACAACAGACCACCACAAATATGAAAAACACGGTTGAACTCTGTGAAGGATAGATTGCTCATCGTAAGGACCTACTATGAAGACGTTTGCTAACTAGATGGTTCGAAGCTGCTTATTCCTCTCCTTGACCAACTTATCAATTTCCTCGGAACGCTCACGAATAGCCTTATCATTCTTCTCGTGATAACGATGGTAATCATCTTCTGAAATGCTTCCCTGGTTCTTCATTTGCTCCAATTTCCCATTTGCATCCCGGCGGATATTGCGTAGGGCAACCTTTGCTTCCTCGCCCCTATCCTTGATGATATGTGTGAGCTGCTCGCGCCGTTCCTCTGAAAGCTTCGGAATCTTAATACGAACGACTTTCCCTTCATGCGTCGGGTTAAGGCCTAGACCAGCAGACAGAATGGCCTTCTCTATACTGGCAATCTGTGTCCTGTCGTAGGGTTGAATAACCAGCAAATTCTGATCAGGGGCAACGATCGTCGCCAGCCGCTTGAGCGGGGTAGAGGTCCCATAATAATCCACAATTGTATCCTCTATCATCTTAGGATTTGCCCGACCGGTCTGAACCTTGCCTAGGTTAGTCTTTAGCACTTCGATACTCTTGTCCATGTGCCGCAACATATCTCGCTCTATTTCCTCTGGCATCGAAAACACCTCGCAAAAATTGTAGTTCCAAGATAGATGGAAGTCAACGCTATCTAGCCCTTGACGTTGTGTGCAGGATATCGTAAACTAAAAGGTGTCAGTGCGAAATGCACTGATTTTTTGTTTGTGCAATCATAGGAAAGAAGACACACGGAGCTTTCTTGTGTTAGACGCGCAGATTGCACTAGTGAAAGATCCATCGTGGGCCGTTCATGAGCAGTGCAGCGAGGCATTCTCTTGGAAAAGAGTATTCCAAGCTGTTCCGAACCTGCTTAAGGTCGGAAAACATACGGTAAAGAGTCCCACCCTTATGAGCAAACAGATCAAAGAAACTGCGCGTACATATGGTGCGGATCTTGTTGGCATATGCCAGGTTGATCACAGGTGGATCTACTCTCATGACAGAAGCGGAGACCCGATCGAAATTCCTGTGGAATACAAATATGCGATCGTGATCGGAATCGCCATGGACAAGGAAGCGATCAGTGCCTCGCCGGCCTTTAGATCGGCTACCGCCAGTGGGGTTGGCTATTCACGGATGGCGTTTACAGCTGCTTGCCTGGCTGAATTCATCCGAAACCTACGTTACAAAGCAATATCCATGGGAAATGATACTGCCCTTAGCATTCCGCTCGCCATCGATGCTGGTCTTGGCCAACTGGGGCGAAATGGCTTGCTGGTCACACCACAATATGGTCCATGCGTACGGCTATGCAAGATCTTTACCGATCTTCCGCTTGAGCCGGATAAACCAATTGACTTTGGGCTAACCAAGTTTTGTAAAGAATGTTATAAGTGCGCGGAGGTATGCAAAGCACAGGCAATCAGCTCTGACGTTGAACCATCTTTCAAGCTCGCTTGTCCATCCAACAATACCGGAATCCTACGCTGGGCAGTGAATGCTGATAAGTGTTATGAGTTCTGGGTGGAAAATGGGGCCGCTTGTTCAAGTTGCGTTGCCGTATGCCCATTTACTCAATAAAACGGCTCCTTGCACTCAAGGTAATATAACCCGAAGAAAGAGTCACCAGCCTGGCCTCTCGCAAAGACGCAAAGATCGCAGGAAAAGACAGTCGTCGGTCGGCAGTCAACAGTCGGGAGTCAAGAGTCAAAAACAGTAACAAGTAATGGGTGATGAGTAACGGGTGAAATAGAACCAGTCGGGAGTCAGGAGTCGGGAGTCGAAAAACGGTGAAAGGCAAAGAAATGGTGAACCAGTTAAATAGGGAAATAGTTGATTGGTTAAATGGGAAAAGACCGAGACCAAAACACGAGGAACAACCACAAAACCAACGTAACCCACGAGAACAACGTTGTATTCGTGTAGGGGTATGCCTATGTAGCGTCGTAGCTTGCCTGCGACATTATCTTTGACGTCGGGGATAAATCCCAACGCTACGAACGGTTTGAAAGCTGATCGCTCTTTCCTGGCGGCTGACCGCTGACAGCTGAAAGCTTCCTTTCCTGAAATCTTGTGTAGCGTCGTAGCTTGCCTGCGACGTTGTCTTTCATGACGAATGATCTACACACCGCTGTTCTTCTTTGTTTGTCCATCGGTCTTCCAATCCGCAATTCACAATTCGCATTCCGCAATTGTCTTTGCTCCTCTGCGTTCTCTGCGTCCTCTGCGGTTAAATGTATTCACATACTGTCATGCCGGACTTGATCCGGCATCCAGAGGACTAGCAGGATTTGTATACAACCATTACCTGACTGGATTCCCGGGCCCTGCCCCGAACCCGATCCGGGGTTCACCGGAATGGTGGGCACAGGCTCCAACGCTACGAACTTCCCATTCCACATTCCGCAATTGTCTTTGCACCTTCGCTCCCCTGCTCCTCCGCTTTCTTTCTCCGCGGCCACTCAAAATCCGTACTCGGCGGGATTAAATAGCGCAAGATTCTCTAAACTGAAAAAATCATCTGGAAATTCATCTTCGGGTTGCCTTCGTTCAAGGAAAGTGATTGTTGTAGAGCTTCCGTTCACGCAATCACTGTTGATCAGCTGATCGACTGTGACCGCTCCTTCAAACTCTCCTAGGGCAAGGACCTCCACTGTCTGCCCCACCTCACCGGCAGAGTTGATATTCCGCATTCGAAGCACGAAGAAAGTTTCCTTGTCTACCCACATGTTTGCGGTGGGAAAATCCAATTCCTCCTGTGGCCTGGCAGCAAGAGAAAGGACATAGGCCATCCGCTCTGTTTCACCCACAATCAGCCGCTCATTGCCAGTCACTTTCGCCGTGTAGTGACCTACTAAGTCATAACCACCCAAGTTCTGAAAGGACAGCGTGCTTCCCGCGAAACTCTTGCTCTGTGTCTCAACATCAAGCTCCCTGAGTAGATCCCACTCTGGGGAGTAGTACCACTGTCGAGTAGTCCCCTGTTCCGGCGTTTCCATGAGTAGGATCGAGCCGCTGTTGTACCCCACGTCAAGGAAATATAGGAGAAGAAACTCTGTTCCTTCCTTCGTGCGCTTGGAAAATCCCACGAAGCTATCTGCGGTAGTTATCCCATCGGTTGTGCTACTCTCAAGGCGAAAGGTTGTGATCAAGCTCCCTTTGCTTCTGAGCTCCCCTCCAAACTTCGCGCGCGCGAGGATCTCCTCACCCGTTAACTCTTCAGCGAAGGCCGCACTCCCAACAAGAAGCACACACAGCAGCAGCGTAGTGATTAATAATTCTACTCGTTTCATTGCAGTCCCCTTTTCTTGCTATTCTCGGCTATCATTCCCTCTCATTTTCCACGGTGATCTAAATAGAAATGCAGGCCGCCAGGTAATAAGGATCGCTGGGATCACGGTAAACGCGGAGAGGGCGCTGATCACCATGGTCATTGCAATGAGCAATCCAAAGCTGTTTGTTCCCTTGAACGAGGAGGCAAGAAGTATGATGAATCCAAGGGCAAGGGCGACCGCATTGTAGGCAATACCTCGCCCAGTCATTTGAATGGTTGACTGGAGAGCATTATCCATAGACTTGCCCGCGAGCACCTCCCGGCGGAACCGGGAGATCAAGTGAATGGCGTAGTCGATTCCAATCCCGATGGCAATGGATGAGACCATCAGGGTTGCCATGTTCAGCGGAGTTCCTGAATAGGCCATCACACCAAAGTTGATGACCACGGTGAGAAGAAGAGGGATAAGGCTAATGAGGCCAGCGATGAGCGAGCCCATTAAGATGGAAACAATAAGCCCTGCAGCAATAATCGACGTTACTAAGCTCGTTATCTGGCTCTTCGCAATCTGAGAGTACAGACTTGATTGGACCAGTGTAGGCCCCACCATCTGCGCTTTCGCCGAGCCGGCAAAATGACTATCCAGATATGTCTGAACCTCATGGACAAGGTCCATCCGCTGGGCACTCCCCCCCATCGAGTAAAGCCCCATCACCTCTCCGGCGGAGAAGTCACTGAGCGCCATATTACCAAGACTCCCGCCCTGCAGGCTGAAGAAAAACAAGAGCTGTGAGACTAATCTCGGTGTGTCGGGGATAGCATAGTAGGCAGCGTCATCGGCATGGAATTTCTGGTTCATCTCCTTTACCAGATCGGCGATCGAGACCGTCTTATTCACTCCCTTCTCCTGCAAGAAACCTTGGAGAGCAACGATCTCGTTCAACACGTCCGGATTCAACAGACCGTCAGTAGTGCCAGTATCGATCTCGATCATTAGCTGCTCGCTGCCGGAGAAGTGGCGCTTCATCAATTCCATTCCCTCTACTACAGGGTTACTATCTCCGAGAAACTCCCGTTCGGAGGTCTCTATCTGAAGGAGTGGCAACCCAGCAAGGAAAGCGACAAAGAGGATCGCCGAGAGCACAAGAACGGAACGCCGGCGCCGGATAACCAGCTGCTCGATGGCAGAGAGTACCCGGGTAATGGGCCCTCGATCACCTTTTTTGATCTTCCTCTCAGGGACCTTGAGTAAGGACAGGAGAGCCGGTATGAGGACAAGCGAGAGGACCATCGCCACGCATACCCCAATCGCAGTGACTACCCCGAACTGCCGTTGTGGGATGAGAAAGGAGTTAAGAAGGGAGAGAAAGCCAGCAACGGTGGTGAATCCGGTCATCGATACCGGAGCCGTCATGTGCAGCCCTGTCTCAATGACTGCGGTGCGGCGATCGCTTCCGGTCTTGACCACCTCGTAATAATAGTTCAACACATGGATGCAGTAGGCAATTCCGATCGCCATCAAGATTACCGGCAGGATAAAGGAGATAATCGTTACGGGAACATCAAAGATAGCCATTAACCCCAATGTCCACAAAGTAGACAGCACAACAACAAGTAGCGGCAATAGCACCCCGCGCACGCTCCAGAAGCTAAAGTAAAGCACGAGAACTATTACCAGAATAACAAGTGGGAGAAGAATGAGCAGATCCTTTCCCATCAACTCAGAGAGGACAACATTCATGTAAGACATCCCGGTGATATAGATCCTCTCCGGCGGGGAATCGTAGTTCTTGACGATTGCTATGATCTCTTTCGCCACCGCGACCTGGTCGGCATCTATCTTTAGCTTGATCAGTACCGTTGCTGCTTGACTGTCAGTGGCAACAAGGTAATCGCGCACTGTGTTACTTGCCATCGCCCGTTCCCGATAGACAGCAATCTCTTCCGGAGTCTCTGGAACAGCGCCCCCCGGAGAGGCTGGCCCAATCTTGATGGCCTTCTCTGTTCCGGTGATCACCTGCGCGTTAAGTGGGCTCGTCACCTCATCCACGCCAGCGATCTGTTCAAAAGACTCCGCCATTCGCCCAATTTTGGTTAGGGTGGCAAGGTTGAAAATTCCAGCCTCGTTCTCAACGGCTACCATCAACAAGGATTGAGCTCCGTAGCGGGCTTCCGCTCTTTCCATTGCCATTACTGTAGGATCTGTCTTATCGATGTAGTTAGAAAAATCTGTGTCTGTACGAAGACGTGGGATGAACGCAAGGAACGTCAAAGTAATCAACAGCACAATACCAATTACTATGTACGGGTGCGCGGCAATCCAAGAAAAGAATTTCCTCATGTAAGCCACCGCTTGCTGTTCATCTGCCTCCTTCTTTCTTTAGCCCACTCCACATGAAATCCGCTAGTTCGCTTGGGGCATCTTCAATGAGCCGGTCTGCTTTTTCAGGTGGGTAGCTCATTTCACAGACACTGATCGACTGCACAACAGCAAACAGCGCCGAGGCAATGACGGAAGGATTACAGCGCCTAACCCAACCTTGGTCAATTCCTTTTTGAATCAACTCCTCGATTCTCTTCACTGCCTGTCGATGAAGCCCGATCAGCTTATCGGTAAATTCGGTTCCCGGATTGAATCGCTCCTGCAATAATACGCGAGCAAGCCTCTTCTTTTTCCTCAGCAAACAAAAGTGCTCGTCGAGAATTTGCTTGATCTGGTCACGAATAGGCAGGCTACTTGCCTGAAGCTCATCGAATAATGGCATTTGTTCATCAAATTCAGCCTGGAAAATAGAGAGAAGGATCTCCTCCTTGCTCTTGAAGTAGTTGTAAATCGTTCCTACTGCTACCCCCGCCTCATGAGCAACCGCTTCCATCCGCGCTCGGTAAAATCCTTGGCTAGCAAACACCCGCACCGCCGCTTCTTTGATCATTTCTGCTTTACTGCGCTGCATCATATCTCCTCAAATACTGAATGAACGTTCATTCATATTATACGGCCAACAATGCTATAGTCAAGGAAATAAACAATTAGTGGCTTTCTAGCGCTGTTTGTAAAACCAGCTATACCTTAGGTTGGGTTGCTACATGAGTTTAAGATCCGAGAAACCCTGCGATTAGATCGTGGTTGTTCATTTTCTACGAATAACCACACTGTAGAAGAATAAATGGAGCTTTATCGCTATTATAGTTATACAAGTAGTTATGCAAACAGGAAAGCCTGAGAAGTCAGAAAGGGGAAGAAAATGAGTTTGAAGATAGGAAAACGTATAGGCCGATCGGCTTGGCTAGTGAGATTGGTGGGTCTGTTTGCATTAATACTGGCTGCATCGCTGCTGTTCCAGGTGTTCTACGTTATTCCATACATCCGCAACGAGGCGGTTAAAGCGACCAAGACTCACCAGGAGGAAATTGCCCGCAGCATTGTCCGGGAGCTGGACCATGATCTGGAGAGTTCCAAGACTCGTCTGACGATGATAGCCAAGCAGCCTGAGCTTCGCACTATGGACATCGCCAACCAACACGATTACTTGGTCAAGAACGTGGAGACATCAACACTTGGCGCCTCCCTTTTCGTGATGGACGCCGAAGGTTGGTTTGTTTCTAGCAGTGTGAGTAAGGATAACTTCTCCGCCTACACTACCAAGAGCTACGCTGATAGGCCGTATTTCACCGTTCCTTTTGAGCAAGGCCAGACCTATTTTGGGGGCTCTTTGTTCTACCCTCAACTGGGACTCGTAGGCAGTTCTGTGAGTGTACCCATCGAGCTGGAAACGGGAGAGAAAGTGGGTGTGCTGTTAAGTGGAATGAGGCTGAGCAACCTGATGAAACGTGTAGCAGACTATCCTCTTGGGGAGGGGCAGGTTGCCTACATAGTAGACAAGGAAGGTACGGTTATTGCTCATTCCGCGATAGACTTATTTGCTCTAGAAGAGGGTCCGCTGTCGCTTGACTACAGCGACCATCCATTGGTACGGTCCACCATGGATGAGGGGATAGGCAAGTCTCAAGAGCATGAACACGAGGGCGTGTCTTACTTTTGCACCTCCGCTATCGTGAACGCCAATGACTGGGGGATACTGGTTAGAACCCCGATGCACATAATTCTAGCCGAGAGCAACGCGCTAGGCAGATGGTTGTTGTGGGCCAACTTCGTACTCTTTGTCATCGCTCTTGCCGTCACGGTGATCTTCACACGGCAGATAACGGCTGAGCGTGAGAAAGCAATGGAAAAAGTAAGCGATAGCCAACAACACTTGCAGTTGGCTTTAGATGGTGGTAATTTGGGCACATGGGATTGGGATATCTACACAGATAGGGTTGTTTTCAACGAGCGCTGGGCGAAGATGAAAGGGTACAAGCCCGAGGAAATTGAACCTTGCCTGGGTTCCTGGGAGAACCTTGTACACCCCGATGACCTACCAAGAGTCAACGATATTCTAAAGGCCTATCTTGAGGGAAAAACAGACTTTTACGAAGCCGAATTTCGTATGCAACAGAAATCTGGTAAGTGGTTGTGGATTCTAGATCGTGGCAAGATCATCGAGTGGGATACAGATGGCAACCCCGTTCGAGCCTGTGGGACCCATTTGGACATCACCGAGCGCAAGCAGGCGGAGGAGGCGCTGAGGGAAAGTGAAAAGAAATATCGTCTGCTGGCTGAAAATGTGACTGACGTTATATTCGTGCAGGATATGAATTTCAATATGACCTATGTAAGTCCTTCTGTTACGCCTTTGTCTGGTTATAGCGTGGAGGAAGCATTAAACCACAAAATGAAAGATTTCTTCACGCCAGATTCCTATGCAAA
>JAUVYF010000070.1 GCA_030603215.1 Candidatus Bipolaricaulota bacterium
TGAAATATTTCAGGCCCGAACTGAGAACCTTGACATCATGAAACCTGAGCGTGCGATTGAGTGGGGTCTCACAGGCCCAGTTGTCCGCGCCATGGGAGTCCCGATGGACGTACGCAAGGACGAGCCGTACGGCTATTACGATAAAGTTGATTTTGACGTCGTCACCAAGTCAGGCAATGACCTTTTTGACGCATACCGGATTCGTCTTGATGAGATCTTGGAAAGCGTAAAGATAATCAAACAGGCTATCGAGCAGATCGAGCCTGGGCCCATACGTGCTGACGTTCCTCTGTATGTTAAGCCCCCAAAGGGCGAGGCGTACGCACGAGTAGAAAGCCCCCGAGGCGAGCAGGGTGTGTGGGTAGTCAGCGACGGTTCTGATAAGCCGTACAGAATGAAGTTTAGGTCACCTTGCCTGGTCAATCTGTCGGCACTGCCTGAGATTGCCAACGGATGGAAGATTGCAGATCTAGTCGCCTACATAGGTATCCTTGATATCGTCCTTGGTGAGGTGGACAGGTGATCGTCGAGATGTCTGAGCTTTTGGTCAGCGTCGGCTGGGCGATCTTGATCGCGTTGATTTTATGCATCGCAGTCGCAACGGTTGCTGGTGTGGCTCTCGTCTACGTCGAGCGTAAGGTTTTAGCCGATTTGCAAATACGTTATGGGCCGATGAAGGTCGGATTTCATGGAATGCTTCAGACCGTTGCCGATGTAGTGAAGCTTATCGGCAAAGAGGACACCGTACCGAGGGATGCAGACAAGGTGTTGTTCTGGTTGGCCCCGATCATGGTGTTCATCCCAGCTGTCCTTGCCTTCCTTGTGATTCCTATTAACAGTGATCTGGTCTTATTGGATTGGGACATTGGAGTGTACTGGATATTTGCCATCACGACGATCACTCCAGTAGGTCTGATCGTCGCCGGTTGGTCCTCATACAATAAGTACTCGATACTCGGCGGGCTGCGTTCTGCTGCACAGCAGATCAGCTATGAAGTCCCCCTGCTTCTCTCTGTGCTCGGCGTGATCATGCTGTCCAGCAGTTTGAATCTTTCCGATATCGTGGGGGCCCAACAGGCGACCCTCATTGGACCTATTCATTCGTGGTTCATTTTTCTTCAGCCTCTTGGTTTCATACTCTATCTAATCGCAGGGTTGGCCGAACTGAACAGGACTCCATTCGATATACCTGAAGCTGAATCCGAGCTTATTAGTGGTTACAGCACTGAGTACAGCGGAATGAAGTTCGGTTTCTTCATGTTGTCAGAGTACGCGGCCATCGTGGTCATAGCTCTTCTTGGAGCCCTGATGTTCTTGGGTGGATGGGATGGACCGTTCGTTAACGAAGTACCACTGCTAGCCCCTGTATGGCTACTTTTGAAGACATCAGCTCTTTTGTATCTGATTATTTGGATCAGAGGTACCTTCCCTCGAGTACGAATCGATCAGTTGATGAATCTTGGTTGGAAGGTTATGTTGCCACTCGCACTGGCGAACCTGATGATCACCGGTCTTGTTCTCGTAATAGCACCGAGGGTGTTTTGATGTTTGTAGGTAGGTACTAGATGTTCGGTGTATTAAAGGGTCTCAAGCTCACGCTCAAGCATGCACTTCGGCCGACTTTCACAGTGAAGTATCCGAACGAGAAGATCGAGATCGCACCCCGTTATCGTGGGGCGCTTGAGCTGATCGACGTTGTAAATGAAGGGCCAGATCCCATTGATAGGCTCAAGCCGCCGTGCACCGGAAAGTGTCCCGCTAATCTTGATATTCGAGCATATCTGGCTAAGGCCGCCCAGGGTGATTACATTGGCTCCTACAATGTAATCAAGGAGAGATGCGCTATTCCTGGAATCGTCGGCAGAGTGTGCTTTCATCCGTGTGAGGATCAGGGCTGCAGAAGACGTCAAGAAGACGCTCCCTTGGCTATCAATGCAGTCAAGCGTTTCGTAGCCGACCATGAGTTCGCTGCATTTAAAGCCGGTCAGGTCGACAGACCCAAGGCTAATCTTTACAGAGACAAGAAAGTCGCCATCATCGGTTCCGGTCCTGCTGGGCTGAATTGTGCGTATTACCTAGCCAAATGGGGTTATCCAGTAACCATATTTGAGCGTGAAGCTGTACCTGGTGGAATGTTGAAACTAGGAATTCCCGACTATAGACTTCCGCCTGAGGTCATCGACCGCGAGGTCAAAGAGATCGAGGACCTCGGCGTGAAGATGGAATACGGCAAGGAACTAGGCAAAGACTTCGTTATCGATGACCTAACCGGCGAGATGGGCTATAGCGCCGTATTCCTTGCGATAGGTGCCTTCATTCCCCAGCGACTTGATATTCCTAATGAGGATGGCTGTGGAAATGTAATGGCAGGTGAGGACTATCTCAGACTTGTGAACCTTGACCTTATGGACGAGGTGCCTAAGGCCAAAAGCGTAGTTGTTGTCGGTGGTGGTAACACCGCGATGGATTGTGTGCGTGTGGCCAAGCGACTTGGTGCCGAGGCTACGATTATTTACAGAAGATCACGTAATGAGATGCCTGCCGCGATGATGGAGATCGTTGCAGCTGAAGAAGAGGGCATCAAATTCGAATATTTGAGCGCTCCGACTCAGGTCGTTTGCCAGACTGGCAAGGTTGCCACTGGGCTGCAATGTGTACGCATGGAGCTTGGTGAGCCGGACTCAAGTGGTCGACGTCGCCCGAGTCCTGTTGAGGGTTCTGAGTTCGTCATCGAGACTGACCTTGTTCTTTCTGCAATTTCTAGAAAACCCGATGTTGAATGCCTCGTCTCACGCGGGCATCTTCCGAGCAGTGGTGTTGATATCCACGAAAGCTGGTGCACGGTTCTTGTCGACAAGAAGTTCGCTACAAGTCGCGAAGGTGTTTTCGCCGGTGGCGACCTAGTGAATGGCGCAGCTACGGTGGTCGAGGCATATGCAGACGCCAGAGCGGCTGCGGATACTATGCACGAGTATCTCAGCGGGGAGAAAGCTCCACCGGTTACTGAGAGGACGACTATTCCTCATAAGGCTGGCTATACGTATTCATCCAGAGAACACATGGAAGAGATACCCCCTGAGTCTCGACTGACAAACTTCGATGAAGTCGAAAAGGGATACACCCCAGAGGAGCTTCTGCGTGAAGCTAATCGTTGCCTATATTGCGAGAGTGAAGCCTGTATCGGCTGTGGAATATGTGTGAAGATCTGTCCGGATCTTGCACTGTCAGTGAACGCCGGCGATAAGGACGGCAAGAGAGTCGTCAGTAAATACGATTGGTACGCAAACCGATGCTCATTCTGTGGCTTGTGTGCAGAGTACTGTCCCACCGGGACCTTGAGGCACACTACCGAATTTGAGTTGACTACCTATACCAACGAAGAACTGGTTTGGGATAAAGAGAAGATGCTGCGCCACCACGACGACAATATGAGCGAAGCAAAGAACAAGGGGGGTGCGGCATGAGCCCGGACCAGTTAGCATTCTTCATCCTGTCGTTTATGGTGATAGCCTCGGGACTGATGTTCCTTGTTTCTAAGAATATTGTTCACGCGGTTCTCTATTTTCTCGTGGCACTGCTCGCGACTGCAGGAATCTTCTTGCAGTTGAAGGCTCCATTCCTGGCGGCGACTCAGATATTGGTCTACGCCGGTGCGATCACGGTGCTTATTCTGTTTGTTGTCATGCTTACCATCAGCAAGGAACCCGAAGTCAAAGTGTTCGGTCAGACCGGGATCGTTGGCCCTGCGATTGCGGCCGTATCGTTTTTCGCCATTATGGCTGCGGTAGTCTCACGATCGACATTTACCCCTCTTCCCGCGGAAACCGCTGGTATCGATCAGGCGCAGACCGTTGCCCAGCTTGGGATGGAGCTCTATGTCGAATACTTGCTGCCCTTCGAGATCGCAGCATTTCTCCTATTGATAGCTTTGGTTGCTGCCGTATATATCGCCCTAGGGAGGGGACACGATGCCACTTGAGAGTTACCTCCTTCTAGGAGCAGCCGTTTTCGCCATTGGACTTTTCGGAGCTCTTTCCAAGAAGAGCGCGATACTGATCCTTCTATCCGTTGAACTGATGCTGAATGCTGTGAATATCAATCTCATGGCTTTTTCAAACTTTATTACTCCGCTCACGATGAAGGGTCAGATATTCTCCATCTTCGTGATTGTTGTTGCAGCGTGTGAGGTTGGCCTTGGGCTTGCCATCGTACTGATGCTGTACAGGCGTCGACAGACGCTTGAAGTCGATAAATACAATTTGTTGAAAGGTTGATCTGAGTGGATCGCTTGGTTCTTTACACAATCCTCATACAGTTACTGCCTTTCGCGGCATTCACTGTTCTCATACTTACTGGACGTAAGCTAAAGTTCGGTCCGTACCTATCGATTGGAGCTATGACCCTAGCCCTAGTCCTGTCCATTATGATCATGATCAAGTTCGCTGCTGGCGAGCTGGCTCCGATCGATGTGAGCTATGAGTGGTTCACGATTCCCGGGTATGACCCGATAAGTATCGGATTTCTTATTGATCCGCTGTCCATCCTGATGTTGGTGATTGTCACCGCGGTATCCCTGGCAACCCAGGTCTACTCGCTGGGCTATCTAAAGGGTGAGGCCAGACTGAACTGGTTCTACGCTGCTATGTCTCTGTTCACCTTTGCAATGCTCGCGTTCGTTGCAGCCAACAACTTTATTCAGATGTTGATCGCCTGGGAGCTTGTCGGACTTTGCTCTTACTTCCTGATCGGATTCTGGTTCACGAGAGATTATGTTCCACCTGCGGCGTCAAAAGCCATGGTAGTCACGAGGATTGCTGACTTCCCGATGATCTTGGGAGTCATGATCCTGTTCTACTACGTCGGAAGCTTTGCGTACGCTCCATCGTTCGAGATCGTTGCGACCCTGCCGAGCGGGACCATAACTTTGATCGCCATACTTCTGTTCATTGGTGCTATTGGAAAGTCCGCCCAATTCCCACTACATACATGGCTGCCTGATGCTATGGCCGGTCCGAGTCCGGTTTCTGCGCTGATTCACGCGGCCACTATGGTTGCTGCCGGGGTATACCTTGTTGCCAGAGTGTTCCCTATTTTCGAGTTGAGTACTGCAGCAATGGCTACGGTGGCTATCATTGGTGCGTTCACAGCGTTCTTCGCAGCGACCATAGGTATGGCTACTCTTGACATCAAACGTATTGTTGCCTACTCGACCATGTCCCAACTTGGGTATATGATGGCCGCACTTGGGGTGGGCAGTATCACCGCAAGTATGTTCCACCTGACAACGCACGCCTTTTTCAAGGCGATGCTGTTCTTGGCAGCGGGTGCCGTTATTCACGCATTACACACCCAGAACATCTTTGACATGGGTGGAGTGCGACGAAGAATGAAATTATCGTTTATAGCGTTCGTAATAGGAGCCTTAGCTCTGGCGGGTGTGCCGCCGATGAGCGGTTTCTGGAGTAAGGACATGATTCTTGCTCAAGCGTGGGATAAGCAGGAATACCTAGTGTTCGGCCTGGGCCTCTTCACCGTGTTTATCACCGCCTTTTATATATTCCGCCTACTCTTTGTGACATTCACAGGGAAGATGAGCGAGATCGTGGAAAAACATGGACACGAGTCTCCTCCGGTAATGTGGGGGCCATTCATGGTTCTTGCAGCCGTAACTATACTGATAGGTATTGCTGGTATTCCAATCGGATCATGGGCGGGACTGGGACATTGGATGGGTGAGTTCCTAGCAGCTAGTGGTGGCAACCTTGTTCATGAAAGCAATATTGTGGTGATTATGTCTGTGAGTGCCGCATTGATCGGCATCCTGCTCGCCTACCTGATCTACTACGCAAAGGCATTCGATCTTATGAAACTCAAAGCATTGGACTTCCTGCGTCACGGCGCCCAGAACCGTTGGTATATCGATGAGATATACGACCACACTTTTGTTCGGCCCACATTCAGTCTCAGTAAGGCCTCGCTAACCGCGGACCTGAGAGGCGTTGATTGGGTCGTTAACGGTGTTGCAAGGCTTGTAATGGGCAGCGGCATTCGAATCAGAGTGATTCAAACTGGTTACTTGCAGAACTACGCCACGGCCATGTTCATCGCCTTAGCACTGATGGTCCTAGTTCTAGGCTTTGCTGGGGTGAGCTCGTAATATGAACGGCTTCCCATTGCTTACACTTATTATCTTTGTCCCTCTATTGGGTGCTCTTGTTATCATGGCGGTTCCAAAGACGAGGCTATCTACTGTTAAGTGGCTAGCACTTGTATTCACTGCCATCCCGACTGCGCTTGCCCTCTACGCATACGGCATATTCGAGCGCGGTACACCCGAAATGCAGTTCGTTGAGAAAATATCATGGGTGCCCGAATGGGGGATCAGCTACTCGCTAGGCGTTGACGGCCTTAGTATGCCGCTCATCGCCTTAACCGCGCTGATGACCATGCTGTGTGTTATTGGAGCATGGAAGTACACTCACAGAGTTAAAGAATTCTTCGCCCTTCTGCTGTTCCTCGATGTAGGTATGCTCGGTGTATTCGCAGCTCTGGATTACATCCTGTTCTACGTATTCTGGGATGTTGTTATCGTTCCGATGTACTTCTTGATAGGCATCTGGGGTGGACCGAGGCGCGAGTACGCCGCCATCAAGTTCTTCATATATACGTTCCTCGGAAGTTTATTCATGCTTCTGGCGATTCTGGCCATGTATTTCTACGGTGGAGCAACCACCTTCGGAATTCTTGAGCTGCGGGAAATCGCTCCGACGTTCTCCGCTGGTGTCCAAATAGCGATGTTTATCGGGTTCTATTTAGCATTCGCGGTCAAGGTACCGGTGTTCCCGTTCCATACATGGTTGCCGGATGCCCACGTTGAAGCTCCGACGATCATGAGCGTTCTTTTGGCCGCGATCCTGCTAAAGATGGGTCTATATGGGTTCATGAGGATCAGTATTCCGACCTTACCCGACGCCTGGGACGTGTTTATTCCGATGTTTGCCGTCCTTGGTGTGGTCAATATTATCTATGGATCCTATCTCGCCCTAGCTCAGACTGACCTGAAGAAGTTGATCGCATACTCGTCCATTGGGCATATGGGATTTGCGATGCTCGGGCTTGCAGCGAACAATGCCCTTGGGTTTACCGGCGCGTACTACGTGATGATGGCCCACGGTGTTATTTCGGCCATGCTCTTCTTCCTGGTCGGATCGGTCTACGATCGCTCTAAGACTAGACAGATACCAGAGATCGGCGGCCTTAGTGACGGTATGCCAAAGCTGAGTGGACTCCTTGTATTCACGTCATTGGCCTCAATGGGACTTCCAGGTCTTGCGGGCTTCTGGGGAGAGTATTTCTCAATATTTGGAGCGGTACAGGCAGGCGGAATGTACGTCTATGTTGTTCTTGCACTGTTCGGATTGATTATTACAACCGCGTATTTTGTCTATATGATGCAACGGGTTAACTGGGGTGAGATCAGAGACAATCTCAAGGGATTGCCAGATGTGAGCGGGCGAGAGCTTACTTACTACGTACCCTTGGTCGCCTTAACGATAGTCTGGGGCGTATACCCAGCAGGCCTTCTGGACTGGACGAATAGTACACTCGCTGCTCTTGCGGCGTTAACCGGCGGCTGAGTCAAGGAGTATTGAATGGGTCTTGAAAATCTAATACCAGAATTTATAATTCTTGGCTTTGCGTCCATCGTTCTAACGTTGGACTTCATGATGAAGACGGGCAAAAAGCACATTATCCCGGTCATTACCCTAATAGGTCTGATCGCTGCGCTTGCTGCCAGTTTTATCACCCTAGGCAATGGGGGGGACGCCTTCAACGGCTTCTTTAAGGCGGACGGATTCACAGATCTCTTTAGGATCGTGATCATCGGAGTCGGCGCCCTAGTGGTTCTCGCATCAATGACCACATTCAAGAACAGCATTCATGAAGGTGAGTACTACACACTCTTCATGTTTTCTCTGGCAGGTGCACTTATCATTGCGGGGGCAGGGGAACTTATCACTCTGTATCTCGCAATCGAGCTACTCTCTATTCCGGCTTACGCACTGGTCGCGTTCAGGAAGAATTCAGACAAAGCCAATGACGCGGTCATAAAGTACTTCATTCTTGGCATTCTCGCCTCAGCGATCATCCTTTATGCGATGTCGCTACTTTATGGCATCACTGGTGAAACCCAGTTAGCCGCCATTGCTGGAGCCATGACAGGGGATCTTGCCGGTAGTCCGATAATGATCGTCGCTGCTCTGATGTTCATTGCGGGACTTGGGTTCAAGATATCGGCGGTTCCGTTCCACTGGTGGGCCCCTGACGCATATGAGGGCGCGCCAGCCCAGATCTCTGGTTACCTTGCTTCGATCTCGAAGGTCGCAGCTTTCGCGGCTCTAGCCCGTATCTTCTTTGAGCCCTTGTTGAATACCAGTATCAACTGGGAAGTATGGTTCGGGGTGATTGCAGCTATTACGATGGTTGTCGGCACCTTGCTTGCTCTTCCTCAGACCAACATCAAGCGGCTACTTGCCTATTCGAGCATTACGCACGCTGGGTACATCTTGATGGGGTTCGCTGCCGCATCCGTTTTGGGTGCTGAATCACTACTGTTTTATCTGGTGGCCTACGCCATAGCGACCGCCGGAGCATTCTTCGTGCTCGTAGCAGCTAGCACCAAAGTTGAGGCCGAGGAG
>JAUVYF010000008.1 GCA_030603215.1 Candidatus Bipolaricaulota bacterium
GCTCGCATCAATTAAACAAGCGACGGAAGAAAGAAACGATGATGCCTATCTACACGCGAACATCGACTTTCATATCGGTGTGGTGAAAGGGGCGAAGAACTCGTACTTAGAGAGTGTGATCACGCCGTTGATCCGCACCATGGAAGATCGCTTGTCCAGGGCAATGCGCAAGAGTTACTTGACTGAACGCAAACAAGTGTTGAGTGCGTACACAATTCATGAAAGACTCTTTCGCGCTATTCAGAGTGGCGATTCCGCCCGCGCGCGCAAGGAGATGGAGAGGCACTTTCATGATGTGGAGATCTTTCTCAGTGAGGACCACGAGGCAGGGGGTGATACGACACTTGATGTAGTGAAAGACTTGGATAACTGTGAGGACGATTGACTAGTATCAACAACGCATTAAGGAGGAAGCAAGATTATGAAAGGGAAGGTTACTGTAATAACAGGAATAGTATTGTTGGCAGCACTGCTGATCGCGCTCCCGACACTGGCTCGCGACCCATCGACATTGGTCTATGGCGCTGATTCTGATGTTCAGGGACTCTCGCCCATTCTCACGAACGATCGAGTGTCGGCCAATGTTATGGATCAGATCTACGACACTCTGTTCGTGAGAGACTGGGACACCATGGGTATCAAGCCCAGTCTAGCACTGAGCTACGAGAATCCCGACGAATTAACGTGGATCATGCATCTACGGCCAAGGGTTGTGTTCTCCGATGGAACACCGTTTAACGCTGCTGCAGTCAAGTTCACCTTCGAGCGGCTCGTTGACCCCAAAGTGGCCGCACCGCGGGCCAGCCTACTCAATATGGTGGATAAGATCGACGTAGTGGACGAGCTAACGGTGAAGATAACTACCAAGTACCCGTTCGGCCCATTTCCGGCGATCCTAACCCACGGTAATTCCGGGATCATCAGTCCGGCAGCCGTTGCCAAATATGGCGATCTGATGCATGACCCGGTCGGCACTGGTCCGTTTAAGCTGGAAGAATGGGTCCCCGGGGATCACATCACCTTGGCCCGTAATGATAGCTACTGGGGGGATGCCCCAAAGCTCAGCCACGTGATCTTCCGAGTTATCCCTGAGGGATCGACACGCGTCGGCCTCTTGCGGACGGGGGAAATTGATTTCACAGATCTTATCCCCACCCCACTCTTCGCTACCTTAAAGGACGATCCCGAGGTGACTGCCGTGGCTCCGCTGGGCACTCCTATCCGCTATCTATCGTTCAACTTTCAGCGGGATGTGTTCCAGAACCTGAAGCTACGTCAGGCAATCGCTATGGCCATCGATCGGAGAGACATTGTGACCGCCCTCGACGGGTTAGCTCTGGCGTCGAAGTCCATAATCGGACCCAAGGTATTCGGGTATAGCCCCACTGCGGAGGTGTTCGGTTACAAGTACGACCCGGAGAAAGCAAAGGTACTTCTCGCTGAAGCCGGTTATCCCGATGGATTCACTACCACTCTGTGGTACGGTGTTACTGGGGACTATCCCACAGTGGCGCAGGTACTCCAAGAACAACTGAGCAAAATCGGAATCAAGGTGGAACTGAAAGGGCTCGATTGGGCGACCTTCCTAGATGCAACGCGCCAAGGAGAACAGGACATGTTCCTCCTTGGGTGGACAAATCTGACTGCTGATGGTGAGGAACTGGTATATCCGAACCTCCACTCGGACAGCATCGGTGGCGCCAACCGCTCTTTCTACGGCAACCCGATCACGGATGAATTGATCATGGCATCGCGGGTGAATGTAGACCAACAGGTGAGATTGGCTGCGCTAGAAGCGGCGAACGCTGCATTGATTACTAATGGGGCATGGATCGCTCTGTACGACCAGCTCAATATCCTTGCCTACCACAACAGCGTTAAGAACCTGGTCGTGAATCCGAACCAGGGTTGGTTCCTTAAGGGCGTGTACAAGGAGTAACACTCATGGATTCCGCAGGGGAGGGAGGACCCTCCCTCCCCCTTTTTCTTCAATCTAACTTAAGGGAGAAATGACTGCCTATCTCTTGCGTCGAATCCTGGTCCTCATCCCCACGTTGTTTGCCGTGACTGTGATCACATTCTTTGCCCTCCACTCCGCACCCGGCGATCCGGCAAGCATTTTGGCCGGGCCCCAAGCTTCTGCAGAGGATATCGCCAACATCCGCCACAAACTGGGATTGGACCAGCCGGTCATCACCCAGTACTTCCGCTACCTATGGAAACTGTTGCACGGGGATATGGGGATCTCGCTCACTACCCGGCGTTCGGTAACAGAAATGGTGGTCGTGCGCTATCCAAATACCGTTCGTCTTGCCTTTGCCAGTATCTTGATCACGATCATCCTCGGAGTTAGTGGGGGGATTATCGCAGCGATTCGCCCTCGGTCCATCCTGGATAATATCACCACCCCTATCGCTCTCGTGGGGGTAGCGATGCCTGGTTTTTGGCTAGGATTGATGTTGATGTATTTGTTTGGGATAAAGCTTCGATGGCTTCCTGTGGCTGGGTTTACCCATCCTGCTTGGAGTTGGGCAGGGATCAAGGATATCATCATGCCCGCTTTCTCCCTCGGGTTTCTAGGAGTGGCCTCGGTCCTGCGGTTGACGCGCTCCTCCATGCTCGACGTGTTGGGAAAAGAATACGTCCGCACTGCTTGGTCAAAAGGGCTATCTGAATGGGTGATCATCACCAAACATGCCTTCCGCAACGCAGCTATCCCGGTGGTAACCATCCTTGGCATGCGCATGGGCATATTCCTTGGGGGAACGGTGATCATTGAATCGGTCTTTGCGATAAACGGCGTCGGGCGGATGGTCTTGCGATCGATATTGACGCGAGATTACCCGGTGCTGGCAGCGTCTGTTCTGCTCATTGCAGCGACGTTTGTCATCGTAAACTTGTTGGTTGATCTCTCATACAGCGTGATCGATGTAAGGATCCGTTATGACTAAAACCACCAGTCTGTGGCAGTTGCAGATGCGGAGGTTCCGCAAGGATCGGTTGGCAGTGGCTTCTCTCATCATCATTTTCATCCTAGTCGCAAGCGCGATCCTTGCTCCGCTCATTGCTCCCTATAACCCCACATCCCAGAGGATGGTGGAACGACGTCTCCCCCCCGGCAGTTCTGGGCACCTGTTGGGAACGGACGGCTTCGGAAGAGATATCGCCAGCCGGCTCGTCTACGGCGGACGGATCTCCCTGACAGTCGGATTAGTCTCCGTGGGAGTGGGAATGCTGATTGGGATGGCGCTGGGACTTATTGCTGGCTATTTTAAGCGCTTGGACAACCTGATCATGCGGGTAATGGACATCCTGCTCGCCTTTCCCGGCGTGCTCATCGCGATCATTGTCGTAGCCATTCTCGGGCCCGGGCTGTATAACGTGATCATCGCCATTAGTGTCTTCTCCATCCCCATGTTCGCCCGCCTCACCCGCGGAGCCACCCTATCCGCAAAGGAGGAGACCTACGTGTTGGCAGCGCGGTCGCTCGGAGCCTCGACCTCGCGGATCATGCTGCAACACATCCTTCCCAACATAGTCTCGCCAATCATCGTGTTCGCCACCGTGCGCATCGGTGTTTCCATCCTCAATGCTGCTGCGCTAAGCTTCTTGGGTATCGGAGCGCAGCCCCCTCTGCCAGAGTGGGGAGTGATGATCAGCGAGGGCCGCGATTTCCTTTACACAAGTCCGCACATGGCGTTCGTTCCAGGATTAGCTATCCTTATTGTTGTACTGTCGTTCAATCTACTTGGAGACGGAGTTCGTGATGCTCTTGATCCACATCAGTCTCACTGAAATGCTCCACAATAGTACATTCGTATCGGCGATCCATCGTGGGATAATGGAAGGACAAATACCAACTTAACTCGGTCACGAGAGAGGATAACAGATGAATACAAATGACATTATGCAGCTTTCCCTAGAAATGGCGAATCTACAGGCTGTTCCTGGGGACACGGCTATCTATCATCCGGGCAAAGAAATTAGGCGAGTGCTGATAGGGATTGATATTGACGGACCCGAGGTTATCTTGGCACACAATCTTGGGTACGATTTAGCTATCTCTCATCACCCAATGGGCGACGAGGCAGTCCTGGATTTTCATTATGTCCTGAAACGGCATGTTGAACAGATGGTCGCAGCTGGAGTTCCGGAAGGATTAGCGAAGAGCGTAACCAGTGATACCATTGACAGCCGGCGTATCCTAGATTCAATACGCAATTACGATCGGGCCTCCTCGATCGCTCGACTCCTTGACATGCCCTACATGAACATCCATACACCCCTTGATGAGATTGGGCGAAGGCGAATGTCGGAAGCTGCTAGCCAGCTAGACAAGCGAGACACAGTCAACGATCTTATCATACTCTTTCAAGATCACTTTGCTGAGTTCCGAAACGCAAAGACGAAAATCGAGGTGATGGTGGGAAGGCAAGAGAACCATCTGGGCCGGACAGTGATTTCACATGCCGCGGGAACAAATGGTGGATATCCAGTTGCAAAGGCCTACTTTGATAATGGGGTGGATACCTTAATATACATTCATTGCAGACCCGATGATCGGAAGAAGCTACTGCGAGAATATCAGGGAACGATGAAAACTCTGATCGTGACGGGGCACGTTGCAAGCGACTCCCTTGGCATCAATCCGTTTATCAACAGGTTGGAAGAATGTGGGCTAGAGGTGACTCCAATAAGTGGAATCATCCCTGCTTTGTAAAGTAAGTGAGATGACAGCAGAATCCTTGGAGGCGTAAATAGGTCCCTCATAATTGGGTATTAGTCGATGTTTTGTTCGGAGGAGCGAGAAAAAAAGATGGAAAGACAACAAGAGAGAGAACAAGTAGAGCAAGCTGCGCTGGAAGCGCTTGAGGAACTAACACCTCCAAGCATGTCTTTATGGAGTATGCTTGGGCATTTCGGACCAGGGCTGATCCTGATGATGACGGGGATTGGCACCAGCCATCTGATCTCTGCTCCTACAGCCGGTGGACGATTCGCGTATGCCCTGCTTTGGTGCTTACCGGTTGCCTACATCTTCAAGTACTATGGCTTCGAAATGGCCTTTCGGTTTACTGGTGCAACCGGGAGAAGCATGTTGGATGCTTATAGCACTGCGTGGAAAAAGTGGCCTCTTTGGTACATGTTAGTTACTACACTGATACAGTGCGTTGTAGGCCAGGCGGGAAGGGTAATTGCCGCTGCGGCGGTGCTATACTACCTTTTTACGATATCTGTAGGTATCCCAGTGCCTTTATGGGGATGGGCTTTGCTGCTGTGTGTAATTGCTTGTAGCATCATTCTGCTGGGCAAGTATGGCATATTCGAGATCCTTACCAAGGTTTTAGCAGGTCTGCTGGTTGTATCAGCTGTCAGTGTCTTTTTCTTGCGTCCGGCGCCACTATCTGCATTGGGGCATTTCTTTCTTGTTGAAATCCCTGATGGCTCGTGGTTACTCATAGCGGCATTCCTTGGCCTCTTGCCTACTGGAATCGATGTATCGCTACAGGCTTCCGAATGGGGACAGGCAAAACGCGTAGGTATGGGCAGGGTGAGGGAAATCCTCGAGAAGAATGGAGCTATTAAAGCGTTTGACCCGTTTGATAGCAAGAGAGATGATTTACGGATTAGTATATCCGAACTACCCGCAAATGCGCGAGAGTATGCGACAAGATGGTTCAAGGTGTCTCTGTGGGATTTTCGTGCTGGGCACATCATCTCGTTCATAATGGCTGTCATCTTTCTGTTGCTCGCCGCTGTATGGTTATATCCCAGTGCAGTTGAAGGACAGGCAGTCATTGGCGAGATAGCGAAGATGTTCACCGAGAGCGTTGGTTCATGGATGATGACGGTATTCCTGCTCGGAGCTTTTGCGGCGACATTTTCTACAATGTTCAATTATTTTGATGGTTGGCCGAGGATTGTAGGGGCCTGTTGTAGAAATCTATTCAAGTCTACAGCTAGAATGCAAGGTATCGCTAAGGATGAGCTTTCCGATGAACAGCGGAGAGCTTGGTGTTCAGAGTATAATATCTACCGAGCTACGATGATGTTCTCCTTAGTAGCCTCTGTAGTAGTGATTGCTGGCCTACCCAAGCCGGTGTGGCTGGTTCTCGTAGCTTCTGCTGCTGCTTTCTTTGTGGCTCCGGTGATCTACGGCATGAACCTCTACTTTTGCTTCAGGATAATAGACAAGAAAGATAGAGTGTTTTATCCAAGTCTTTTCGCAAGATACTTCGGCTGGGGAAGCTTTACGGTGTTCACTGGTCTTACCCTTATCGTCGTGCTAGCTCGTGTATTTAAGGTCGCGTTGTTCTAACAGCTCGCGGTGCATACTTTTCTCAACCCGAATCGCTCGCTGCCTTACGGCAACATGAGCTTAGGCGTCCAGTGATGCAACCTATGGATGATGGCATGTTCTTATCTACAGGCGTTGCCTTGTAGGGTCAATACTGCAAGGAGTAGTCTGCCTGCGCGCCAACTCCTATGATGGTGATCAGTTGCGTCTCTGAGTCTAAAGTGACATAGGCCCAGGAAGGTGGAGTTTCATCCTCGTTGACTAGTGCTTCAAAAGTGACGTAGTGAATGCCATCAATCAAAGACCAGGCATTCTGATGGACATGTCCCTGAAAAACAGCGATGACTACACCGGAATCGCTAAGGATTGTCTTCACCTGTTCTGCATTTGATATCGCCGGTCCTCCAGAAAGGAAGTCAAAATCGACATCAAGCGGCTGGTGTACAAAAACAATTGTTGGCTTATTGGTGGCAGCGAGATCGTTGGCCAACCACTCAAGCTCAGTTTGCGGGATATTCCCCTGTACCACCCATCCACTATGCCCTAAATCTTCCCCGTTCTTGTTGTACTGAGCATCAAGAATAACGAAATGATACCCTTTGACGTCAAAGCTCGAATAGTTGCTTGCGCTATCAACTTGTGCGAGGAATTCCTCTTTGGATAGGTCGTAGATATCGTGGTTCCCTAGTACGTAGTAACGTGGTCCATCAAATTCCGCGTAGATAGCCTCCGCGTCTCTAAGGATTTCTGGAATTCGTCCAGGCTCACCCAAATCTTCCCCTATCACAAATACTCCATTAACCAAGTCTCCCAGCTCGACGACGAGGTCAACCGGAAGGGCATTCATGGCAGTAATGCATGACGAGAGCCGTTCAGGATAGTCTGTCATCACCTTTGCCTCTCCAGGTGAATCGGTATCGTGCGCGTGCAAATCGGCAAAGATACCAAGGCGCACTTGCATAGACGTAGGTGAACTGTCAGCAAACAGCAACCCACAGACAACTACAACTAGAAGAACGGCAATACATAACGCTTTTGAAGCTCGCTCTGTCCACATAGCTTCCTCCTTCACTTTTGTTACAGCTTACCGTGTATCCTTCTGGCTCATGCTGATCTAGCTAAGAGCAAGGCACGTTGCTCTTCTAGATCCTTCGTTCTGCGAGACTGATCTCTATCAAGTCGGAAAGGTCTTCGGCGCGATCAGAGATCTCCACTAGTTCCTGCACGAATTCTCGCACCAGTATCTTTTCAGCCAGCGGAAGATCCATCAAGAATAAGTCCCTAATGAACTTCCGCTCAATATGATCGATTTCACTCTCCTGCTTCTCTATTGCAGTAGTATGCACAGTTACTCCAGCTTTGCTCTCAAGCAGTAACCTGATCGCTTCTCTCAGATCTGAGAGCATGGCAACCGAACGTTCGGTAATCTCGATGGCAAAAGCCTTCAAGCTGTCAGGGATTCTGATACATTGCAGAAGCGTAAAGTCAAGGATTGCCTCAGCCGCATTTGCCAGCCGGTCTACCTCCTCAATGATTCTAAGAACTTGGCGGCGAGATTGGGGAAGAAGTACCCCTTTCAGGAGCGCTATCTCAACTTGGCGTCGTGCGTCATCAGCTTTCCCTTCGATCTTGTGCACTTCAAACGCCAACTTACTCGCCTCCTTTACATCACCTATCTCTAGGTAGGCGAGCAGGCAATCGCGAAAGCGATTCAGACACTCTTCTACTAAGGCAAAGTGCTCGAATACTAGCTCCTCTATTCTGTTCTCCTTTCTCCATAATCTCACGCTTGTACCTCCTTTACCTATCTGTACCTATCTGTGAATGCATTATCGATCACTTGCCTTCCAATCGCAAATTGTTGTCATAGGTGTCATCGATTGTTATACTGCGAAGGTATTCTAACGTCCTCCAGGAGTGATAATTAATGGGGCAGAAAAAAAACATCTGTTTTATTGGCCACTCTGGCGCTGGTAAATCGACGCTTGTTACTGCGTTGCTGCGTAAGAGCGGCATTAAAGAGGAGATTGTGCTCGATTCTTCCGACGAAGAGAAAGCGCACGGTTATTCTATTGATATAGGAATTGGTGCCTGCGCTTGGAATGGAGAAAGGATCACGATGCTTGATACGCCCGGGGGGGATGAGTTCATCGAGGAAATGTATAAGGCTATTCCCGTTGCCGATCTCTCCGTGCTCACAGTAAATGCTGAAAAGGGGATAGAGGTTACCACGGAGCGAGCATGGGAACTCAGCGGAGGAAAGCAGCTCCCGACAATCGTTTTTGTCAATCACATGGACAAAGAAAACGCAAATTTCGATGACTTGGTATCTTCTTTGCGCAATCAACTTGAGGGGAAGTTTATTCCGATCCAGATTCCAATTCGACAAGAAAAGGAATTCGTCGGCGTTGTGGATGTGATAGCAAATCGCGCCGTCTATTTTGATGAGAGCAAGAAAACTGTTCCCGCTGACTTGCAGAAAGACGTCTCTGAGCTGAGAAACTCCCTGATAGAGGAAATTGCCTCTATCGACGATGAGCTAATGCTGAAATTCCTGGAAGATGAAGAGATCAGTGTTTCTGAGCTTTCCGCTGGGCTGCGCAAGGGTGTCGCAGATGGGGCGATGACGCCAATTTTGTGCGGTGCGGCCTCACAAGACAAGGGAATCAGGCCACTGATGGATGCTCTCGTTGACCTTGCCCCGGGAACCAAGGAGAACAAGGAGGGTCCTTGTTCTGCGATTGTGTTTAATCTGAGTACTGACCCATACCTTGGTCGACTCAATTATGTACGAATTCTCCAGGGTATCCTTAAAGAAGGAGAGACTTACTACGATATTTCTAGGAAGGAGAAGATAGAGATTCGTGATTTGCATACGTTTGACGGAACGAAGCAATCACCGGCTACGCAAGGAGAATCGGGCGAGATTGTTGCAATTGGCAAACTTGAGGATCTTCGTATAGGGACAACCATAGCGAGCGAAAAGGACACTACACCTTTCCTTCTGGCGGATTTCCCTAAGCCGGTTTATTCACGTACCATTGTTCCTAAGAGCCAGGCTGATGTAGGCAAAATGAGTTCGGCCCTGAGGGAGTTGACCACTAGCAAAGTTACGCTGAGATTGGAGCGCGATACAGTAACTAAGGAGATGATTCTCTGGGGAATGGGTAGTATCCAATTATCAATGTTCATAAGCAGGTTGAAGAACCGGTTTAACGTTTCACTGGATACACGTCGTCCGGCCATTCCGTACAAAGAGACAATCACAAAGAAAGCAACGGCGAAATACCGCCACAAGAAACAGTCTGGTGGTAGAGGGCAGTTCGGCGAGGTCGAGTTACGTATTGAGCCAACGCGACGCGGAAAAGGCTTTGAATTCGTGGACGAAATCAAGGGAGCATCTATCCCTGGCCAATACATCCCTGGTGTTGAAAAGGGGGTAGTAGAGGCAATGATAGAAGGAAACTTGGCCAAGTATCCGGTAACAGATGTACTGGTGGCGGTGTACGATGGAAGTTTTCATCCAGTTGATTCCTCAGAGCTAGCATTTAAACTTGCGGCGCGAAACGCCTTTCGTGAGGCAATGGACCAAGCACAACCCTGTCTGCTTGAACCACTTATGAGCTTAGAAGTCCGTATTCCTGATGAGTATACAGGTGATGTAATCAGCGATTTGAACGGAAGGCGTGGGAAGATCCTAGGCATGGATCCAGTTGGTCGCGCTACCATTGTTCGAGCAGAGGTTCCGCTGATTGATTCGCAAAGCTATGCCCTTGACCTCAAATCGATTACCCAGGGTCGAGCAACGTTCCAAATGGAGTTCTTGAAGTATCACCAGGTTCCAGCAAATCTACAGGAGAAGATCATCAGCAAGAGCAAGGAAACTGAATGAACGTTGCGCGATACATGAGACTAGATCCAATTACCGTGCTTGCTGCTGCGCCTTTGAGCAAAGTAAAAGAAGTGATGGAGGAAAATGCTCTTGGCATCCTTCTGGTTGTCTCCGATGCAGGCGAGCTAACGGGTTTTATAACGAAAGGAGCGCTCAGGCAAGTGCAGGATTGGGACCTACCGGTAGAGGCAGCTTGCTTTGAAGCGCGCTTTGCCGTTTCCAAGGATGACACCCTGGAAAAGGCCGCGTTGATCCTCTTAGAGAACCAATTGGCACTTCTTCCCGTTGTCGATGAGCAGCGCCTGGTTGGCATCATTACTCAAAGAGATATTCTCTTTGCGCTTGCGCGCGGATTGGGCATTGGCCTTAAGGGAACTCGATTTGTCGCCAAAGTGACTCATCTAGATGACTTGTATGCGATCATGAGAGTCCTACAGGCTAACAATGCCCAGTTGGTGGGACTTATGTGTGGAAATAAGGAAGGAGCGTACCAAGATATCATCTTACGTGTTCGCGAAGTCGCGGATAAGGAGAAGTTGCGTGCAGAACTTGAAGAGGCGCTGCACCGAGCCCAATGCTAAATATCACTCTTGCTACTCATCAAAAAAGCGTCCTTGTCGACATCACTAGACAAGCACAAGAGTCAATTGACAAGTGTGGGATCAAGAAGGGGATGTGTTTTATCTACTGCCCTCATACCACTGCCGGGTTGTTGATCAACGAATCTGCGGACCAAGCAGTAGCTGATGATATCTGTACTGCGTTGGATGATTTGGCGCCACAGGGAGCAGACTGGACTCATCTTGAAGGCAACTCTCCGGCTCACATCAAGTCTGCGTTAGTCGGAAACTCCCTGTGGGTGGCTTTTGAAAATGGGCGACTATTGTTGGGGCGTTGGCAGGGGATTTTCTTCTGCGAGTTTGATGGACCACGACAGCGCAAAGTATGGTTTACTGTCTTATCTTGACACTGTAGAGACCGTCTAGTACAATAAATAGCTGGCCGAATCTAAGGCCAGCGTAGCTCAATTCGGCAGAGCAACTGATTTGTAATCAGTAGGTTGCCAGTTCAAGTCTGGCCGCTGGCTCTCAATATGTTTGGAGGGGTACCGAAGTGGTCAAACGGGGCGGACTGTAAATCCGTTGGCAGTCGCCTACGGGGGTTCAAATCCCTCCCCCTCCAAAACCTGGCACATGGTAGAGTTTTGGGGTACACTCTTAAGGGCTATGTAAGCCCGTGTAGCTCAGGTGGTAGAGCACCCCCTTGGTAAGGGGGAGGTCATCGGTTCGATTCCGATTGCGGGCTCATAATGATTGCGGAGCCAGCTTAGAAGTATCCTATTTTGGTTATATTGTTATAATGGATAAATCAGTATAGTACTACGTTAAGGAGGTTGGAGAAGTGGCTAAACAGAAGTTTGAGAGGACCAAACCTCACATAAATATAGGGACAATCGGGCACATTGATCATGGAAAGACAACGCTGACCTCGGCAATTACCAAAGTGCTTGCTGCGCAGGGAAAGAAAGCAAAGGCTTTGGAATTTGCGGATATTGACAACGCTCCTGAAGAGAAGGAGCGCGGGATTACGATTAATGTCCGTCATGTCGAGTATGAGACTGACGATCGTCACTACGCGCACATTGACTGTCCGGGACACGCCGATTACATCAAGAACATGATTACAGGCGCTGCTCAAATGGATGGGGCAATTCTAGTTGTTGATGCTTCTGATGGTCCGATGCCTCAGACACGCGAACATCTTCTTCTTGCACACCAAGTGAACGTTCCTGCGATTGTCGTGTATTTGAACAAGATTGACCAAGTTGATGATCCAGAACTGATAGATTTGGTGGAGATGGAGATACGGGAGCTTCTTTCTGAGTACGAATTCCCGGGCAATGAGATTCCAATTATCCGTGGCTCGGCACTGAAAGCAATGGAAAGCGGCGATCCGAACGCGGAGGAGTGTAAGTCGATTCTTGAACTCATGGATGCAGTTGATTCCTATATTCCCTTGCCAGATCGCGAGGAAGACAAACCTTTCCTGATGCCGATCGAGGATATCTTCTCGATCAAAGGGCGTGGAACGGTGGCTACTGGGCGAGTTGAGCGAGGCAAGATTACACCAGGAATAGAAGTGGATATAGTCGGCATTCATGATAAGGTTGCCAAGACGGTTGCCACTAGCTTGGAGATGTTCAATAAGACGCTTGAGTATGCAATAGCTGGCGATAATGTGGGAATCTTGCTGAGAGGGATTGACAAAGATGAAATTGAGCGTGGACAGGTGGTTGCCGCGCCAAAATCGATCACTCCGCATGCTAGATTCGAAGGGGAGGCCTACATCTTAACAAAGGACGAAGGGGGACGTCATTCTCCGTTCTTTGATGGGTACAAGCCACAATTCTTCTTTCGAACAACTGATGTCACAGGATCGATTCACCTCCCAGAGGGAATCGAGATGGTAATGCCCGGCGATAATGTCAAGATTATCGGCGAACTGATTCACCACGTGGCAATGGATGAGGGTCTGCGATTCGCTATCCGCGAGGGTGGAAAAACAGTTGGAGCTGGCGTTGTGACCAAGGTTCTTGAATAAGTAGACACCATGGCAAAAAAGAGTGACGTCGTTATTCATGTAGCTTTGGCTTGCGGTGAGTGCAAACATCGTAACTATCACACCAAGCGAAACAAGAGAAACACTCGCGAGAAGTTAAGCCTTAACAGGTACTGTAAGTGGTGTCAGCGGCATACACCGCACAAAGAGGTTTAACAAGCTGTGTTTGAATAGGCCCGTAGCTCAACTGGCAGAGCATCCGACTCCAAATCGGAAGGTTGGGGGTTCAACTCCTCCTGGGCCTGCTAGATGAAAAAGGAGAAGTTGGATGCTCGATAGGATCACAAATTACCTTAAAGGGGTAAGGGGAGAAGTTAGCCGGGTAAGTTGGCCGACGCGTAGTGAGGTCATTTCTCTAACCGCCCTCATCTTACTGTTGGTCATTATATTGACATTGTATATCTGGGGAGTGGATGGAGTTATCCAATCAGTCCTCGGTTTCTTACTCCAACTCTAGTCTCAATTATGCACATGAAAAAATGGTATGCGATTCAGACCTATGCTGGTTCTGAACTAAAGGTGAAAGACGATTTGAACGAGCGAGTTGAGAATCGCAAACTGGAAAAGTACTTCGAGAAATTCCACGAAAACGACTTAGCGACGTTCTTCCTTGTTCCAGTTGAAGAGGTGATTACCTCGCGTAGCCGGCGAGGAGGAAGTTTTGAGTACCGGATCCCTTACGAATACGATCTAGTGGCTGAGCCAAACGAGCGAATTCAGCGAGGAAACGTAATCGCTCGCAAACCTCCACGGCATATGGAAAGTGATGCGCGAGTGAGTGCGGTACAGACATTGCAGCGAGTAATCGTTGAAATGACTAATCACAACGAACAAGAGTACCTTGTTCCGCCAGACAAGCGCATCCGTCGCGATATCCGAGTAGGGGAGAAGATCAGAAACGGTGTTCCTTTGACAACGGATAAGGATGAAGGATTTATCGTTGAAAACAAGGGTGCGATCGTTTTGCGGGATAAGGTCAGAAGAACGACTTTTGAGTATCCTGACGGGAAAGAGAAGACTAGGTTAATTCCCGAGAAATGCATAGTAAAACTGCGACAGGGAACAAGATTTAGACAGGGTGATCTGATTGAGCGAAAAGACCAGATCATCAGTCGAGCTTCTGGTCTATTCAAAGTAAGAGAGTATAAGGACAAGCGAATTGGTGGAGTTCAGCGCATAGAGAAGCGTCGGCTTTTCCCAGGCTACGTATTCACCCGGATGAACCTTGACGAGAAAGAGATGATGGCGCTTATCAACGGGATCAGAGGGGCTGTGCGCTACGTTGGCTCGCGTTATCACCCAGTGCCAATTGAAGGCCCTGAAATGCAGTTGATCAAGCGAAAGGCAGGATTGTTAGAGACACCCGTAGCAACTACCTCTGGTGAGCCAAAGATCGAAATTGATTTCAACGTCGGAGAGGTAGTGGAGATTGTAGAGGGGCCATTCTCTGATTTCACGGGTGAGCTCAAAGAAATAGATAAGGAAGCAGAGGAAGTAGTCGTAATGGTCAAGATCTTTGGGCGGGAGACACCCGTACGTCTTGGGCTTGAGGGGATCGAAAAATTGTGACCCAAGGAATGAGGAGACAGCATGGCAAAAAACGCAATCGCAAAGATTAATCTTCAGATCCCGGCCGGACAAGCAACTCCAGCGCCCCCAGTTGGTACAGCTCTGGGAGAGCATAAGTTGAACATTATGGAGTTCTGTAAGAAATTTAACGAGGCAACCAAGGCCGAAACGCCTGGAGTGATCATCCCTGTTCTGATCTCGGTTTACATAGATCGTAGCTTCACGTTCATCCTCAAACAACCGCCAGCAGCAGAGTTGATTAAGATGGCCGCTGGCATAAAAACTGCTTCGCCGATTCCTAACCGCCTGAAGGTAGGTAAGATTTCAACCGAGCAAGTAAGGCGGATTGCTGAGCGCAAACTTCCTGATCTGAACACCTACAAGCTTGATTCGGCGATAAGAATTATTGAAGGTACGGCAAGGAACATGGGAATTGAGGTGGTCAAGTCGTGACCCATAGTAGGCGTTACGAGGAAATCCGATTGACAACGAAGCCAGAACAGACCTACGCCATTGATGATGCAATTGAAAGGCTCAAAGCGTCTGCTACTGCTAGGTTTGACGAAACTGCGGAAGCAGTATTCAAACTGGGAATCAAACCAAGCCAGGTAAGTGTACGTGGAACTTGCAGCCTTCCACATGGAACAGGAAAAACCCTCCGCATCCTTGTTTTTGCCAAAGGACAAGGGCTGATCGAAGCAAAAGAGGCAGGAGCAGATTATGTGGGGGGAGAGGACTTGGCGGGAAAAATCCGGGACGGTTGGCTAGAGTTTGACAAGATTGTGGCAAGTCCTGAAATGATGTCTGTTGTCGGTAAATTGGGAAAGATTCTCGGTCCGCGGGGACTGATGCCAAGCCCTAAGACAGGGACAGTTACCACGAATGTAGGGGAAACAGTTGAAGAGCTAAAAAGGGGAATGGTTGAATTTCGTAATGACCGCCATGGTGTCGCTCATTGCATCTTTGGGAAGGTTTCGTTTGAGGCAAGTGCTCTCAAGGAGAATCTTATTGCTCTTATCGAGAGTGTTGCCGAGCAGAAGCCAGAAGAAGGGCTAAAGGATCGGTACATGAAGAAAACGGTGATTGCTTCGACCATGGGGCCGGGGATTGTCATTGATCCCGAAGAAATCGCGATGGTGACAGAGAGGACGGATTAGGAGCAACGAGATGCCAACAGAAGCAAAAAGAGAAGAGGTTTCATATCTCAAAGACAGGTTCGAAAAAGCCGCTTCCTTTATCCTTGCCGATTATCATGGACTAACAGCTAGTCAAATGGTGAAACTGCGTGAAAAATTCACCAAACAGGGACTTGAGTTTCGCGTTGTAAAGGATACGTTGGCCCGAATTGCAGCGAAAGAGGCTGGCCTCCCTGAATTGATAGATATGTTGGTGGGGCCAGTCGGTATAGCAATCGGCTACGATGACCCGGCCTTGCCATTCAAGCTAAGTGAGGAGTGTCGTAAGCTGTACACCCCACATTACATACCAAAGGGTGGCGTATTTGAAGGAGTGGTTATCCTCGAAGGGGAGGTCGGGCGTTACGCATCTATGCTTTCGCGCGAAGAGCTATTGGCAAAACTCGCTATGCTTTGCGGAAGTCCAATGCGTGTCTTGGCTGTTGTGTTGAAGGACACGATGCGTGAACTGGCTACTGTCTTGAACAGCGTCTGTAGAAAGCTAGAAGAACAGCAAAATAAGGAGGAGCAAGATGGATAAAGAGGCGATCCTTCAGGAAATAGAGAACATGCCCGTGAAGGACTTAGCTGAGTTAGTAGAGATGATTGAAAAGCGGTTCAACGTCTCAGCGACGATGATGGCGCCAGCGGCTGTTGCGGTGGCTGGCAACGGGAAAGAAGAAGCCCCGGCAGTCGAAACCTATAGCGTTGTGATTACGAGTCCTGGACAAAAGAAAATCCAGGTTATCAAAGAACTCAAAGAGTTGACAGGAAAGGGACTAAAAGACTGCAAGGAGCTTGTGGATAACCTTCCTGCAACTGTTAAAGAAGGAGTCGAGCCTGAAGAGGCAGCAAGCACCAAGGAGAAACTGGAGGCAGCAGGAGCAGAGGTCGAATTACGATAGCTCTGAATGGTCGGTATTCTTTACTATAGGTTGCCTTAGGGCATATAGTGCCTTAAGGCTGCCGTTATCTAGAGGGAAAAGGTGAAACAACGAGAAAGGAAGTCGTACGGGCGAATCAAGGAGATCCTGCCTCCACCCTATTTATTGCAGGATCAGAGGGAATCATTTGATGTATTCGTAAGAACAGGAATCAAAGAAGCCTTCTCCAGTATATCTCCCATCAAGGGGCATAGAAAAGACGGCCTTGCGTTGGAGCTTACCGATCCCTACCTGGGAGAGCCGCGCACCTCTGAACTCGACTGCAGGGACAAAGATCTTACCTACTCACGTCCATTACGGGTAACTGCACGCCTGCTGCAAGATGGGAAGACTCGACAGAAAACAGAGCTATACATCGGGGATTTGCCAATGATGACGGCTCGTGGCACGTTCATTATTAACGGATCTGCAAATGCGCTTGTAAACGAACTGTCACGAGCACCTGGCGTGTATTTCACTCAAGAAGACAAGAATCAGTACAAAGGACACATCCTCCCGGAGCTGGGAGCTTGGCTTGAGGTAACCCTTGATACCCGACGGAAAGTACTTAAAGCAAATCTCGATCGTAAGGGGAAAGTCTTAGTGACTGTACTTCTCAAGGCACTGGGATTCAACACAGAGAAGATTCGCTCTTATTACAGTTTTCCACTCACCCCAGTAACTATTGAAGCCCTGGAGCCCTATATTGGCTATCGGGCTGCTCTCTCAATTGGGGAGGGGAACAATATGATCCTGGCGGCCGGAGAACAACTGCAAAAGGAGCATCTCGGTAAGCTCGAACAAGCCAAGCTTGACTCGATTCGCCTTGTAAATCCCTATATCCAAAAAACACTGGAAGAAGATCTGATCACAACGCAAGAGGATGCATTGCAGGTAGTGTATCATCATTTGCGTCCATCCGATCACAGTTCACCGGCCCAGATGGCTGAGTATTTGGAGAACTTGTATTTCCACCCAACAGGCTATCGCCTCTCGGAGGTGGGTAGATTCAAGGTTAATCGAAAGCTGGGAATTAAGCTGAAGCAACCGGTACTTTACGTCGCTGACATTGTGCGAATGATCAAGTTTCTACTTGAGGTGCCAGGGAATTCAAGTCTTCTTGACGAAAAGGACCACCTAGCGAACAAACGCGTCAAGCTCCCAGGAGAGCTGGCGGAGAATGCATTGCGGACGGGATTGGTAAGAATGGCCCGGATCGCGCGCGACAAGCTATCCAAATATGCATTAGATGAACAAGACACGATCCGTCGTCTTATCTCCACTCGCACTGTACAAGGAGCAATCAACCAGGTTTTCTACACCGGTCGTTTTTCTCAATTCCTTGAACAGACCAACCCCCTAACTGAGCTGACCCACAAACGACGCCTAAATGCACTTGGGGGAGGCTTGACAAAGCGACGGGCAAAGATTGAAGTGAGAGACGTACACTCGTCCCACTACGCGCGTATCTGTCCAATCGAAACTCCTGAAGGACAGAATATCGGGCTAATTACCTCTCTTGCTTGCTATGCGAGGGTGAACAAGTACGGGTTCCTGGTTTCCCCTTACAGACGTGTAGTAAATGGCGCGGTCACTGATGATATTGTGTACTTGATGGCAGATGAAGAGGAAGACTACAAGATTACTCCCGCCACGACACCCGTAGGGAAAGACGGGAAAATAGTAGGAGAGCGGGTTGAGGTACGCACAGGACGTGAACAGCTCCGATTAGAGGAGCCCGCGAATGTTGATTTCATCGGAATCTCACCAAAGGCACTTGTTGGAGTTTCGTCGGCCTTGATTCCTTTTCTTGAGCATGATGATTCGAACCGAGCGCTAATGGGTGCAAACATGCAACGACAAGCAGTACCCCTCGTACAAGCTGAAGCTCCGTTGGTGGGGACAGGACTAGAAAGACAAGCAGCTATGGACTCTGGGATGCTTCTCCTGGCGGAAGAAAGTGGGTCTGTTGTTGAAGTAGATGCTCGCCACATTACTGTAGGAACTGGGCGCAGGAAAAAGCTATACCCTCTGATCAACTTTGAGCGGTCAAACCAGGATACAATCCTGCACCAACGAGCAGTTGTCGATAAGGGTGATAAGGTAAAAAAGGGCGACCTGCTTGCTGATGGGCCGTCAAGCGATCTTGGAGAGCTCGCGCTAGGAAAGAACCTCTTGGTTGGTATTATGCCATATGAGGGGTACAACTATGAGGATGCCATTGTAATCAGCGAGAGACTTGTGCGCGAGGATACTCTCGACTCAATTCACATCCAAGAGTTTGAAGTCAAGGCAGAGGAGACAAAGCTCGGCCCGGAAGAGATTACTGCCGATATTCCCAATATCTCAAAGGAAGACTTAAAGAATCTCTACGAGGATGGGATTATTCGTGAAGGGACAATGGTAAGCACGGGGGATATCTTGGTGGGCAAGATCACTCCGCGCGGTGAATCGGAGCCAACACCAGAAGAGAAGATTTTCCGCTCCATATTTGGGGAGAGAGCACGAAATGTAAAGAACACCTCGTTACGCATGCCTCCTGTTGCTGGAAAAGCAAAAGTGATTAGGGTTAAGAAGTTCTCCCGTGAACAGGGAGACGAATTGGATGCTGGAGTGAACCAGCTGGTAAAGGTCTTTGTTGCTCAGCGTAAGAAAATCTCTGTTGGAGATAAGCTTGCGGGGCGACACGGAAACAAGGGTGTAATTTCCTCAATACGTCCAGTTGAAGAAATGCCATTTCTCCCAGATGGAACGCCAATTGATGTTATCTTGAATCCAATGGGGGTTCCCTCGCGTATGAACTTGGGACAGATATTCGAGGCAAATCTTGGATGGCTTGCTCATCTCATGGGTGAGCTTGTTGCCACACCCATTTTCGACGGAGCGACTGAAGAGAAGATTATGAGCAAGCTCCATGATGCAAGGAAGAAAGCCGGGCTAGGCGAAGGGGATGACTACGATGGGAAGGTAATCTTGCGCGACGGTACGACCGGGAAACCGTTTCCTCGCCCAATTACGGTCGGATACATGTACGTGTTGAAACTTGAACACATTGCTGATGAGAAGCTTCATGCTCGCTCCACCGGTCCATATGCTTTGATTACTCAACAGCCTCTCGGAGGAAAGGCGCAATTTGGCGGTCAACGGCTGGGTGAAATGGAGGTCTGGGCGCTAGAAGCATACGGCGCCTCTGCGCTTCTACAGGAGATGCTCACGCTGAAATCAGATGACACACGAGGGCGAATACAGCTTTACAAGGCGATCCTAAAGGGGGAAGAGTTTCCAAAACCAGGATTACCTGAGTCGTTCCGGGTATTGTTGCGCGAGCTCCGCAGTCTCGGCCTTTACCCGCGGATATTTGACCGTGACAATCACGAACTTGATATCAACTAGCGAAGAGAGTAGAGAACGCTCAGCTGGATTTGTTATTTACCATGAGGGGAGGGACAGAAAACGGAATTACTTATTGCTTCGCCATCGCGCTGGTAGACATTGGGGATTTCCGAAAGGGAGAGTTGAGCGTGGTGAGGATGAAACAGCGGCCGCACTACGTGAAACGGGCGAAGAAACGGGCATCAGACGGATTGATCGCATCCCTGAATTCCGTGTAGTAAGTTGCTATCACTTTCTCCGAAACAATAAGCCTACTCGTAAAGATGTTGTCTATTTTCTTGGCCATGTCAAGAAGAAACACAGCCCCCATCTTTCTGCTGAACATACCGAAGGAAGGTGGTTGTCCTGTGCCAATGCGTTACAACTCTTAACCTACTCTGATGCACGCACAGTTCTGCGTAAGGCGGAGGAGTTCATTACTGGCAGTAGCTAATGCATGATGTCGCACTTACACCCTTATTGGTCTCTGGAGTAATCTTTGCCTTAACCTATATAGGGATCTTCTCTGAACGAGTACACCGAACCACTGTTGGTCTGGTTGGAGCAGTAGCGATGATTGCCCTTGGAAGCTGGTTTTCGTTCTATGATATGCACAAAGCAGTTGAGGCAATCGATTTCAACACGATCACGCTCTTACTAGGGATGATGATTGTGGTTGGGCTATTCAAAGACACTGGCTTTTTCCAGTACATGGCGATAAGAGCAGCCAAACTTGCCAAGGGAAGACCGTGGCTTCTGTTGGTGTACCTGGGTGTCGTTACAAGCCTTGTCTCAATGGTACTTGATAACGTCACGACAATCATCATCATGGTTCCGGTGACAATCTCTATAGCTGATATCATGGGCATATCTGTTTTGCCATTCCTCGTAAGCGAGGTTCTGCTCTCCAATATTGGGGGAGTCGCAACATTGATTGGGGATCCCCCGAACATCCTTATTGGCTCAGCTGCGGGGTTGAGTTTCACTGACTTCTTGGCTCATCTGGCACCGATTGTGCTTGTTGCCTGGATTATTGCTCAGGGGATTCTTCTCTTCCTTTTCCGATCCGTCCTCATGCGTAAGCCCGAGAACATAGACCACCTCATGCGAATGGATGAATCACAGGCAATCATTGATCCCCTTACGACGGCGCGAATGCTGAAAGTGCTGGGGGTCACCATCCTTCTTTTTCTTGTTCACGAACGAATTGGTCTCCAGGCAGGTTTGGTCGCGTTGATCGGTGCGTGCCTTGGCCTTCTCTGGATAAGACCAAAGATTGACAAACTCTTAAGCGAGATCCATTGGGAGGTTCTGCTTTTCTTTATGTCGCTGTTTGTCATTGTTGGAGGATTGGAGGCAGGAGGGATTATCACCTTGTCCGGGAGAGCAATTGCTCAGTTGGTTGAACATGGGATGTTCGTTACCGCACTCGTGATTCTGTGGGTAAGCGCGATCGCTTCTGGTGTGCTTAGTAATGTCCCATTCACGATCGCTATTCTCCCAATCCTGAAAGGGCTGGCAATTCAGGGGATTGCAGTGGGTCCACTTTGGTGGGCCCTTGCTCTTGGAGTGGGTTTTGGAGGCAACATGACACCTATCGGAGCGGCATCCAATGTGTTTGTTGTATCCCTATCGAACAGTATGGGAGAACCTCTCACATTTAGACAGTGGTTGAGAACTGGTTCGATTGTTGCTGTTGCGAGTTGTGCTGTTGCAAGCGCTGCACTCTTTATTGCCTTTGAGCTCGGGATTCTATAAGGAAGGTTAATGCTCCGTCACAGGCGTTGGCCGTACAACCCTATGTGATGCAAGTATCGGTTTGGATCTCAGGGAGCCGTAGTAGGCGTAGATGGGCTGATCTCGGGAGTTCGCTCGCTATCGCCACCTAACTACAGTAGAATCTTCTCGGGGTGATAGAGCAGCTATCCAGTTACCAACGGATACCTATTCGCTGGATAGAAAAGACGTTGATCGCACGTGTCCTTCTTCCTCTTCCCATACATAAATCCTTTGACTTTCTTGTCCCCCAAAAGCTATCTGACGACATGGCTGTCGGAAAACGGGTCAGCGTACGCTTTCGGGACAAGAAGCAGTGGGGGATTGTCGCTGCGCTAGCAGAGAAGAGTAACCACCCAGGACCACTGGAGGAAATAGTAGACATCTCGCGCGGGCCAGCTTTCTCCTCTGAGGCTCTTGCATTTTGCTCTCGTATAGCCGAGCAATACCTAGGGCCAGTGAGTCTGGTTGCCAATCGCATCCTTCCAACGCAAATAAGTAAGCGTGAAGAGCGTTTCTTGTCTATACCACATGACATAGAAAGGATGCTTCCTTCTCTGGAGACTCTTTCCAAGCGTGCACCGCGGCAAGCCGATCTATTGCGCTACATTCTTGCGCACGGGTCATGCCAAGAAACAGAGTTACGTCAACAGCTGGGCTCAATTCACGGAGCGGTCAACCGACTACTGGAGAAGGGACTATTGAGGAAGAGCAGCACACTGCATGAAGTGGCGTCAAACAGCCGAACCGAAGAGACGCTCGACAATGCTTCGTTACTCAAATACAAGCAATTGCACGGGAAACGGGTTCTGTTCTTCTCTGCCAGCCGTTGGCCAGACTATGTTCGTTGGATAGAAAGAGAGCTGCTCACATCCCGCGACATCCTCATCCTTGCGCCGGAGATGTTCCTTGCACAACAACTGCACTCTTACCTCCAGGAACACCTCGGAATAGAGATAGGGCTTTTCCATAGCGGGATTGCTGACGGTCAGAGAGGAAGGGTTTGGGAGCGTGTGAGGAGCCGAGAATTGCGATTTGTCGTTGGTACCCGCTCTGCTCTTTTTCTTCCCTTTGCGAATTTGGGCCTCATAATTGTGGATGAAGAACAAGACGCAAGTTACAAACAACAAGAGATGCTTCCTCACTACCATGCACGCCTCGTGGCAGTAGAGAAAGGTAAGAATAGCCAAACCATATTCGGATCGTCTTCCCCCTCGTTGGAAACATTTCATGCGGCAACGCGGGGACAGTTTGAACTTATTCGCCCCAACAACAGTGACAGACAAATCAATGTGCGAATTGTGGACATGAACAAGGAGCACGGGGTATTAAGCAACCCACTCGCCCAGGCAATTGAGCAGGCAATCTCCCTGGACAAAGGATCTCTGTTGGGAGTTAACCGCCGTGGTTATTTTCAGGCTGTTTTGTGTAAGAAATGTGGCCACCCGCTTCGTTGTAAGCACTGCGGAGTAGCGTTAACTTACCATGTAAAGAGGGCCCAATTTGTCTGCCATAGCTGCGGAAGAAGCTTTGAGAGTATGGTCTGTTCAGATTGTGGCTCACGCGCCCTTCGCTTTGTTGGCGTAGGAAGTGAACGACTAGAGAACGAAGTGAGGAATCTGTTCCCCCAAGCATCCATCTCTCGGTTTGATCGAGATACGTTGCCTCCGCGCCAATACGCGGAGGCCATTCAAGAGATCGCCAGCGGGAAGATTGATATCCTGGTTGGAACCCCTGTAATCGCCAAAGGCCCAGTTATCCCTTCTCTGGGATTGGTGGGAGCAATTGGAGTCGATCGGCTGTTGGCATTCCCTGATTTCCGCGCGGCAGAGCGGACTTATCAATACCTTTCGAATCTGATTGGCCGTATGGAAAGCGGAACCGCCATAATCCAGACACACTACCCTGACCATTACGCAGTAGTAGCGGCAGCAAGGAGGGATTATGATTACTTCTACGAATCAGAAATCGCTGATAGAGAGAGCTTGTTTTATCCTCCATTTTCCCATCTGGCGCGTGTGATTCTGCATACTACCGCCTCTGAAGCGCTAATTGAAGTGATGCACAGTTTTGAAGTGGAAGCTCTTGGTCCTGCCCTATTTCCGGGCAGAGGAGGCAAAGCGCATTTCCTGATTAAAGGGAAAGAGGCCACAACTGTGCGATCGGCTTGCTTGGCTGCTCGCAAGGCTATTCCCAGTCTAGAGATTGACCTCGACCCGGCATAATCTAGCTGAGGTGGATCTCTATTATGTCTTTGTCCTGCAGTACGTGATCAGATGGAGCTTTCTGCCCGTCAAACTTTCCCGATCCCCAAATACGCACGTATCCAAGTTTGTCCACAAATTCCCGATGAACTAGCTTGACTGCGTCGATAACAGTGCTGCCCAACTCTAAGGTATATGGCTCCTTCATATCTGGAGGCTTTCCAGGAAGCTTTGTATAGATACGTACAATGTTAAGGGCAGCAAATACCGTCTTTCGCAATTCATCCAAGCCATGCGAAGTTACCGTCGAAGTAGACACAGTTGTAAAGAAAGACGAGCTCTCCTCAAGAAGTCCGCTGTGATCGCTCAAGTCACCTTTTGTGAGGACGATTCGCCCTGGGATCTCACGGTTATCATTCCCTCCTGTTTCTGCCACTGGGCCTCGCTCCTTAGATTCGACAAGGAGGATGTGTCTCTCCTCTAACAAGGAAAGGATCTCTTTGATCTCTTTGGCAAAGTGTTGTGGATTACGTCCATCGAATACAAGCAGGCAGAGGTCGCTTTGGCGAATTAGGTCATATATCCACGGATCACCATAGTCACCGGTAATTGGAGGCAGGTCAATGAGCTGAATGGAGGCATCTTGAAAAGCGATCATGCCTGGAACAGGAAAAACGGTAGAATAAGGGTATTCGCCAATCTCGGGGTGGGCATTAGATAGCGAACCAAGCAAGCTTGATTTCCCGCTGTTCGGTGGCCCAACAAGTACGGCTTGCCCCGCCCCTTCTCGCTGGATGTTATGCAAGGAGGATCCCTTCCCGTGCCTAATCTGTGGCTGAGGGTTGCGCAGTTTAGCGATGCGCCGGGTAAGATCCGCTCGCATCTTATCTGTCCCCTTGTGCTTGGGGATCGTGGTTAGCATTTCTTCCAGGGCGGCAAGCTTGTCTTGTCTGCTTTGCGCGACGCGAAAGCGGTCTCGAGCCTTCTTAAACTCCGGAGTCAAATTTGCTGGCATGATTGTTTATCAATGTTAGGCGTAAAGCTTGCCAGTTGCAATTCTGTCGGACGACTATTCGTTGTGAGGGATCTTTACGGAGCTTCCGCCAATAAACTCTCGGATCATTGCATCGCCCGGAATGAGATCGAATCCTTCCACAACAGAGCGATCTAAGCTTGAGACCGACTGCAGGAGCTTCTCCACCCGGGCATGGCGAATGTGCGCATCAAGCAGCGAAGTGTATTGAACGAGGTCTCTACTTTGTGGCCAATGTGTTTCCCTTCCCGAGAAGAACGGCTTTAGCGCGGGAAGATCGAATGGCATTCCTCCATTCACTATGTGGTCGGCCAAACCCTTGAGTGGGATGATGCTAAACAGCTCACCCATACGAACATAGTGCCAATGCAGGATTGTAGAAAGCGGGGGATGATCGCGATGCTTGATGTCGCGTAGCATCCGGCGCAGAAGGCGAACATCTTCAAATCTGGTCAATCGATTAGCTGTGCCATCTCCTTCGTATAGAGGATTCATTGCCTCAATGTACAAGCGAAACATTACCGTAGGGTCGATATGCTCTGTTATCGGTGGGTAAAATCCGTGCAGACAGTCTAGGAGCAGTATTTGACCCGGTTCACGCTGGATCCTTTTTGTATTGCTGCGTCTTCCTTCTTTGAAGTCATACACTGGCTTGTCAATAGCTTCTCCATCAAGCAGCGCTCTTAGGTGTTCGTTCAGGAGCTGGATATCAAGCGCCGCTGGTGTTTCATAATTACGGTCATTTATCCAATCAGTTGGGTGCTCTGTCAATGGCCAGAAGTAATCATCAAGATTGAGCATAAGGAACCGTAGACCGCGCTCCTCCAAACGCTCAGTCAACTTGACTGTTGTTGTTGTCTTTCCTGAAGCTGACGGCCCGCTGATCCAAATCATCTTGATATCATTGCCAGCATCGATACGAGCCATTACCTTGTCTGCTGCCTCATCGAGTGACGCCTCGTAGTAGGCAAGAGCATCTTCTATCAGCTGTCCAATTCCTCCACCTTGAACGACCTCGTTCAAATGCGCTATAGTGTCGCAGTTATGCTGCTTGTTCCATGTCAATAGGAGATTCAGGTACTTCGAAGGATAACCATTTCTCACAAACTGCTCCTCGGTTATACTCCCTTCACGTAGCCAGTGATGTCCCCAGCGAAAACAACTGTAAGCATCCGCGGTAATATCGAAGCCATAGCTTCTTAGAACGTGCAACACTGTATCCTGGATTTCCTCTATAGTTGGAGGGAAGTTCGACACGAGGCGGCGCGGTTCAGCATTCAGACAGATTACAATCAAGTCGGAAAGAAACTCGGCAATCTCACTATCTGCTCCAGTTGCAGCGAATATGCGATCGTTTATTCCTGGCAAGTAATCCTTCTCAAAGCCATCGATTGAATCTGCTGCTCGTCGCAAAGCACGAACAATTCGCTCCTGGTCAAAGTTAGCCAGGGCATGATTACGCCTCATGACTTTACCAATCTTGTTGACAACTGCCATTCTTATGTGATTATACTGCGAACAGCGTCAATACCCAAGAACCCTTCACAACACACTTTCCTTCTAAAGAGCTAGCGGACTATCCTATTGCCACTAGAAAAGCAGCTTTGATGGTGCAGATCATAGCACTGATCGCTATTGTGGAAGATGAAGACGAGCTCATATAGAACACCCAGACAATAAAAAAACTACTCTTTCGTAATTCAGCGAAAGAGTAGCTTTCGAACGGAATTCACTTTACTGTTGCCATTCACAACACGGACTCGCAGGCTATTATCCGGCTAGAAGTCTATTGCGAAGCCTAGTCCTGTGTAGAACTTCCAATAGTAGTCTGCGGGCGCTGCTACTGGCCAGAAGATGGCTCCTTCTCCTAAGAGATAGATGTTTGGTGTTATGTTCACCCGCCCACCAACGAACGCTTCTACCAGATAGGTCGTTGTTGTCCCCTCCATCTTCATGTGTCCACCGAAGCCAAGATAAGGCACAAATTGAGCATCCTTGCTAGCAAGGTACCATTTGGCTCTTAGCCCAACTGAAGTGGATGATGTCTGCGTCGCGCCAAAGCCCACGAGGCTTGTCTCAACGACGAAGGCTATACTCATGCTGGAAGAAATATCCCCCTCAGCCTGGAAAGCAAACGACAGGTTCGAAGAACTATCTATCCCGACTCTGGTCTCAAGACTGGTTGCTTGTCCCGCGAACACTGGCAACATAAGCAGTGAACAGAGAACAATCAAATACGAAACTTTTCTCATTAAACTACCTCCTTCTCGTTGACTCGCTACTGTTCTCCTATATAGTACTGTACTGCACGGATCACATACAATGAAATGCACTACGGCTGATCCGCTTGTAACAATTGGGCACACAGTAAGAGACACAAGACCCGGGCTTGCCTTACCTATCTCCCTTCCTTCTTCTGAATCTTAGCCCATGTGTCACGCAGCGTAACGGTGCGATTGAATACAAGTTTCTCCGCCTTCGAGTCAACATCTACGCAGAAATAGCCCTTGCGCTCGAATTGGTAATGCATACCTGGTCTTGCTTCAGCAAGGCTTGGTTCAAGTTTGCATTCGCTAAGAACACTAAGAGAGTTTGGGTTTAGGTTATCTAGCCACTGCTGATTTCCCTCAGTCTCGGTAGGATTCTCCTTTGCGAACAGATGCTCATAGAGACGAACATCGGCATCGACCGCGTGTTTGGCTGATACCCAATGAAGTGTTGCCCTGACTTTGCGGCCGTCAGGGGAATCGCCACCACGCGTTGCCGGATCATAGGTGCACCGGAGCTCCACTATGTCTCCCTTTGTGTCCTTCACTACATCTGTGCAGGTAACAAAGTACGCGTAGCGGAGCCGTACCTCGCGGCCTTGTGACAGTCGATAGAACTTCTTTACGGGATCCTCCATGAAGTCCTCGCGCTCAATGTACAGTACGCTTGAAAAGGGCACGTTGCGAGTACCAGCGCTCTCATCTTCAGGATTGTTGATTGCGGTAAGTTGTTCGACTTTGTGTTCAGGGAAGTTGGTGATTACCACTTTGAGGGGATCAAGGACTCCCATGACACGCGGAGCGCGTCTGTTCAGGTCCTGGCGCAAACAATGTTCAAGGAATGCATACTCAACCGTGCTTTCTGCCTTAGACACACCTATACGTTTAGAGAACTCGCGGATCGCTTCCGGAGTAAACCCACGTCGCCTTAGGCCGGCAATAGTTGGCATGCGTGGGTCATCCCACCCTTGTACGTGCCCTTCCTTAACCAATTGCAGAAGCAGCCTTTTGCTCATTACAGTGTAGGTTAGAGCTAGGCGAGCGAACTCAATCTGGCGAGGATGATAAACGGCAAGTTGATTCAAGTACCAATCATAGAGTGGACGATGATTCTCGAACTCAAGAGTGCAAATAGAATGTGTGATTCCTTCGATTGAATCGGATTGGCCATGTGCCCAATCGTACATTGGATAGATGCACCACTTGTTTCCAGCGCGATGATGTGAAGCATGCAGGATACGATACATGATGGGATCGCGCATATTTAGATTGGGATGGGCCATGTTGATCTTGGCTCGCAAGGTTTTAGCGCCATCTGGAAACTCACCGTCGCGCATGCGGCTGAACAGATCAAGATTCTCCTCAACAGACCGGTTACGGTATGGACTATCGTTCCCTGGAGGAGTGATCAGTTTGCCCTCATTCTGAATGGCTTTCCCACGATGTTCACTGATCTGCTCAGACGAAAGATCACATACGTATGCCTTGCCGTCTTTGATCAGTTTGCACGCCCACTGATATAGCTGGTCGAAATAATCAGATGCATAGTACTCTCGGTCTTCCCAGTTGACTCCTAGCCATCGAAGATCCTGTTTGATCGATTCGACGTATTCGCGCTCTTCCTTTTCCGGATTTGTATCATCGAAGCGTAAGTTGAACTTACCCCCAAACTCCTTGGCAATATCGTAGTTTAGAAGAATGCTCTTCGCGTGGCCGATATGAAGGTAGCCATTCGGCTCCGGCGGGAAGCGTGTGTGTACCCGCCTGTCGTTTTTGCCTACCTGTAAGTCACTGGCAATAGTCTGGCGAATAAAATCCAGAGGTATGTCGTTGTTCATAACCGTTCTCCCCTGCAAATGCAAAGATGCTTATGAGTCGTAAGTACGCTTCTCATCTCACTAGTCTAACCAGAAATACAAGCTACCGCCAGTTCAATTTGTGGCGAATGTCCACAAAATGGTGGTCAGTCATGGTCCGTGGTCGAGTGTCAAAGGTGTAAAGCAGTCAAGTAACGGGATAGTCAAGTAGTTGAATAAGGAATCGTACTGCTTTTCACTACTCAACAACTGACCTCTTTGACTGGTTGACAAAAGAAGATAAATGGGCATAATAATTTGTGAGTGTTAAGAAGTAGTTCTTAAATATTGATAATATGTGGAGGTTCTAATGGCGTCATCAGCCATCCTGGAAAAGGGGCTAGAACTCCTCTCTCTTTTCACAAAGCACCCTAGTCCGATCGGCATTTCAAAGCTTTCCACACTAACAAATCTCTCAACTAGCACGATCTACAGATATCTGGCAACTCTTAAGGCCCAGGGATACATCAAGGCGGACACAAAGCCAGGATATTACCGGTTGGGGCTCAAGATCCTGGAGTTGGCCAGCGCAATCAAACGCGAGAGCAACATTTCTCTGGCTCTTCCCGTAATGGAGACCCTAGCGAGTCAAACGGGTGAGAGCGTTCTGCTTTGCGGGCGACAGGGCGAAAGAGGGGTGTGCCTGGAGAAAATAGAAGGCAAGCACAACTTAAGAGTTTCCTATATGTATGGCGTGCCGTTCCATCTTCATGCCGGAGCAACAGGCAAGGTTCTACTTGCTTACCTGAATGACGAAGAAACAGAGCAGGTGATAAGAAAGGTAGGACTTCCAGCGTTTACGGAGAATACAATTACGGATCCAGAACAACTGAAGGCTGATCTTAAGGAGATCAAGAGAGCTGGTTTTGCAGTGAGTACTAGCGAGATGCACGAAGGCGTAGTTGCCATTGCCGCGCCGATCTTGAACAGGAGAGAAAGACTAGAAGCAGATCTAAGCATTGGGATTCCAATACACCGGTTTGCGCAATGTGATAGCGCAAACCTAATTGAGCTAGTGGTAAGTAGCGCAAAGGAGATATCCGAGAAACTGAAACTCCACGATATCTAGCCATGATGGTTGACAGGACATACAACGCAAAGGGCGTGTTGAGTGAGGAGGCACGGCGAGAAAAGGTGTTTCTCATATGTTTTCTTGGCTTAGCAAAGACCAGGATCTCTAGCGTGGGAAGTAAAGGGGATTATTAGGATGATTGGGCAGATCGACAGGGAATGGATAGAGGCAGCCATTGTTGGCGGTGGCATCCTCGGCGGTGGCGGTGGCGGAAGCATGAGTGAAGGAAGGTCCTTGGGCCGACTGGCGCTTGAGCTAGGTGATCCTAGAATGGTTGACTTGGCGCAGTTGCCTGAAGATTCGCTCATACTGGTTGTATCCGCGGTAGGTGCTCCATCGGTTGCGGAGCACCCTATGCCTTCGCACTACGTAAGGGCGGTAAGCCTCATGTTGGAGGAGCTGAAGGGGAAGGTGGGTGCGCTCATGACCAACGAGATAGGGGGACTTGCTGTAGTAAATGGGCTAGTGCAATCCGCTATCGTAGATCTTCCCTTGGTTGATGCCGCTTGCAATGGCAGAGCTCATCCTACGGGAGTGATGGGAGCAATGGGCATATCCTTGCAGCCTGGTTACGTGGTCCAACAAGTTACCATTGGTGGATCGCAGCGGAATGCTGAATATGTTGAGTTGTGTTGTTCGGGTTCTCTTTCGATCATAGCTCAACTAACCAGGAAGCTGGCAGAAGAGCTTGAATGTGTTGTTGCCGCTGCTAGGACTCCGATATTGCCAAGTTTTGTAAGGGCGAATGCTGCAGTTGGTGCTATAGGACAAGCCGTTGAACTGGGAAAAGTTTGGTTGGCTTGTGATTCAGGAGCGGAGAGAATAGAACAAGTCACCAATACAGTTAATGGTAAGGTTGTAGCTCGTGGTAAAGTGGAATCATTGACCCTTGCTGTGCGAAACGGGTTTGACGTAGGAGAGCTACAAGTAGGCGATGTTGGGCTAACTTTTTGGAATGAGTACATGACACTGGAACATGGCAGTGAACGTTTGGCAACCTTTCCGGATCTGATTGCAACAATAGATGCTGAGACGGGCCACCCAATCACAACTGCCGAGATCCGAGAGGGACAAGAAATCGCAGTAATGACAGTCTCACAAGCTAATTTGAATCTTGGTGGAGGTATGAGAGACCGCGGGGTCTTTCGTGACATAGAGAGAATACTTGGGAAGGAGATTGTGAAATATGTGTGTTTTGATGGGGAGGCGCGATGATAGTACTTGACGATGCGTGGGTTGAGCAAGCTTGTTTTGGTGGAGGGATTCTAGGTGGTGGCGGTGGTGGAAGTGTAGAAGAAGGTATTCGGCTTGGCCGGTTGGCTCTAAAGCTAGGATACCCAACTATGCTCGATTCAGCTGAAGTTCCCGAAGACTCTTTGATAGCTACTGTTTCAGCTGTGGGAGCTCCATCAAGAAAACAGCGCCCGATCCCTTCTCATTATGTACGAGCGGTGAAGCTTCTCATGGATCACACAGGTAAGCAAATTGCCGGCCTCATGACAAATGAAATGGGAGGATCGGCTTCGATTAACGGGCTGGTCCAGTCGGCAATCCTTCAGATTCCTTTGATCGACGCAGCGTGCAACGGACGAGCTTACCCAATAGGGACCATGGGAGCAATGGGACTGTCAGTGAACAGTGATTTCGTCTCTGAACAGGCTGCGGCTGGAGGATCGAAGAAAAAAGGTACGTATGTTGAGATATACGGGAAAGGATCACTCCCCATTCTCACCGAGTTGGTCATCAAGGCATCGTACGAGGCCGGTGGACTGATAGCTGTAGCCAGACATCCTCTACCCGCATCCTATATCAAAGCGAATGCGGCGGTAGGAGCCCTGACCCAAGCGGTGCGACTGGGCAAAGCGTACTTGAGTGGTCAAACTGGGGAAGAGAAGATACAGAAAGTTGTAGAGGTCCTTGGTGGGAAAGTGGTAGCCCGCGCAAACGTCGACTCGGTAGAACTTATAGTGCAACAAGGTTTGGATGTGGGGAAAGTGGTGATTGGCGACCTTGAAATTACCTTTTGGAATGAATACATGACATTGGAGCAGCAAGGGGAGCGCTTAGCTACTTTCCCTGACTTGATCATGACTATGGATGCTGAGACCGGCTCTCCCATCTCCAGCGCAGACCTGAACAAAGCTCAACGGATAAGCGTGATTGTGGCTCCAAAGGAGAACCTGATCCTTGGTGCAAGCATGCAAGATCGGCAGGTGTTTCGCGATGTTGAAAGGGCGATAGGAAAAGAGATCGTCCGGTATGTCTTTCCAAAGGAGGATTCCCAGGTATGCTCCTCAAGCAGGTAATTGAAGCTTTTTCATTGATTGATGACGCCGGCGTCTCTGGAGAGGGCGTTGCCGCGAGGCTGTGGAAGGTTAACCCGGATGCGAAGATTGATCTACGGACGGTGAAAGGTACAGAGGGAAGCACAGATTTTCTCAAACTGTTTGTTCCGGGAAGCAACGGCCAAGCAGCTGGAGGCCACTCACGCACACTTGGAATCATCGGTAAGCTCGGCGGCGTTGGCGCAAGGCCAGAGAAGATTGGTGCTGTTTCAGATGCAGATGGAGCGATAGTGGTAATCGCTCTGGGCCTGAAACTGCTCGACATGCAAAGGAAAGGCGATGCGCTACAAGGAGACATTATTATCTCTACTCATATCTGTCCGCGATCGCCCGTTATGCCACACAAGCCCGTTCCTTTCATGGGTTCTCCAGTAGGAATGGCAACCATGAATGACATCGAGTTGGATGAGCGCATGGATGGGATACTGAGCATAGACGCAACCAAGGGAAATGAGATAGTCAACTGCAATGGATTCGCCATCTCGCCAACAGTGAAGGAAGGGTACATCCTAAGAGTAAGCGAAGATCTTCTCGTAATAATGAGGCAAACCACAGGAAAGCCCCCTGTTACCTTTCCGCTCGCTACCGCGGACATAACCCCTTACGGAAACGGGCTGGACCACATAAACAGCATTATGCAACCATCAACAGCGACAGATAGCCCAGTTGTTGGAGTTGCTACAACCTCAGGAGCAGTGATACCAGGAATAGGCACAGGAGTCAATGACCCACTGGCTCTGGAAGCAGCAGCGAGGTACTGCTTGGAGGTAGCAAAGGAATATGGAAACGGCTCCTGTAGTCTGTACGACGAGGTAGAATTCCGCCTGATGCTCAGGCTATATGGAGCGATGAAACACTTGCAGGCCCTCCCGTCTACGGAGATCAGAAGATGATCGCACAGGAGCTGGTTGGCTTCATATATTGCCTGTGAGGAGCTCATTGAGCTGTTGTAGGGAGCACAGGAAGGAGGTGATCTGCCACGGCCAAGGATAATTACAGGAAAGTTTCAGGAAGGAAACTAGAGTACAAGGAGGTATAACAGTGAAATCTTCAAAGCTCAGTCTTGCAGTATCGGTTGGGATAATTGCGGTAGTTTGTCTATTGATTTCCGTAGTTTCCTTTGCGTATGTGGAACAGGATGGAGAGAAGTATCTGGTCTTTGGCGGTCGTCAACCGGCACCAAACATCGACCCTAGCGCATACTACGATTGGTCTGCACGAATGATTCAAGAAGCCCTATATGATGCGCTTTTGTCGTACGAAGGTGATCCAACGCTGTACCTGTTTGGAGAAACGCTGCAGCCAAAGAGCCCCATTCTCGTTCCCTGTCTCGCCGAATCTTGGGACATCTCAGAGGATGGCCTAACATACACATTCCGTCTTGTGAAGAACGCGGTATTCCACAACGGAGATCCAGTGACCGCTGAAGCGGTAAAGTTCTCCTTTGTGCGTACGCTGGAAGGCAAGCAGGGACCTGCTTGGATGCTCCTAGCCATTCTGGATACAGAGACCGGTATCGAGGTTGTCGATGACTACACGGTTGTTTTTCATCTCAACTATCCCTTTGCCCCGTTCCCTCACTACATTGCATGGTGGTACATCATGAATCCCAATCAGGTCAACGCCCACGATGCTGACTGGTTACAGGATCACGAGGCTGGCTCCGGACCATTCAAGATCAAGGAATGGCGGCACGGAGAATACTACTGGTTGGAGGATGTTGAGGATTACTGGCGAGGGTGGCCGCATGAAGACCATATCGACGGGTTCATTTTCAAGCTAATGCGGGAAGCTGCATCTCAGAGGATTGGCATCCAAAAGGGTGAGATCGATATCGCAGAAGGATTGACTATCGAAGATTTCGGGCTAGTGGCTAACTACCCTGGGATCTACGTCACCGAAGACATTGGCCGAACTACGTTCGGAATCAAGATGAACACGCAGAAAGGCTACACAGCGATTAAGAACGTTAGCAAGGCCATCTGCGATGCCTTTAACTACGACGCCTTGATCGATATCTATGATGGGCACGCTGTCCTGGAGGATAGTCCATTCCCACAAGGGCTCGATGGATACGTGAGCCTCGCGGATATCATGTACCGGCAGGACCTCGACAAGGCGAAAGAGTACATGAAGAAGGCTGGCTTCCCGGACGGAGGGTTCACCTTGGATTACGTCCTGGTTGCTGGACACCCCGAGGAGACAAAGATAGGGTTGATCTTGAAGGATTGCCTATCAAAGATCGGAATCGACGTAAACATTGTACCGCTGCCTTGGCCTGAGATGGTTGCCGTGGGCTCAACCCCGGAAACATCTCCTGATATGATGGCGGTCTATACAACCCCTATCGTCAACGACCCCGATGTGGTTGCGAGCCAGTACGGCCCGGCAGCTTATGGAATGTACTACGGCTCGCATTTTTACGATAACCCGTTGGTAAATATCTGGATCGACCAAGCTCGTGCACTCTCCGATTGGGATGAACGAGCAGAACTCTACGAGAAGATTCAGCGACAGATCCTAGAGGACGCAACGGAGATCTTCGGCATGCTCTACACTAGGACGTGGGCTTTCAGGGACTTTGTGAAAGGCTTTACGTTTAGCCCTGTCCGCTTCACTGGAGAGATCGACATGTATTGGCTTTACATAGAGGAGTAGTTCCTTCGACATACATACCCATCCCCTACTCAGCAAAGCGGGGGATGGGCTTTTATTGTATGGGGTGATAAGGGGCGGCTGAACAATAATGTTGCATTACCTTGCAAAGCGGCTATTCCTATTGATATTCACGCTCTTGGGCTTATCCGTCGTCATTTTTGTGGTATCACATATTGCGCCTGGAGATCCAGCTCGTCTTGCCGCCGGTCCGTTCGCAACAGCAGAGATGGTTGAGCATCTAAAGGAGAAATTGGGTTTAGAAAAGCCGTTACTGGAGCAATACGGAATATTCCTTACCCAACTGTTGAAGGGAGACTTAGGACAATCGATTCGTACCCGCCGATCTGTAAGGGAAGATCTTGCTAGATTCTTTCCGGCTACGTTAGAACTGGTCCTTGTCTCTTTGAGTTTCGCTGTCCTAACTGGTATCTTGCTTGGTGTTCTCTCTGCTGTTCACCAAAACCGGTGGATAGATCATCTTAGCCGTCTCGTCTCTATTTCGGGCTTGGGGTTGCCTGCATTTTGGCTTGCGCTGATGCTACAACTTCTTTTTGTCCTCGAGCTAGATTTGCTTCCAGGAGGCGGGCGCATCGGTATGATTGTTCCCAGGCCTACATCAATTACGCGGCTGTTCTTGATTGACAGCCTTCTCACCGGTAATTGGGTTGCGTTTAGGAGTGCGTTACGACATATCATCTTGCCTGCCCTTTCCTTATCTTTTCCGGCATTGGCGTCAATCATTCGGATCAGCCGTGCGGATGTGCTTGATACGTTAAGGCAGGACTTTGTCACCACTGCCAGGGCTAAAGGATTAGTG
>JAUVYF010000068.1 GCA_030603215.1 Candidatus Bipolaricaulota bacterium
TTTTCCTACGCTACAGACGGTCTACGCGATCTTATCCTTAACGTCGGGTGCCCCAGTGCAATAGGATTGCACAGGGCAAGTAAAGCACGACGCTACACAAACAAAACCCTCCCCCTCCCTTCAATTCCCTCCCTCGATCGGGGAGGGAAGATTGCAAGACATCCCTCTCCCTCTATGAAGGGAGAGGTTAGGTGAGGGTGAGAAAGCAGTAATCAGTCTTCAGTTATCAGTTGGTCCTTACCATTCACCACTCACTATTTACTATTCACTGTTCTTCTTGGCGTGCTTTGCGTCTTTGCGAGAGGATAGGTTGTTGAGTCTTTCTCTAGGTTACCTTGCCTTAGCTTAACTGCGAGGGACCTCAGGTGAATTGGCCGGGTGTATCGATTAGTTGTGCTGCCACTTCTCGACCAACATAGGAATGTCAGCAAAGCTTCGTGTTACATAGTCAGCAACATCTTCCAGCTCAGCAGCCTTTGGGTTAAACGCTATCGACAGGCCAACAAGATCCATGACGGGGACATCATTGACATGGTCACCGACATAACAGATCTCTGAAAGAGGAAGGCCTATTCTCAGTGCGGTCTGCCGCATGACATCTGCTTTCTTCCAGAGACCAACTATGGTCTCTGTTTCTCCTGTGAAGGAGCCGTTGTGAACGAGCAAGCGATTGGCAACAGCAAACTCAAAGCCAAGATCTTTACGTACATATTCGGCAACAAGGTCAACACCAGAAGAAAGGATTCCGAGAAGATAGAGCTTCCCCAGCGTGCGAATTGCCTCTGGGACGCCAGTCGCGTAAGGAGGCGGAAGGATTTTCTTCGTAACTTGTTTCACAGGAACACCAGCTAGAAGTCGGGCGTTTTCGGACATCCATTCCGCGTAAGCATCTGGGCGGGGAAAGTACTTGGCAAGGAGGAGGTCCCATTCTTCCTTTACACCAGCAGCGCTACCAATCGCACCCCAACTTGATTCAAACTCCACGCCTTGGTAACGAACCAGGGTTCCATCGAGGTCAAAGATAACTGCACTAACATGTCTTGGCCTATTCATCTGCAGTAAGGATTAACCGCGTTGCTGCAGTGATTTCGTGCTCGGCGAGGTACCCGCCCGGGAGTTCCAACGCGTAACGGAAGGGGTTGTGTGCAGTATACAAGTCTGGTGATTCCGGTTCCATAGTTGCGCTCCCCACTAGCGCTCCATGTCCGTCAAAAAAAACGATATCAAGTGGGAAGCTTACCGTTTCCATTGTAAAGTGAACAGATACCTCTTCGTCGTAACAGAACAAAATCGCGGGGAAATTGTCAACTAGGGAGGCAGGGAATGATCGGAATCCAATGAATCGTTCGTATGCCTTGTCAGCGATAAGCACGGGAAGTTGTATGGCATCGCCTTTCTCTGTTAGCAGTATCACGCTTTGTATCTTGAGGGTAGTAAGAATGCCGAGGCCTTTTCGATCGGAAAGTGGCAAAAGGAGTGGCGCGGCATCTTGGACGCCAATGGGGAAAAGGAACACAGGGGTATTGTCAGATTGGTTGCCGTCTATGTCAGCTTTCTGATTGTCTTCCCAGAAATTACCCACACCAGAGCTGGTCCAGGTATTCCTGCCATAGTCACTGATAAGTTCGCTGGCTTCGCCGAAAAACATGTTTTCGTACAATAGATTTGTATTAGAATCAGTGCAAAGATAGAGGTGGTGCACATTGTCGGTAAAGGTGTTCTCAAAGATTCTGTTGTTGGTGATCGCTTCCTTTCCATAGGTCTCGGGGAATAAGATCCCTTGATAGGTGTTCTGGGCAATCATATTTTGCGTGATCCGGTTGTAAGAACCTCTAACAACAAGGCCCGTATCTCCGCCGATGATTGTGTTTGCAGAAATGGTGTTGTTATTGGCCAGGCTATCTACAACAATGCCGATTTCGGCTCTTACGATTGCGTTTTTCTCTATGTGGTTTGCCACTGCTTGATGGATAATGATTCCATATCGTGTGTTCTCATGATAAATAATGCTTCCTGTTATGGTATTTTGAGTCGATCCCGCGTTTAGCTCAATTCCGATTGGGTTGGCAGCAATCGTATTGCTGTAGAAATAATTATAATCGCTGGCGGAAACAATCGCTCCATAGCTGTTTGCCAGCAGCCGGTTCTCAGAAAGCTTGTTTCCGTTTGAAAGCCACAGCTGTATCCCGGCATGTTGATTATTGCCAAGTTCATTATCCGTTATCGTGTTATCATTCGAGCAGTAAAGACTGATCCCGTCTTCGCAGTTACGGTATGCTACGTTAGAGTCAATCAATGAGTTACTGACGAAGGCAAGCTGAATCCCATCTCCATCAATGATCTCATTATCAGTGATTGTCATGTTCTCGCATGCCGCAATGTATAAGTTGTTTGAATTGAGCCCGCTAACTCTCTCGCCATTCCTCTCACAGAAGTAGTTGATCGGATAACCGTTAAGTAGGTTGGTTTCGTCTATCGTATGGCGGTATTCGTCGGTTACCGCACCGATAACAGAGAGTCCTCTTCCTGTGACCTGTAAGCTATTGTCCTTCATAACTACGTCGGTGCTGGAGATGATGGCGAGTCCGTTAAGCGTGTTTGAGATTAGACAGTTTTCAATTGTGGCCGCAGAAACGAAGCCAAGGCGAATAGCTGCTCCCTGCTCTTCCCTTGCTCCGTCAATAGTCAATTCGCGTAACACAAAGTGTGCGCTCGCGTTCTCTACCTTGATCCCATAGGCAGCACCCACGGGAACGTCAATCTCCCAAGCAGCGATTATGTAGGGATCGTCCAATGTTCCAGTTCCGTACAGAACGCCGTTTGCAGCAGTGAAATCATTGTTGCCAAGAATGGTAATCGGGGCATGCGGTTCCCGGGCTAGGGCCCCTATCGATAGACAGATTAGCAGCATAGTCAGAACACAAACGGTGTTTCTCATACGGTTTTCTCCTTGGTATGTCTGTATCCAGGCTTTCTTGGCAATTATAGCGCCACCAAGAGGTATCAACAATGCTGTAGGCATCCGACCCTGGAGAAATCTGCTTCTGTTAAGTAGTTTGCTGGTATTTGAGAGTTACTTGAGTAACTGTTGCAGGAAAAACGTGTCCAAGGTCCTAGGTGGAAAACACCGATATGACCATAATGGCTGATAAGGATGAGTATACTTCGTAAGATAATCATGAACAGAGTGTCTATTCGCTGTCTGCTGGTTTTGGGATTTCTTTTCACGCTGCTTGGGATAGTTGGATGGGATCAGACCTCTCCAGCGTCTTTGAGTGTGTTTCCTCCTAGTTACCACGATCGTATCGGGGTTTATCTCACCTCTCACGCGATCAATAAGCCCGGGGTTTTGCAGAGTGTGCTGGCAGCCGTTAGCGAGCAGAAGCTTAACGCAGTCGTGATTAATGTGAAGAACATGCATGGTGAATTGACTTATGAGAGCAGCATTCCATTGGCAAATACGATAGGTGCTTCCAGCGGGCGTCTTGAGTTCCACTCTCTTCTTACTACCTTGCGCGAGGCGGGGATCTACCTGATTGCCAGACAAGTACTGTTCTATGATCCTAAACTTGCGGCTTTCCTTGGGATCTCAGGCTCATGGGTTTCACCGGATGATGAACGAGCTGTCGCTTACAACCTGGAAGTTGCTCAGGAAGTTGCCAGGCTGGGATTTGACGAAATCCAGTTTGATTACGTGCGTTTCCCCGATGAAGGCGAGCTTCTCCCCATTTATGAACAACGATATAGCGCGGTGAACAGATTTTTGCAGCAAGCGAGACAACAACTCCCTGGTCGGATTATTCTCTCAGCAGATGTGTTTGGTCGAGTGCTATGGAATTGGAACAAGAAGCGGATTGATCCTATTGGTCAGTCTTTGGAGGAGATGGCCGCGTGTATCGATTTGATCTCACCGATGCTTTATCCTTCACACTATGTAGAGCAGTACTACAAAGATAATCCTTATCAGCTGGTAATGGATGCTCTTAGTGCAGGGAAAGACCGAGTGTCTACTCCTTTACGGCCGTTCTTACAGGTATTTGATCGAGCAATTCCGTATGGTATGAGTCTGGAAACATATATTCGTGAACAGATAAGGGCGGCCAAGGAAATGAGTGCGGATGGTTACTTGTTTTGGAGTCCAAACTGTGATTACGAGGCGCTGTACAGAGCTCTCGACTGAGCAACAGACATAATCAGGCAACAAGAATAGATCTCTTGAGAGAACCTGTTCCCGGGTTGATAATCTTAGTCTGCTCTCATCATGGAGGAAGAAAGAAGAGATGACATTAGACATTGTGTCGCGAGCTCGGTTCGTTTGTGGAGGAAGCATGGATGTCGCTATCAACCCAGAGCGTATTGATCGGCTTGCTCGATTACTGGTGAATATGCCGCTTCCTCAGTGGAGCTACGAACACCATTTCTATGACGGCAGTGAACGAACAGTGAGCTATCTGTTGATACTTGATGCCCTCAATTTTTGCTTCTTCCCCGAACCACGCTGGCAGGTTATTGTCGGAGGCGAACAAGTGCAAGGGTATTTCGGTCTTGCCTTGGTCTTGAAACAGGCCTTCATGATTGGGGAGCCGCCCATTGACGACTTCTCCTACCTGATGTGTATCAAGGAACAAGAGGTACGTACACTTTTGCAAGGGGAGCGTCCCATAGGGAAGATTCCGCTGCTTAAGGAGCGAGTTACTATCCTTCGCGAGCTTGGGGACAGAATGGTCTCTGTCTATCAAGGCAAGGCGGCAAACTTGATAGAAGATGCAGGCGGAAGCGCGATACGGCTGACTGAACTCCTAGTGGATGGCTTTCCATCATTTCGTGACGAGGCTTGGTATATAGGAGAAAAGATCGCATTTTATAAGCGGGCACAGATCCTGGCAAGCGACCTTTGCGCGAGCTTTCGCGGCAAATCATACGGTGCGCTTAAGGAGATGGAACAACTGACTGCTTTCGCTGATTACAGAGTTCCTCAAATCCTCCGCGATGAGGGAGTACTTGATTACTCGGAGGCGCTAGCGCGAATAGTTGATAGCAAAGAGTGGATTTGCGCAGGTTCGGTACACGAAGTGGAAATCCGAGCAGGGATGATCGTGGCAGTTGAATTGCTGCGTGCCGCTCTCTTGCGACTAGGAAGAGTGCTGTTGTCAATAGAAATAGACTGGCTTCTGTGGAATATGGCGCAACGCCGCGAAATGGCGCCACACCACAGGACGCTAACCACCTTCTACTGATGAGCGATCTATTCAGAACGCAGAGCCGAGATCCAGGATCGTCAGCACGGACGGGGATACTAACAACAGCGCACGGACAAGTGGCAACGCCAGCGTTTGTGGCCGTAGCTACGCAAGCAACGGTAAAAGCGCTTGAGCCTCAAACACTAGTTGAACTTGGCATACAGATCGTAATCGCTAACTCTTATCATCTACATCTACGCCCAGGTGAGGACATAATTGCGGGATTAGGTGGGCTACATGGTTTCTCGGGATGGAATGGGCCGGTAATGACGGATTCTGGCGGGTTTCAGGTATTCAGTCTTGGAGCGGGAAAGGAACATGGTGTAGGCAAAATCGCGTCTATTTTCCCTGGAGGTGGTTCTTGCATACCAACAGAAGAACACCAGGGAAGAAAGTCTCTTGTTCGGCTAGATGAGGAAGGGGTTAGGTTCCGCTCTATCGTGGACGGGTCAGAACATTTCTTCTCGCCGGAAGCTGTAATCACACTACAACAGAAACTAGGTGCGGATATCGCGCTTGTTCTTGATGAATGCACGTCACCATTACACTCTTATAGCTATACGAAAAGAGCTATGGAGCGAACGCACCGCTGGGCGAAACGTGGCTTAGAAGCATTCCGAGAAGGGGCCAAGGGCGAGATGTCCCCCAACCCTGGGCAAGTTCTATATGGCATAGTACAAGGGGGCGCGTACAGAGCTCTGCGGCAAGAAAGCGCGCAAAGAGTAGAGGAGATAGGTTTTGAAGGGTTTGCCATTGGCGGTTCACTTGGTCGATCAAAGGAGGAAATGCACCTGGTTCTTGACTGGACGATACCATATCTTGGCGTGGAAAAACCGCGACACCTTCTAGGGATCGGAGAGATCGACGATATTTTTGCTGCTGTAGAGCGAGGCGTGGATACATTTGATTGTGCCGCATCTACACGCATTGCGCGAAATGGCACCGTATTTGTACGAGATGCACCTCGCCATCGGATCAACTTGCGAAACGCGCGGTTCAAGTCCGACCCTAACCCAATAGCTAGCCATTGTGACTGCTTCGCGTGTCGCCATCACTCGCGTGCGTACTTGAGGCATTTATGCCGTTCTGGCGAACTATCTTTTTACCGACTTGCGTCAATGCATAACCTTCGATTCATCGTTCGTTTGATGAGTGATATTCGTGCAGCCATAACAGCAGGAAGATTCAACGAGTTGGAACAAGAATGGCAAACAGCAAGAAGGTATGGATCAGCATAACATCAGGGCAAAGGTTGTCACAGGAAGAGATGTAGCATACTCTGATCTCTCTGAGTGGTGACAATCCTTGGAGTCTAAGCTTTTTCTTCCTTGGTAAGGTACTGCAGGATCGCATCAACCACTAGGTAGTTAATCGAACGATCTCGCTTCTCGCTCAGCCGAATCAGTCGCTCAACAGGATTCTGTTCCATTTTCTTCTGGGGAATGTAGATGGAGAGCTTATCCAAGATTTGCTTGTTAGCCATATGCCGACCTCCTCTTTATAGTATTTCTTGAACCTTCTCTTATCTGTTCACTACTGAACGAACATGTTCTTATATTATAAGTATTTGTCATCTTAATTCTACCCTAAAAAGAGGACAACTATATGTAGATTTGAGCCAATATAGATATTGAGTTCTTGATTGGGATTGGTTGAAGGTACACTGGCTGCCACATGGCCGGGCGCCTGAGTAATAGATTATCCGTAAGGATAACACGGTTTTCTATTGGTGCTATATCCCATTGGGTAAACTGGGATCTTGACCGAAATGTTAGTGGGCGATAGAGTGTGTGATGGAAGCTCATCAGATGAAAAAAAGGAGCGAGATCTTGCAAATAAGAGTTATTGACCTGACTCGCGAGATATGTGATGGAACAGAATCCTTTCCTGGAGATCGTGTCGGGATAGAAATCGAGCACTTAGCAACTATGAAGACAGACGGGCACAACTTGTCTAGGATTACTAGGCTTGACTGTCATTGTGGAACTCATATTGACAGCCCTCTTCACTTCGTGGATGGAGGCGGCGATGTTGCTTCCATTCCGCTAGACATCGTACCCGCGGTTGTTATTAGTACTCGCGAGAAACGGATTGGGATGAGAGTCTTTCAAGATGCAGGCTCGCTTGCTGGCCTTGCCGTTCTCATTCATACTGGTTGGTGTAGTCGAGTCGGAAGTCCTGATTTCTATAAGGAGTTCCCATATCTAACTCGCGAAAGTGCCTCCTTCCTCGCTAACAGCGGTGCCCGCATCGTTGGTCTTGATTCACCGAGCCCTGATCCATCGGATTCAGTTGATTTCCCTGCCCACAGGATTCTGCTTGCTGAGGGAGTGCAGATTGTGGAGAGTCTTATCAACCTAGACCAGTTGTACGCAACCGCAGGAACTCCCTTCTTTGCCGCCTTTCCCTTAAGGATAGAAGGATTGGAGGCGTCGCCTGTACGTGCTGTAGGCCTGCTCTTTCAATCAGGAGAGGGAGAGCCTTCTCGTGGAGAGATATTGCGCAAGGACCGGATGTAGTAGGTGGCGTTGTTGTATCTTGTCTCAACCAATTGGGAATCATCAACTAGCTCCTGGACAACATCCCAACCAACCTGTGCTTTTGCCAGCAGCCCCTGTATCGCAGTCTTTCTCATTGGATGCACGGCTGTGATGTTTAGTAGATCCTCTTTTACGTCTCCGGTAAGCGCGAAAGCATTTCCTTCGTAGCCAGTGAGTAGCTCAACCTGTCTGAGGGCCTTGGACAGAATGTGGTAAGTACGATTTATAGTTGTTTCGCTTGAAGGATGAGCCCAGGTCTCTGCCGGTGGGCGTGTAGGGATGGACAAGTAGGCAGTAGTAGGAGTGAGTCCTGCGAGAAACTGGCAAAGTTTCTCGATATGTTCCTTATGATCATTAACACCAGCTATGAGCATAGTTTCGGTAACCAGCTTGCCTGTATATAATTCGCTAAATTCCCGCGCACCGGCCAGAATTGCGGAAAGGTGCAAGTTCTTATGTGGTCGGTCAAGCTTTCGCCAGATTGTCTCATCTACCGCGTCAACCTTCAACGAGATCCAGTCCGCGTGCACCAAATCATCACGAACACTTTTCTGGTAAATCAATGACGCGTTGCTGATTACCGCAACCTTGATCTGCGTGGTTCTTAGTAACTGTATCGTGCGGCCAAGCTCGATATCTAAGGTTGGCTCGCCATCGGGTACAAGGGAGAGGTAGTCGATGGATTCATCTGTTTCTCGGGCTAGTCTTATCTTCTCTAATACTTCCCCCATAATTTTCTCAGGGCTATAGAAGGCGCGCCGCGCCGCCTGCATGTTGATAGTGCGCCCCAATTGGCAATACGCGCACGAATAGGTGCAGATTTTTGGTGGGATGTTATTTATACCCAGGCTTCTTCCTAAGCGCCTGGACGGGACTGGCCCAAATACGATCATTTTGCCTCGATGTATAGCAACACACAGCTGTGTCTCTCAAGAT
>JAUVYF010000111.1 GCA_030603215.1 Candidatus Bipolaricaulota bacterium
GCATCTAATGCCTGTAACCTCCGGCCTCTTGTTCGGTCAATGGATGGGATACAGGATTCTTCTTGAAATAATCCATGCAACGCCGGATGTCCCCAATCAACAGATCGCCCAGGTCACGACTGACACCATGGCGCACCAAGATCCGCTGAATCACAAGATCTTCCCTGTTCACGGGCATTGAGTAGGCGGGTACCTGCCAACCGCGACTTCGCAGGCGGTCAGCAAGATCATACAAAGTGAATCCGGGACTCACACCATCTTTTAGCGTCCAGCACAGGGCCGGGATTCCCCCACGGCCGTCATAGATGATCTTGAATGGTCCCATCTTGCCGATCTCATCAGCCAGATAGGCAGCAGTATCGTAGCAGGCCTGCTGGATCTTTCGGTAACCCTCTTTGCCCAATCGCAGGAAATTGTAGTACTGAGCGATGATCTGCCCGCCGGGACGCGAGAAGTTGAGCGCGAAGGTGGGCATATTGCCGCCCAAATAGTTGACCCAGAAGATCAGATCGTCAGGCAAGTCCTCTTTGTCGCGCCAGATGACCCACCCAACACCTAGGGGAGAAAGGCCGAATTTGTGACCGGACGCGTTGATAGATTTTACCCGGGGCAGACGGAAATCCCATTCGAGGTCGGGATCTACAAAGGGCGCCAGAAACCCGCCGCTAGCTCCATCCACATGGATGGGAATGTCCAGGCCAGCGTCCTTCTGCAGTTTGTCAAGGGCATCAGAGACTGCTTTGACCGGTTCATACTGACAGGTAAAGGTAACCCCAAGGGTGGGAACCACACCGATGGTGTTTTCATCACAGCGTTTGATTACCTCTTCCGGCGTCATGATCAGACGGTCTCCCTCCATTGGGATTTCCCGCAGTTCCATATCCCAGTAGCGGGCAAACTTATGCCAGCAGATTTGCACCGGACCGCATATCAGGTTGGGTTTGTCCGTGACCTTACCCTGGGCACGCATCTTCTCCCGCCAGCGCCATTTCATGGCCATTCCCCCCAACATTGCAGCCTCGCTCGAACCTGTTGTCGAACAGCCTATGGTGTTGGCTGCCTCCGGTGAGTTCCACAAATCCGCCAGCATGTGCACGCAGCGGCCCTCGATCTCGGCTGTCTGCGGATACTCATCCTTGTCTATCATGTTCTTGTCGATACATTCGTCCATGAGCCGGTGTGCTTCGGGCTCCGCCCAGGTGGTGCAGAACGTGGCCAGATTCTGGCGCGAGTTGCCGTCCAGCATTAGTTCGTCATGCACTATCTGATAGACGTGGCGCGGATTCTGCTCGTCTTCGGGAAACTTGTATTTGGGCATCCTTATGGAAAGATCCGCCGATGCGAATACATCGTCTAAGAGATTCGCTCGTACTTTGTCTTTTTCATGTAAAGCCATAGCTTGTTCTCCTCTATTCTCTTGACTCGAAGCTCGGAACCCCCAGACTGCTTTCCTCTACTTCTTCCACGCCGGTTTCTTCATTCTGTTGATCAACAGTGGCAACCCTACAAATACAATCAACCCCGCTGAAACCAGACCGACGTAGAGTGATGGGTTCCCCACAGTCAGATTTGTCGGCGGGAAGAAGCCAACGATCAGAGCAAAGCAAACCCCCAGCAGACCGGTGCCAGCAACAACCCACATGCCAACCATGCCGCCCGGGATCTTGTAGGAACGAGGAAGGTCTGGCCGGGTATAACGCAGCTTGATGGCCACCGCGTACATCAGGATATACATGACTAGATAGAGGGTGACTGTCATCGCCGAAAGAACAAAGAACACAACGTTCACGTTGTCCATAATGAAATATAGCAAGGCTAGCAAGCTGACAATAACGGCTTGGATTATCAGAATATTGACCTGGATGCCCTTCTTGTTGGTTTTGGCCATGAAGGGTGGGATCTCACCATCCTTGGCCGTTTCCAGCAAACCGCGGCTGGGCCCACCCACCCAGGACATCACACCCCCGATGGCGCCGAATGCAGCCAGCAATCCCATGATAGGAGTTAGGAAACCAAGATGAAACTTGTCCAGCAGCTGTTCAAATGCTTGCATCAAGCCGGCGGTAAGACTAATCTGGTCTGCGGGTATCACCGCCGCAATAGCCAGCGATCCCAGAGTGAAGAGCAGAAAGATAATAATCATCGCCAGAAACATGCTTTCAGGAAATTGTCTGGCCGGATTGTCCAATTTATTCGCGTTAACAGCATGTACCTCAACTCCGGCAAACAGCAGCATGATCCCGGCTAGGAAGGCTACACTACCCAGACCGGTGATATGCGGGAATAACCGAGCATGTGGCGCCTGTGAGGCTACTGTTTCAGCCGCGGCAACAACGGCGGAAGGTTTCATGAATTGTAGTGGGTTCCCTTGGTCAATCCACAGAAAACCAAGAACAATAATCAGAATCCCCGGAAGCACTGTTCCCAGCAAGACTCCATACTTGGTTACAGAGCTGGCTACATTTGATCCGGCCAGAGTCACAAACGTCGCTGCCCAGTAACAGACAAGGATGACGATTCCCATATAGGGGCCCTTATCTGCCAGAGCCGGATTCATGAACAGGTATGCCAGGGCTCCGCCCGCAAATGCCAGAACAGTCGGGTACCAGACTACGTTCTGAATCCACTGAAGCCAGATGGCCGTGAAGCCCCAACGCGAGCCAAAGGCCTCCTTCACCCAGGTATAGACACCACCACCCTGTTTGCTGAACGCGCCACCCAGTTCAGCCGCGACCAGAGAAGCCGGCAGCAGGAACATTATGGCGGCAAAGAGGATATAGAAGATCATGGAAAGCCCTTCCTTAGCCATCATGGGCAATCCCCGCAAGCTGCACACAGCGGCCACAGTCATCATACTGAGTGTAAACGCTGTCATCTTCTTCTTATTCGCTTTTTGCATTACCTTGTTCCTCCTGGCCATACTTTACCTGGATTGCTCGCCAAAGTTCCTCTGCTCGCCGCGAACCTATCAGCAATCGTTTACCATTTGATAGCTCTATCTGTACACCACGATTGCCACTCACATTGTATGCCTTCCCTTTGCGGCCGTATCGGATTCCCCAACCGCCATATTCTATGATTGGGCGGTAAGTCTGTACTTTGTATTGTTTCACTTCTGCAAAGGCTATCCTGCGGAAGGACCAATGAAACGGGAAGAAGCAAATGTAGATTCCGTCATCGCGTACTTCGGTGATAAGTTGGCCAAAGAAGAATAGCGCAGGCAAGCCAATGCCAAAGATGAGCCAGAAAAAGATCAGCAGAATATCCGGCATTGGTGTACTCCCAAATGGGCAATCCAGTAGAAGCTGGCTCACTGTCGCATACCACATTAACCCAACGATGCTGAATACAATAACCCAGATCCATACCTGCCGAAACCGCTGTACTTCACGATAAATCAGACCTATACTTTCCTCCTGGCGCATATCCCCCCTTATCTCCTTTAGCTGGCTGGCAGTCCCTTCTAGCCAATCTTGGCTCGCAACCGATACTAGCTCGCTCGATGTGCAGCGTCAAGAATTATCAGTACGTTGTTGAGGATTTCTGGCGCGCGATGTTGTAGGAGTAGACATGGCGGGTGGTCCAGTATCCGGCACATACATACTGATGACATCCTAGTCAATGGACACCTTCCACGACTACTTGCTTTCCACCGCGCATGTGTCCGCCGAGCATGCTTACCCTCGTCGCTGTGAAGCCGATTGTCCGGTGCTGGTTTATGCAGCCACTTTCCCAATCCACTCGCCCAGCCAGTGCGTGGCGGCAATCACGACAATTGCGATCAACAGGTGTTCGCCAACGATCTTCCAAGGCGGCTTGCCCTGCGATCTTGCGATGATGTAGCTCAGAACTGTTAGAATGGACAGTCCCCATATCAAATTCACGATGATTGCCGCGGAAAGGGAGATAAAAAGAACAGGAACCAGAAAGGTCATCGCGAACAGGAACTTGGTCAGGAAGGTCGCAGCGGTGGCACCCCAAATCTCTTTGGCACTGTGAATGTTCTCTGCTTCCTCTGAAATGTGGATACCCAAGGCATCTGAAAACGCGTCAGCAACGGCGATTGTCAGAATCCCGGCGAGGACCACAATTCTGGATTGCGTCCCTGAGTGGAGACCAACCATAAGACCGAGAGTCGTAATGACGGCCGATGTTAACCCAAATGAAATACCTGTACGCAGCGAATCCTTCATCTGTGTAATCTCATTTTACATCCAACAATTCCCCTTAACCAGTAACACCACAAAAACACCGCCATCCTGGCCGCCAGCGGCCAGGATTAGCTGCGCAAGAAAACGGCTACGGCTTTTCGAACTGGCACAACAATTATGACTCCCAACAGAGTCTTGGACATCCTATATCTTATATGCTGTTCTCGATTACTCACGATACATAACGCCTGAGTTCACCTGCATTTTGGAGCGGAGCAGAAAGATGTCAGGCGCAACAATCTGTTATCTACCCCCTTTATAGATTTACCAACAATTCCATCGCTCTTTTTTCTTTACCCGATAGATCGACTAAAATGTCCGATGCCTGATTAATATATTCTACCCTGGAAGATTCTCCTGCTTGATCAAGCAGTGAAGCAACATCTGTCCATAATCCAGCAATTTTGGAAAACTCCAGAAAGGCTTCATGTATTCGATCGGATTTCAGCAAATCAGCACTTTCCTTTAGAAAGTCCCTATAAAGATTC
>JAUVYF010000010.1 GCA_030603215.1 Candidatus Bipolaricaulota bacterium
CCAGCTTGTATCGAACAGCGTGCAGTCGCGACCTCGTGGCAATCATTGCCTTCGCCTTGCCATCGATCCTCTCCTGCACTTGCGAGGCGAAGTGCTCCACAACGATCTTCAGCTTCTCGTTGATCGCGTGCGGATGCAGCTCGACGAACTGCCTCATCAAGTATGATGCCTTTTGCCTATCGTATCGTGGATCACCTTCGATCGTCTTGAGTAGCTTCCAATACACCTCGTACGTCGTGTAGTTTTCGAGCACGTCAAGGATGAACCCCTCCTCGATTGCCTGCCGCATGCTATACAGGCTGTACGGCATAAACGATCCATTCTCCTGCTTCGAACCGAATATCTCGAGCGTCTTCGGCTTTGGTGTTGCAGTGAACGCGAACATCGAAAGGTTCTGCAACCTGCCACGCGCCTCCATCTCTGCCAAGACCCTGTTGTCAAGCACTTCCTCTGGCGTCTCGGCTTCCGCATCCTCGCGTTCGGCGTCTTCAAGATTGGCGGACGCAAGAACCGACTTAAGGCTTTTGGTGCTTTCTCTGGATTGCGAAGAGTGCGCTTCGTCGACGATCACAGCGAAGCGGTTTCCCGGCAGCCGACCGATCTCATCCACGATCACCGTAAACTTCTGCTGCGTTGGACATGGGGTGGTAATCCTTTACAACTTTATGAGCTAATTTGTGCTAAGTCAACGACCGGTTCTGGCAAGCTCACCTCGCGATTGATATAGCTCCATGGCGCCAGATATCCCAACGCCGAGTGTCTCCTTCGCATATTGTAGTAGTTAATCTGTGTATCGATTATTCTCCTTAACTCCCAGATGTTTCTTGCATCATAGAACAGGCTACCGTTCTCTCCCTTGAAATGTCCGTTAAATGATTCCATGTACGTGTTTCCCCTGGCTCCATTCTCAGAGAATGAGATCCTTGCTTTCTCTTTGATTAGTACGGCCTGTAGCCATCTGTATCCGGTGTATACCGGGTCTTGATCGTGATGGAGGAATCGGTCCTCTAGGTCGATCCCTATCTGTTCCAGGTTCTCATGGGTCATGTTGAGTGCCTCTAGTGCTAGCGATGTGTTCTTGTGTTCGCCCAGTGCCCAACCAGCAACCCACTTGGTGTTATGGTCAAGGATTGGCATTAGGTATCCTTTCTTCCTTCCGTGCGCGTAGGGGATCTCGGTAAAGTCGGTGTAGAATACCTGGAATGGTACTGGATCCTTGATATCCTTCACCAGGTTTAATCCGTTGCTACTGTCCTTGAGATAGCTACGTGGTAGGGAGGGCTTCGGTTTGCTAACTGACCGTAACAACCCAAGGTTAAGGCGGTTTAATGAACGACGAAGGACGAACTCACCTACCCGATACCCGTTCTCTTGTAGGTCAGGCAGGATACGCCGGTATCCATACCCTGAATGTTCTCTCACCACTCGCATTATCGGTTCCCGTAGGTGACTGTACTTCTTCTCGTAGGATACCTTCTCCTTCTTCTGATAGTACCAGGTACTCTTGGGCAGCTCGATCGCGGCAAGGCAGGTATTTAAGCCATAGTTGTTCTTGTGCTTCTCTACCAGCTTCACCTTATCCTCCGTTACAAGCTGCCGTCCGTAAAATTCTTAAGTAGAGCAATCTCCACTTCCTTTCTTCCCAGGAGTCGCTCTAACTCACTGATCCTCTTCTCATACTGTGCTAGGGTTGTATCCTTCCCAAATAACTCTGGACCTTTGTTTAGGAACTGCTGTTTCCAACAAGAGACAGTCCCGGGACTAATGCCGTATGCCCGTGCAATCTCTACCGCTTCCTTGTCTCCCTTTAGTATCTCCAGTACTACCTGGAACTGAAAGCGGGGTGTGTATCTATTCCCTGTCTTACCCACGTTGATCACCTCTTCCTTGCGAGGTAATCTTACCACACTAGCCACTGTTGACTTAGTACTGTAGGTGGTGCAACTTTCCCACCGCAGGTCCAACGGTCTTACTACTGACAACAAACTACTGAGAACTTTCTCTTCCTGGTTTCCTCCGCGCCCTCTGCGGTAAAATGACTTTGTCTTTGGCAGATTGGACAGAAGACGGATAATCTCCAGCGCAAATTCCTTTGTCCGCTGTTCTAGATCTTGTCTATTCATTGTTGATGCACCAATTCGCAATTCGCAATCCGCAATTGCCCCTGCTGTTCCTGTCTTCACCAGCTTTCAGGCTTTGGACGTTGGACGTTGGACGTTGGACTGTATCACTATCTCTGCGCCCTCTGTGGTTAAATGCCTTTGCTTGGACTATCGGCCTTCGACTTTGGACGTTGGACGTTGGACCATGGTCTTCCTCTGCGTCCTCTTAGGCAAGCTAAGCTTTAGGCTAGTCACCCACAACGATTAGAAGCCATGATATAATGTGGGGATATGGCGAAAAAAACTCCGAAGAGGAAGAAGCGGTCTCATGAGCTGCGAGTGAGGCTTCCGTTTAAGCGGCTGATGGTTTACCTGACCGCCCTGTTCGTCTTCTCGATGCCACTCTTCATCTGGCCCGGGGCAATCACCGAATATGGTTACGGCAAGTCAATCTTTGCCTTGGTGGGAGTTTCGGTCTTAGTCATCCTGTGGGGGATCCTCGCCTTGGTAAAGGGAAAGTGGGAGATCCGCCTCCCATGGATCACTTTTCCCGTTCTCGGACTGGTTCTTGTCTCGCTCCTCTCACTTACTCGCGCCACAAACGGTCGGGTGGTGATCCAGAGTTTAATACTAGTTATCTTCTTCTTCCTTTTCTTCCTGGTGATAGTAAATCTGGTGAGAGAAAAAAGGGATGTTACACTTATCCTTTACTCCCTGCTCCTCTCTGCCTTCTTCGCCTCCCTCTACGGTCTATTGCAGTACTTGGGAGTGATGCGCGGCACCTTCGGTGGTCATGGCCTAGGAGAGGTCATCTCAACGATGGGGAACCGTAATTACCTTGGTGGGTTCTTAGCCTATCTTCTTTTTCCGTCAGTGATTTTGATCGTGCGTCTTCACTCACGCGTCCTGCGTGCTCTGGCGATACTGCTTTTGTCCTTCAATTTCGGAATGGTAATGCTCGTTCAGCAAACTGGAACGCGGCTGGGGTTATCTGTTGCCGCGGTGGCTCTCCTCCTTGGATGGGCCATCTTCCGACCGATCGAACCGATTCGCAACAACCGCGTCTGGCTCGTCGCGTTGTTGTTCGTTCTCATCTTCACTTTCCTTGTTGAAGCCCCATCCGGACCGCTCAACTCAGTAGTCGGTCTCTCGGCGGATGGCCGCTCGTGGCTGGGAAGGGTTTGGGATCGCAATGTGGACAAGGTTCGCACCTGGGACTGGTGGATCGGCTGGGAAATGTTCAAGGATCATCCTCTCGTCGGTGTAGGTCTGGGCAACTACAAGTTAAATTTCATTCCGTACAAAGCACAGTTCCTCTCTACTCCTCGCGGACAGGCGTATGACTTTTACATCACCCGAGCGGCACAAGCCCACAACGATTATGTTCAGGCTACAGCCGAGCTTGGCTCTCTTGGGATCCTCGCACTGCTCGCGGTGTTTCTCGCCATCCCTTTCTCCTTCTGGATTAGGCTCCGTCGGAACCCAAATGAGGGAGATCGGTTTGACCTTCTCCTCCTCGCCTGCGGGGTGGTTACTTTCCTTGCCCACGCCGTTGGTAGTTTTCCCGCCCACCTTCCTGCTTCTTCGCTCGTCCTTGTTGTCACGCTTGGTCTTGCCTCCGCCCCCGCCTATGGAGAAGCGGTAACGAAGACCATCCACATTAAGGGCTGGCCGCTAAGGGCACTTGTCGGGGTTACCACCGCGTTTTGTCTGGTGACCAGTGTAATTGCCATCCGCGATGTTTCTGCCAACATACTCTTTGGAGAAGGAGAAAGACAGCTCGAACAAGGCTACGTCTATACAAGTAGGGAGACCTTCCTTAGGAGCGCCGCGCTCGACTTTTGTCCGCGCCAGGTGTATTACTATCTAGCCATAGTGAACCTTAAGCAAGGCCATGATGAGGAAGCAATGGCCAATCTGACAAAATGCCTCACCCGCTTCGTCACAGAAAACACCTACCTAAACCTGGCCAACCTGGCCGTCAACCTCAATGATGTGGAAACAGCGAGAGAATGCGTAGAGCTGCTGGTGGCCAGTCATCCCCAATCCACGACCCAGCTTCAGGCACGCTATCTTCAGGGAGTTATTGCTATCCGCGATGGGGAATACGACCTCGCGATTAGCATGCTAGAGGATCTTACTCTAGCACATCCCAACTTTGAGCCTTCCTACATTGCGCTTGGCGACCTGTATCGGGGTCAAGGAAAGTCAGTGCGCGCGTACGACAGCTACGAGAAAGCCCTCAACCTGGTCGAAGCGAAACTTGCCTCTGCCGAGGGTAAGCTCGCTCGAGCCACCAGCTATTCAGAAGAGTACGAGTTGCGCAGTGAGATCGATCTTCTTGCCCAGGAGAAGGAAGCGATTCAAGCAGGGCTTGCCAAGCTACCCCGCCGTTAGTTCGGGTTGAAAGCATGTTTCTCTCTTCCTATACTAAACCCGTGATACTCTAATGGCAATAGACACTATCAAGCGAAGCATAGACTATCTGTTTGGACACACAAATGCCCAGCAGTTAAGGCGTATGGCCCATGACCTTGATGCGATAAATGGGCTTTCGGGTGAGGTGAAGGAGCTTACTGATACAGAATTGGCGGGAAAAAGCGTCGAGTTCCGTCAGCGTCTTACGCAAGGAGAATCACGAGAGCGGATCAGAATCGAGCTGTTTGCTGTTGTGCGCGAGGTTGCCGAGCGCACAGTAGAAATGAGACCATTCGACGTGCAAATCTTGGGGGCGCTGGCGCTAGACAACCGTAAGATTATAGAGATGCAGACAGGCGAAGGGAAAACCCTTGTTGCTACGCTTCCAGCCTGCCTGAATGCTCTTCTCGGAAAGGTACACGTAATCACAGTAAACGACTATCTCGCCCGCCGCGACCGAGAGTGGATGGGACCAATCTATGAGTTCCTCGGATTCTCGATTGGGCTTCTTCAGCAGGAGATGAAGATTGAGGAGCGGAAGGCTGCCTACGCGGCCAGCATAATCTATGGGACGAACAACCAGTTTGGATTCGACTATTTGCGTGACAACATGGCATTATCTGTTGAACAGAAGGTGCAAGGACCTCTCGATTACGCAATCATAGACGAAATAGACAATACTCTGATCGATGAAGCACGTACACCGCTTATCATTTCCGGTTCCACGGCCCAATCCACAAGCCGTTACAACAAGTTCGCTGGACTCGCGCACAGGTTTAAGCAAGACAGAGATTTTGAGATTGATGAGGAAACAAAACGACTCACTATAACTGACGAAGGAATACGCAAAGCGGAACTTTCTCTATCGATTGACAACTTATTCGCGCCAAATAATACGGACATCCTGCATTATCTTGAGACTGCTCTTCGAGCATTACATATGTTCAAGAAGGAACAAGAATATATTGTTAAGGATGGCCGAGTAATCATCGTCGATGAATTCACTGGTAGACTGATGCCTGATCGTCGCTATTCCGATGGCCTACACCAAGCGCTAGAGGCAAAAGAAGGGATGATGGTGCAGCGAGAGTCACAGACCCTCGCCCAAATCACTGTCCAGCACTACTTTCAGCTATATAAGGGAATCTGCGGAATGACCGGAACCGCAAAAACAGAAGAGGAAGAATTTAAGCAGATCTACGGTCTTCCTGTGCTTGTCATCCCCACCAATGAGCCGCTCATTCGTGAGGCCAAGCCGGATGTGATCTTTCGCAATGAGCAAGGCAAATTCAACGCAATCGTTGATAATGTGGAGCGACTACACGAGGTGGGCCGGCCAGTATTGATCGGAACCAACTCAATCGAGAAATCTGAGCGCCTATCGTCTCTTCTCAGGGCACGCGATCTTCCACACCATGTACTTAACGCCAAACACCATGAACAAGAAGCACAGATCATTAAAGAAGCTGGACAACGCAAGGCGATCACTGTAGCCACAAATATGGCTGGCCGTGGTACCGACATCAAGCTTGGCGATGGCCTAGCAAAGCTTGGTGGATTACATGTAATCGGCTGTCAGCGCCATGAGTCCCGCCGAATTGACAACCAACTCCTTGGCCGAGCCGGAAGACAGGGAGACCCCGGCTCCTCTCAGTTCTTCCTCTCGCTGGATGATGATCTTATCCGTGTCTTTGGCGGAGACAGAATAGCTGGCTTGATGGAGCGACTAGGGATGGAAGAAGGACAAGCCATCGAGTACGAGATCTTATCCAGGGCAATCCGTCGAGCACAGAAACGGGTCGAGGGGAGAAACTTCGAAATCAGAAAGCGCTTGTTGGAATACGACCTCGTCCTAGCCAAACAGCGAGAGGCAATCTACTCACTACGCGACCGCTTCCTTCTTCCTCCTCATGATGAAGCAGCTTCCCTTTCACGGGATGATCTAGATGAATACCTGAAACAACTAATCGAGGAATACGCGGAAACCCTTCTCCCTAAGTATGCCCAAGCGGCAACCCCCAAGGACGAGTGGAGCCTATCTGGTCTTGCGCATGAGCTCTCCGCGTACCTTCCCGTTTCGCCCGAAGCCCTCAGAGAGAAAGGAATCGCTGAGCTTGAGCAAACAGTTCAAGAGCATCTCATGCGCGCCCTCTCTCAGCAACAGAAACGATTGGCCGAGCGTTTCTGTCTGGTTGCGCACTACTTAATTCTCAGTATCACTGATGAAACATGGCTATCTCACCTATACACGCTTGATGATCTCAAAGAAGGTATTGGGTGGACCGCCTATGGAGGAAGCGATCCGCTTGTCTCATTCAAGCGTGAATCGTTCAGCCTGTTCCAAGAAATGCTCCTTCGCACAACGGACAAGATTGTTCGTTCTTTGCTATCTCCGCGACTCTCTACAGCAAAGGAAATGCCGACCCCTACTGCGTCGCAGGATCTGCGCTATGTCCATACAAGCCACGGTTCAACAAGCAGCACTTCCGCAGCCACAACCAGGAAATCGAAACAAATGCCAATCGTGAAGAAGACAAAACTGGGCCGCAATGATCCTTGCCTCTGTGGTTCCGGAAAGAAGTACAAGAACTGCTGCGGGAGAAATGCTTAATAGATGACACAGTACTTCGTTGCTCACGAGCAACAGTACTGCCATTCGGCTGGTTGACAAGGGGGGCGCCAGCAGCTATCATTTAGCAAACTCCTATGGAGAGTGCTAATAGTTCAAATGGATCTCCCAGATAGACAAAAACTAGTTCTAAAAGAGGTTGTGGATCGTTACATTCGCCACCATGAGCCAGTTTCCTCAAGAATGATCTTGGAGGATTACAGCGCGCTGGTCAGCTCAGCAACAATTCGGAACGACATGAACGACTTGGAGGCCTCGAATTATATCAGGAAGCCATACTCATCTTCTGGAAGAGTCCCAACAAAAAAAGGGTACCGCTTCTTTGTCGACTGGCTGCTCGACCTTTCTGAACTAACAAAGAAAGAACGCCTGGAAATAGTGGAGGCCTATGAGGTTCGTTGCTTGGAAGTGCTCGAGGCAATGCACAAGACGGCTTTTCTGTTGGGAAACATTACCGGATGCGTTGGCTTTGTTATACCGCCACGATGGGCGGAAACTCGCCTTGATCACATAATTCTGGCACGAATTGCTCCTCGCTTAATCCTGTTTGTGATCGTATCCAGTATTGGGGTAATCAAGCACGGAATGATCCCTGTCGAGAAAGATCTCTCTCGTGACCAGATAGAACAAATAACGGCAATCATCAACAGCAATCTGCGTGGGATGACCTTGGAAGAGATAGGCAAACTAACACTAGACAAAGAAAGAGACGGATGGTACGAGCAACTGACACGCGACGCCCTCTTTGTATTGCGGCACCTTATTAAGCAACAGGTGCGCCGAGAGCTCTGCTTGGAAGGGATCTTGAACATTACTGACGATCTACAACAAGTAGCTCCTGATCAGGCAATGGAACAGTTCGTTCAGCTGATTCACGCGCTACATGATGAAGAAGCATTTGCCAAGACGATCGTCCAGAGGCGCGCCAATGAGGGCGGAGTTGTTATCTCTGTTGGAGATTGTTCGCTGCCCGGGATCGCTGAATACAGCACGGTAACTGCTAGTTATGGTCCACACTCCGGAGTACTTGGCGTGATTGGTCCTCTATGGATGGACTATGGAAAAGCTCTCTCCGTGACAAGTTACATTGCAAACCGATTGGAGGCGCTACTGGTGGCTTCTTGCGCGCCGATCCAAGGAGGAAATAAAGATGACGAATAGAAAGAAACAGCCAAAAGACATCGATAGAGAGGAGAAGGCAAACAGCTCAGGGAAGACAGAAACCTCCACATCACAGGAGCAGCTAATGGCCGACAAAGACGAAGAGCTCCTTTCCTATATTGAACGCCTAAAACGGCTGCAGGCAGAGTTTGAAAACTACAAGAAGCGCATGCAACGTGATATCACAACTATCAGCGAACACGTATCAGATCAGTCAATAGCTGACTTTCTACCGCTCTTCGACAATTTGCGGCGAGCCTTTGATAATCTTGATAAGAACACCGCTACGCAATCATTTGTCGATGGAATAAAGGGAGTATTCGGCCAATTCGATCAGCTCTTGAAGCAAAAAGGCGTTTCTCCAATAATGGCGGTCGGAAAGCTCTTTGATCCAGCAAGACATGAAGCCTTGCTAAGCATAGAAAGCAAGGAAGAAAGAAACACTATCATTGAGGAATTCGAGCGTGGATACTCCCGTAACGATCGGGTTCTACGCCCAAGCAAGGTAAAGGTAAGTAAAGGAATCATCCCGCCAGAGGAGGAACAATCATGAGGGAGAAGATTATTGGAATCGATCTAGGAACAACCAACTCGTGCGTTGCTGTATTGGAGGGCGGCGCGCCGGAGGTAATTACCAACACCGAGGGTGAAAGAACAACTCCATCAGTTATTGCTTTCACTGACAACAATGAACGTCTGGTGGGTCGATTGGCTAAGCGCCAAGCGATTACCAACCCAAAGCGCACAATCAGGTCAATAAAGCGGCAGATGGGCACTGACCACTTAGTAAAGATTGAACAAGATGGCAAAGTTGAACAATATACACCGGAACAGTTGTCGGCAATGATCCTACAAAAACTAGCGAAAGACGCTGAGAATCACCTGGGCGGAAAGATAAAGAAAGCAGTAATCACAGTTCCTGCCTACTTCAATGACTCTCAACGACAGGCAACCAAAGACGCGGGCAAGATCGCGGGATTGGAGGTAATGCGGATTATCAACGAGCCGACGGCAGCTTCTCTCGCTTACGGACTGGACAAGAACAAAGAACAAACGATCCTTGTTTACGACTTGGGTGGAGGAACATTCGATGTTTCTATTCTGGAGATTGGAGACGGAGTATTTGAGGTCATCGCTACTGATGGAGACACACACCTGGGCGGAGACGATTTCGATCAGCGAATCATCGATTGGCTAGTAGGTGAATTTCGTAAGGATAGCGGAATCGACCTTCGTGAAGACGCAAGCGCGATGCAGCGACTAAAGGATGCCGCGGAAGCAGCGAAAATGGAGCTATCCAGCCGCAAGGAAACAACCATCCACCTTCCATATATCACTGCTGATGTCGGTGGCCCTAAGCACTTGGAAAAGAAACTCACACGAGCTAGGTTTGAACACATGATTGATGACATGCTGCAAAGAACTAGCTCCACGGTTGAAGCTACAATGCGGGAGGCAAAGAAATCTGCCGAGGACATAGATCAAGTGGTTCTCGTTGGAGGCTCAACTCGAATCCCCAAAGTACAGGAGATAATTTCCTCCCGTATCCCCGGAAAGATTAACCAAGAAATCAACCCCGATGAGGTCGTCGCCCAAGGAGCAGCTATTCAAGGAGGTGTCCTTGCGGGTGAAGTCGATGAAATCGTTCTCCTGGATGTTACTCCATTGACGCTGGCCATCGAAACACTTGGCGGGGTGGCAACACCGCTGATTGAGCGCAACACCACTATTCCAACGGAGAAGGCCAAAACCTTCACCACGGCCGAGGATAACCAGCCAAGTGTAGAGATCCACGTTCTACAGGGAGAGCGCAAGATGGCGGCTGACAATAAGTCTCTTGGCAAGTTCCAATTGGTTGGTCTCCCCCCTGCCCCACGTGGGATTCCACAAATCGACGTAACTTTCAACATCGATACCGACGGAATATTGCACGTAACTGCCAAAGACAAAGCAACGGGAAAAAGCTCTTCAATTACGATCAAGGAATCATCGCATCTCGACGATGGTGAAATCGATCGCATGCGTCGCGAGGCGGAAACACACGCGGAAGAAGATGACAAGAAAGCTAAAGATGTAGAAGCTCGTAATCAGGCCGACCAGCTCGTTTACTCGGTGGAAAAATCCCTTTCCGAATTAGGGGAAAAGGTCTCCCCGGAGGAGCGCGGCAAGATTGAGGATCAACTTCGTTCTGTGAGAGACAAGCTTTCTCAAGACGCAAGCGCGGATGAGCTCCGTCAGGCAATGGAGGAACTCTCCAAGCAAGCTCAACGCTTGGCTGAACAAGCCTACAAACAGGCAGCTGCCGAAAGCCCTGAAACTCCTTCTGATCAGGAACAAGAGACAGACAAGGGAGAAAACGACGGAGACTACGTAGACGCGGAGTACGAAGAAGAAAAGTAATCTCGAAAAAGCAAGGGAGGCGGCAGCGTGGCCCAGCGCGATTACTACAAGGCATTAGGGGTAGACCGTGATGCTAGCCAGGCAGAGATCAAGCGAGCGTATCGCAAACAGGCAAAGGAACTCCACCCAGACAAGAACCCCACTACACGGAAGAAGGCCGAGGAACAATTCAGACGTGTAGCAGAAGCCTATGAGGTTCTCTCTGACTCGGAGAAACGCTCTCGATATGATCGCTATGGTCACGCTGGGCCAGATCAAGGGTTCAACTTTGATGTAAACGACTTTCGCCATGCGCGTCAGGCTTACGCTGATTTCGGATTTGGTGGAGTTGACGACATCTTTGATCTCTTCTTCCGTCAAGGAGCCACCCGCGGCCGCGGGCGGCAGGCCCGTCAAGGCGAAGATATCGAGTACAAGCTTCGCATCAGCCTAGAAGATGCTGCCTCCGGAACACGGATGAAAATCACTGTACCTCGGTTGGTCTCCTGTAGCCACTGTAACGGAGACGGAATAGAGCCGGGTACCTCCAGGCAGGTCTGTCCTACCTGTAGAGGGAAAGGACAAGTAGAATATAGACAACAAAGCCTGCTAGGGAGCTTCGTGACCCTCCGTAGCTGCCCTGAGTGTGGCGGAGCAGGAGAGATCATAAAACATCCGTGCAAGCACTGCGGCGGAAAAGGACGAGCCAAGGAAAAGAGCAAGATTTCGATAACTGTTCCAGCTGGTGTTGACAACGGCTCCCGCCTTAGATTGAGAGGCCAGGGGTATGTGGGCCCAGGTGGTGGCCCGGCAGGGGATCTGTACATCGTAATTGAGGTAATTCCACACTCTACGTTCGAGCGACGAGGATCAGACGTTTTCTCCAAGGCGAGAATTCATTACGGGCAAGCAGCGCTAGGAGCAAAGATAAAGGTAAATACGTTGTGGGGAGAGGCGGCGCTCACAATCCCACAAGGAACCCAGCCTGGGACAACCCTATCTTTGCCAGGTAAAGGGATGCCCAGCCTACACAAAAAAGGGAAGGGAAACCACCACGTAATACTACAAGTCGTTATTCCCACCCACCTGAACACATCACAGCGTCGCGCACTTAGGGAATTCGAGAAAACCCTTACCCATAGCTGAGCGTCAATCCTTCTGGGCAAGGTCCTGCAGAATCTTGTTCATCCCCTTAATGGCAATATAGCGATGGCTGATCTGGTTCTTCTTCTCCAGGGAAAGTTCCGCCAAAGTACAGTTGAAATCAGCCGGGATGAACAACGGGTCATAACCAAATCCTCTTCTTCCGGATGGATGGGTGGCAATCGTTCCCCATAATCTGCCTTCGCTTGTAAACTCTTTGCCCTCTGGAAGCCGAAGGGCAGCAATGGCGACAAAGCATGCTCGACGGTCTTTGACTCCGCCCAATCTCTCAAGCAGCAAGGCATTGTTCTTCTCATGACTAACAGGAATTCCGGAGAACCGCGCGGAGAATATTCCGGGCGCTCCGTCTAAAGCAGTTACCTCAAGGCCCGCGTCTTCAGCCAAGACAGGAAAACCCGTTTCGGCACAGACTGCCCGTGCCTTGATTAGCGCGTTCTCAAGAAAGGATTTTCCAGATTCCTCTACAGTACGGAATGGTTGATCCAAGTAGGTTACTAGCTTCACAGAGCGAAGATCGGCTAAAAGCTGTTGCAACTCCTTTATCTTGCCTCGGTTCTTGGTTCCGAGGAGGATGATCACTGGAGCCTAACAGGCGCTAGGCTCAATGTGTCAGCAAGGTGGCAGACACAGAAATGCTCACCACCCAAGTCTCGCTTCTCAGGAGCCTCTTTCTTGCAGATCTCCTTGGCATATTGGCACCGTGGGTGGAAATGACACCCCGAAGGAGGATTGACAGGGCTAGGAACATCTCCTTCAAGAAGGATACGCTCAACTTCATAATCCGGATCGGGAACGGGAACCGCAGACATCAGAGCCTCAGTATACGGATGCTTAGGGTGATTGAACAACTTTTCAGTTGCGCACAATTCCACAATTCTCCCCAGGTACATCACCGCTACACGATCGCTAATGTGCTTAACCACTGACAAGTCATGAGCAATGAATAAGTATGTTAAGCCAAATTCCTGCTGCAGATCCTCAAGCATATTCAATACCTGGGCTTGAATCGAAACATCAAGCGCGGAGACTGGCTCATCGGCTATGATTAGTTGTGGATCAAGTGCAAGTGCACGAGCAACTCCAATTCGCTGACGCTGTCCGCCCGAGAATTCGTGAGGATATCGTTTCATATGATCAGGTTTTAGACCGACAGAGGCAAGAAGCTCGCGAACGCGACTCTCTCGCTCTTTCCCTCTTGCTATCTTATGCACAAGCAATGGTTCACCCACAATTGAGCCCACGGTCATACGTGGGTTCAAAGACGAATACGGATCCTGGAAAATGATCTGCATATCTCTCCGAAGCAGCTTGAGCTTCCTGCGGGTGGCAGAAGCAATGTCTATCTCTTCATAGTCCTTGCCCGTGCCAGCAAGAGCCTTGCTTCGAAACATCATTTTTCCGCTGGTTGGTTCAATCAGGCGTAGAATTGCTCGCCCGGCAGTAGTCTTTCCGGAGCCGCTTTCTCCAACCAGTCCTAGAGTCTCTCCTTCCTTGATGGCTAGATCAACATTATCAACAGCCTTAACCTGAGCTACCACACGCCTCAGGATTCCTTTGCGCACAGGGAAATACTTTCTTAGCTCCTTTACGTCTAGCAGGAAGTTGTCAGAAGACAAGCTTTATCACCTCTTTATTATTCATATAGCCAGCAAGCGCTAAAGTGTCCAGGGCTTACTTCTTTCAGCGGTGGAATCTTCGTCTTGCAAATCTCTAGTGCTTTCGGGCAACGGGGCTCAAAACCACACCCTGGTGGGACTTCAAACGGGTCGGGGACAACGCCTTCAATGGGAACAAGGCGCACTTTCGCTGTAGCGAGTGAAGGTATTGAGTTCATGAGCCCTTGCGTGTAGGGATGCTTAGGGTCATGATAGATGTTATGCACATCTGAACCCTCGACAATTCTACCCAAATACATGATAACAACATCATCAGCCATGCCAGCGATAACCCCTAGATCATGAGTGATGAACTGAATTGAAGTACTAAAATCCTTGCGCAGGGCGTTCATCAAGTCAAGAACTTGGGCCTGAATTGTCACATCCAGGGCTGTAGTTGGCTCGTCAGCTATCAGAAGCGAAGGATTACATGAAAGAGCCATAGCGATCATCGCCCGCTGGCGCATCCCGCCAGATAGTTGATGAGGATATTCATCGATCCGCTGTTCCGGAACTGGGATCCCAACAGAGTGCAACATCTCAATTGCCTTCTTGCGCGCCGCTTTCTTTCTTAGGCGCTGGTGAAGAATGATTGCCTCCATAATCTGGTTCCCGATCGTATATACGGGGTTAAGAGAGGTCATTGGCTCCTGAAATATCATCGCAATCTCGTTGCCCCGAATCGACCGGTATTGCTTGCCTCTGGGATTGAGCTTCACTAGGTCAAGAACTTTTCCATCGCGATAATATAGGATTTCTCCTTCTTCAATCTTACCTGGAGGCATTTGAACCAAACCCATGACTGACAGGGCGGTCACAGATTTCCCACAGCCACTCTCCCCCACTACTCCAAGCGTTTTTTCCTCTTCTATCACAAAATCAACGCCATCTACAGCCCGTACCACACCATCTTCGGTGTAGAAATATGTCTTGAGATTCTTAACCTCGATCAACGGCATAGGTATCTCGCCCCCTCAGACGCCATTTAGAAAATCGATAGAACCAATCCTAAAACCATGTACACTGCTGCCATCCCTGATGTAAGGGCTCGCTTCGGATCTCTAGCTACGTCACGACCAAATATCGTGCTCGACATCCCTGACCCAAAGGCGCCACCAAGCCCAGAATGCTCGCTCATCTGAAGTAGAACAATTCCCATAAGACCAAAACAATTGACGAAGAAGACAATTTCTAATATGAGATTTAGCATACGCTACCAATTCCTTCGCTCAGCCAACATCTGATAATATTAGTGCATTATAGCATAATGCTCTTGCTTACACAAAACGATAGATCTCTCTTGTGTTTGTGGCTTGCGCGAAGTGAAGTGTTTCCGTATGCTGTGATGGAGTCTGAAACAACAGTGGATGGAGGGCAAATGCGCAAGTTCATTATTGTTACTGGGGGAGTTCTCTCCGGGCTTGGAAAAGGAGTAGTCACCGCCTCTATTGGCCTCTTGTTCAAACTCAAGGGGTATCGGGTCACAATGCAAAAGATCGACCCCTATGTAAACGTTGATGCGGGCACAATGAACCCCTACGAGCACGGAGAAGTGTTTGTCACACATGATGGCAAGGAGACAGACCTTGATATCGGCCGTTACGAGCGATTCCTAGACGAGGAGCTGTCCGCGGAGAACTACATTACCACCGGACAGGTCTACTGGCGTGTCATTCATAGGGAGCGCGCGGGGGCTTTCCTCGGAAAAACCGTACAGGTGATCCCACATATTACTGATGAAATCAAGCGTTTAATTCAACTACCCCTTGAAAAAGAGCACGCCCAGATTGGTGTGATTGAAGTGGGGGGTACAGTTGGCGATATTGAAAGCCTGCCATTTCTGGAAGCGCTACGTCAATTGAAGGATGAGCTCCCACGCGAGGACACTTTCTTTGTACACCTAACTCTTCTGCCGCACATTGCGACCTCAGATGAGATCAAAACCAAACCAACCCAGCACAGCGTGAAGGAGCTTCGCGCAATAGGAATCCAACCAAACGCCATTGTCGCTCGCTGTGACAGACCAATTCCTGATTCTGTCAAGCGTAAGATCGCCCTATTTTGTGATGTTTCTCAAGAAAACATTTTTGAGGACCAAGACCTACCATCAATATATGAGATCCCAATCACCATGAAAGCGCAAGGCCTTGATCGTCAAATCGCTAAAGAGCTTGCTCTTTCTCCAAGAAAAGCGGATCTGAACCCATGGGAGAAGAGGCTCAAGCGTATCCAGAATCCTTCCCAGCATGTACTGATCGGAATTGTAGGGAAGTACATCCAACTAGCTGATTCCTACATTAGCATTACCGAAGCGCTTATCCATGCTGGAGCGGACCTGGATGTAGGTGTCAAGCTGCGCTGGATATCAGCGGAACAGCTCAATCAAGATGGAGCCGAAGTTCATCTGCAGGGGCTTGATGGTGTCTTGATCCCCGGGGGCTTTGGCGATCGAGGAATTGAGGGAAAGGTGCTGGCAGTCAACTATGTGCGCAGGAAACAGCTTCCTTTCTTCGGAATCTGTCTGGGTCTACAGTGTGCCGTAATTGAGTACGCTAGAGCTTCTCTGGGCCTAGCTGAGGCAAATAGTTCTGAATTCAACTCCAATACTCCATATCCTGTAATTGACCTTCTTGATGACCAAAAACAAGTCACAGACAAAGGCGGAACAATGCGCCTAGGAGCCTATAAAGCAATCCTCAAACAGGAAACTAGGAGCTACTCTTGTTACAGGAAAACAAGTATCTACGAGCGGCATCGCCACCGCTACGAATTCAATCCAATCTATCGCAACCTATTCGAGGAAGGAGGAATGCGTATCGCTGCTACCTCGCCTGATGATCGATTGGCAGAGATTGTCGAGCTTGTGGACCATCCTTGGTTTGTTGGAGTGCAGTTTCATCCCGAGTTTCGATCTCACTTTCTCTCACCCCACCCACTATTTTCCGGCTTTCTAAGAGCATGTCTCGATCAGAAAACTCCGTCATCACCTGCATCATGCTGATACAGACGGCGAACAAGAACAAGCAAAGAAAATCCAATAACAAGAATAACGCTTATCACATGCGCGGCGCGGATTGGGCCAAGCCACAAGCTATCTCCACGCGTGAAACTAACGAGGAAACGAGCAAGTGAATACAGAATAAAATACATGGCCGTAGAGAAACCATCGCGGTAGCCCTTTTTGCGTACTCGCCACAAAAAGATGAAAATAACCAAATCAAGAACCATCTCGTAGACCATTGACGGATGAGTGGCCTGGCCTGGAAAGGCCCTTCCCGCCGGAGACTGAGATGGAAAGCGAATTCCCCAAGGCAGATTCGTTGGAAGTCCATAAGCATCGCCGTTCATTAGATTACCAATCCGGCCAATCGCTTGGCCAAGGATAAGGCTTGGGGAGAGCGCATCAGTGAGCGACCAGAACGGAACCGTTTTCACCCGGCTAAATAGATAGACAACAGCAATGCCAGCGATCACCCCGCCGTGAATGGCAAGCCCTCCCTCCCAAAGTTTGATCATATCCAGTAGGTGACAGCTGTAATATTCCCAGCAGAGTGCTACATAGTAGAGCCGTGCGCCAATGACTGCTAGCGGAATAAGCCACAAGAACAAATTCAGCCTATCGTCCATAGAAAGGCTAAGGCTCTTGCGCCGCGCTTCTCGCGTAAATAGCCAAAAACCGACTGTAACAGCAATTACGTACATAAGACCATAATAGTGAACGGTTACAGCGCCCACGCGGATAAGAATTGGATGCATGACTTCCTCCTACCTATTCATATGACAGGTAGTATATTAATAGGGCTTCTCACGCTCTAGGCAAGGTCGATAGTACAAAGTCCAATGTCCAAAGTCCAAGGTCGAAAGACCGTAACCAGTGATGGGTGATGAGTGAAAAAGCAGGATTAAGGATTACGGAGTAAGGGGTAAGGGAAAAGACACGAAGACCCAGTCGGGAGCCGAGAAAAGGCGAGTAGAATGGTTGAATGGTTGACTGGTTGAATGGGAAAGGCAAAGGCAAGTTGATTGGTTGATTAGTTGAATGGTTGAGTAAGGAATCGCGAGCTGAAAGCTGATCGCTGCATGGCCATCAAGCGGTTTGAAGATATCGAGGCATGGAAAGCCGCTCGAGAGCTAGCCCAAGCGATCTATCGCCTAACGGCTCAGGGAGTGCAAGCCAAAGACTTTGGCTTGCCCCACACAGGAGCCCAAACACAACAAACAAAAACGACAGCTCACCAAAATCTAGTTCACATTCATAAACTAGATCTAAGCTGTCGTTTCTGCACAACTTCAACGTTGATCAGGTCATAAACCTGCGGAGTTAGGGTCAGCTACACTCTTCTTGCCTTAAGTCCGGAACCGGTTTGGACGGCTCTCAATCTCCTAGCAACAATATCTTTCAGGTTTTTTCCAGGCTTGAAGGCTGGCACCACCTTTTCTGGAACAGTAATTCGCTGCTGAGTCTGGGGATTGATCCGCCTAGACCGCTTTCGAGCCCTAACCTCAAACTTACCGAACCCAGTTAGGAGAACCTCCTCATTAGAAGCCAAGGCGTTCGAAATCAAGTCAATCATCGCGTCAAGAGCCTTGCGAGCGTCCTTCTTGGTTAAGCAAGTTTTAGCCGCCAGCTTGTCTACAAACTCCCCTTTATTCATCCTGCAACCTCCTTTTTCCCTAGAAATTTTCCACCATTATAGGTATCGAATAGCCCTTTGTCAAGAACGGAAGGGCATTCTCGCATTACCACTGTCGCAATCCTTCCATTGGGTAACTGCAATTGTCCATACCACAATAGACTTTGATGCAATTTGACTTCCAATACAATTCAGGATAAAGTTAGGTTCTGAAAAGCAATAGTGAGGTGTAAGAGTGAACGAATACGAGATTGTCCACGTTATAAAACCGGATCTCCCCAATGAAAAACAAGTACTCAAGGTAGAACGAATTCATAGCTTGATCGCGGAGAACGGGGGCGAAGTTAAGAACAACGAAGACTGGGGAAAGCGAATACTTGCTTACGAGATTAATCACTACTCAGAAGGACTTTACGGGTTAACCACATTCCGACTACCCCCCCAATCGGTTGAGTCCCTCAAAGAGCGCCTGAACATCGATGAGGAGATCCTTCGCTATCAGATCGTAAGGCAAGATCAATAAAGGAACATACTTATGTCAGCCAGCCTCAACAAAGTGATTTTGATTGGCAACTTAACAGCAGATCCAGAACTCAAGTACACATCCAGCGGAACGGCGCGTACAAGATTTCGCATTGCCATAAATCGTCAATACAAGGATAGTTCTGGGCAACTACAAGAAGACCCAACATTTGTTCCTATTATTGCCTGGGGAAATCAGGCAGAGAATTGCGCCAACTACCTTAGCAAAGGTCGTCAGGTCGCTGTTGAGGGAAGGCTTCGCATTTATTCTTTCGAGAACAAAGAAGGAGAGCGTGTGTATGCCACGGAAGTTGTTGCCCAGAGCGTGCAATTTCTTGGCGGAGCAGCGCAATCCAACACCGAGCCGGAAACAGTCCCTCCGCCAAGTGAACAACCAACTGATCAAACAGAGGACGAGGAGGTTCCTTTCTAGGTATGTTTTACAAAGGCAAGAGCAAATGCAAAGTTTGTGAACACAATATTAAATTGAGCTATAAGAAGCCGGTAGAGCTGAAGCGCTACATGAATCGTCTAGGAAAGATTCTTCCTAAGCGAGCTACCCGTCTATGCGCCAAACATCAGCGCCACCTGGCTCGGGAGATAGAGCGCGCCCGCAAACTTGCCCTTTTACCATACGTTAACGAGCAGTAGCTTTCTTGGCCTATATCATTCGCGATAGTACTGCTATTTCACCGACTGGAAACAGCACGCGTGGACTAAGCTTTGCCACCATAGAGCTTGCCTTCAGAAGAGAGCCGTAGCATGCTCGCAGCAAGGGAATCCCTTAGCTACTGCACGGGAAGGGTAAGTGGTTTTGTGGTAGAGATTCTCATCGTCGATGAACCTCCCAAAAGAAAACCGGAACAAAGGGAAGCGCACGAGGCCTAACGCAACTATTGCGGCTCCAGGATCCAAGCCAACCGGCAGAATAGGGGATGTTTCATGAAGCACATCGCTGCAATAATCATGCATCATGCCTTCAGTCAAAGCTTCGGGGAAAAACTTGTTTGTGACGCCAGAGAAGCATCCATATCTGACCTCATAGCAACCCTACATCAGGCCGGGCTAGATCGTATTTTCCTCGTCACAAACGATGAAAACCTTGAAGATCGTTTCCACACAAGCAATGTATGTCTGATTGTCTCCACCAGCAACAGCCCATTTCACTTTGGAAAAACCCTACAAGAACTTATCGGTAAGTACTCACTTGATGGCATTGTGTACTTCGGTAGCGGAAGTGGAGCATTGCTCACAAACCAGAAGATGAACACCCTTGTATCCTTCGCCAAACAAAGTGTTTCCGCCGCGCTATTCAATAATTTCTACTCTTGTGACTTTGCCGCAATTGCACAAGTAAGAACACTGGTAAAAGCCGATCTCCCTGCCATTGATAATTCACTAGGATTTGCCCTTTCCAGGCGAGGATTTTCTTGTTTCTCCTTACCTCACGACATTAGCACACAGTTTGACATCGATACTCCAACCGATCTTTCTATCCTTGCAACAACAGAGCTTGGCGGCAAGACACTGCGTGCCCTTGTTGAACAGCAGGGGTCAATTCACTCTACCGTTTCTTCATTGATCAACCATCTTACCAGTCGAGCCTCACATCTCTATCTAATAGGTCGGGTCAACCCAGTAACTTGGTCTCACTTTGAACAACAGATTGCCTGTCGCACAAGCGCTCTTGCTGAAGGACGCGGAATGCGCGCTTATCCTAACAACAAGGGAACATTTCTTGGTGTTGATTCGCGCCTTGATAAACCCCATGCATTTTTCTCACGGCTCGCAGGTATTGCTGATGCCGCCATCATCGATACACGCCCACTATTGCGCGGAGAAGGGGGACTTCCCTCGCGTGCCGATCGCTTCGCAAGTGACCTTTACCGCCCTGAGCTAATCAAGAATCGGCTTTGGGCAACATTTACTCGCGAGGCAATGACGGCAAGCATCCCAGTTGTACTCGGAGGCCATTCACTTGTAAGTGGAGGGCTCTATCTTCTTGGTAAAGCATGTTGGAAAAACCATGATTTTCCCCGTAGACTTCACCCTGAGACAGTCAGCTGGAAAAGGAGCAATCATGAGCAATAAGGACCGCATCTCAAGTATAGCCAAGCTTGATCCACAGATATCAACGCTGATCAGTGCTGAACAACTACGGCAACAAGAGAAGATCATCCTTATCCCTTCAGAGAGCCTAACTCCACCGGCTGTGCGCGAAGCGCTCGGCTCAGTGTTCAACAGCGTATATGCGGAAGGCTATCCTCGCGCCGCTATGCGGAAATCTTCTCCTTCTTCCCTTGGGAAATTAGACCAGCAACTTGCGTCCTATCGCCGCTACGCCGATTGGCGCTTTTATAAAGGAACGGAATTCGCCGATCTAGTCGAATCGCTTGCCGGCCGCCGTGCTGCTGAATGTTTCGCAACCCCTGACCACCCAGCCGAGCGGATCTACGCTAATGTCCAGCCATTATCTGGCGCCGCCGCAAACCTTGCCATTTATGAGGCATTTGTAGATCCTGGCGATACTGTGATGGGCATGGCGCTCACCGAAGGAGGACATCTTACTCACGGTTCAGAGTTCAACATCACAGGAAAACGTTATAAGATTGTCTCCTACTCCGCCAGTTCCCAAACGGGCAAGCTCGACTACAGCCAAATAATGCAATTGGCCAAAAAACATCGACCACGTCTGATAATCGGGGGATTCACCTCCTATCCATGGCAAGCGGACTGGTCAGAGTTTCGCAAGATCGCCGATGAAGTAGGCGCCATTTTTCTTGCTGATATCGCTCACACAGCAGGAATGGTAGCCGCGGGTGTCTATCCAAATCCTATTGGCTACGCAGATGTAGTGACTTTGACTACGCACAAGACATTGTGCGGTCCACGCGGAGCAGTAATTCTCTCTACTGATCCTGGAATTGCCGCTCTGGTTGACAACGCCATTTTTCCAGGGGAACAAGGCGGTCCGCATGTCAACAAATTCGCGGCAATCGCGGTCGCTCTTGCCACCGCGCAGACGCCTGAATTCAAGGACCTGCAACGCCAAATCGTAAAGAACGCCAGCTATCTCGCGGAAGCGCTACAAGAAGAAGGACTTACCCTGGCTTACGGCGGGACAAACACACACCTGCTACTAGTCGACCTAAGAACACTCGTCAATGATACAGGCTTTGTGATGATGGGAGAAATCGCTTCACGCATCCTAGACCTAGTGGGAATCGTCTGCAACAAGAACACCATCCCAGGCGATCATAGCGCGGCCGACGCGCATGGAATCCGCCTGGGAACCCCGTGGGCCACACAGCGGGGAATGGGGAAGCGAGAAATGGAGACCCTCGCGCGAATCATCGCCAAGGTGCTAACCTCAATTCGTCCATTCTCTTATCTGGGACTCAACGGAAAGTTATCCCGCGGAAAGCTTCCGCTATCTGTTCTCAAACAAGCGAGGCAAGACGTACAGGCAATCATTTCTCATATCGATCCAGAAGCCAAGCCGAACAAGGAAACACCCCTGCTGCCGCTCGAAACCCCTGACTCTATAGCCTTTCTGCGTGTGCGTAGTGGACGAGCAACAGCATTGCTCAACGAAGCCATAACTACTGATCTCCTAACTCTTGATAAAGGCAAACAGCTGCGCAGCCTAATGTTTGACGGCGAAGGACAACTTATCTCCGAAATCCTCATCGGCCGTCTTGCGGAAGAAGATTATCTACTTCTTGTTCCTTGCCCGGTCAAAGAAAAAGTGAAGAGTTGGCTTGTCGGGCTAGCAGACGGATACATTCTGTTCGACAAGAAAGACATATTCCGCAAGGTACAAGGTCCAGCCGTAGTGGAAGAAGTAACGCGAGCAACAATACCCGCGCCAGCAAAGGAATGGCTTCTGATCAACCCTCCTGCAGAGTGGGGTCCGCTGACAATCCAAGAGATGTACTCTCGACAACCAGGGTTGTTCGCCATTCACAAACCTTATTTTGTCGGGCAAGCGCTGCTTAACCTATCAGAACAAACAGACGACCGAACAAGTTTTTCCTGGAAAGAAGAACAAGAAACGCTCAAACGTACTCCTATCTATGATCAACACAAAGAACTTGGCGCGAAATTGGTTCCATTTGCTGGCTGGGAGATGCCGGTTTGGTATACATCTACTCTAGAAGAACACAGGGCTGTGCGCGAGACAGCCGGACTCTTTGATCTTGGACACATGGGGGTATTCGAGGTTTCCGGGGAATACGCAACCGAGTTCTTAAATATAGTAACCTCTAATTACGCCGCATGGCTCGACAACGGCGAATCGCAGTACGCGTATTTGTTGACACCCAGCGGGGAAGTGATTGATGACATTTTTGTATACCGACGGGCGCGCGATCGCTACCTCTTAGTGGTGAATGCTGTCAACGAAAACAAAGACTGGGAATGGTTGACTGGGGTAAACGCGCAACGGTACTTAATCGACCAAGAGTTACCCTCGCGCCACTGCGGCTCCGAGGTAAATTTGTGTAACCTAAGAGAAGAACGAGGAGTAATGGACCTCGCTTTGCAGGGCCCGCTTAGTCAGAAGATCTTGGAGCGAATCGCAGACAAGGAAGAAAGACTTGCTATCTCTTGCCTTCAGAGAACCCAGTTCTGTGAGGTTTTCATTGATGGACACCAACTACTGGTCGCCCGCACCGGTTATACCGGTGAAGAGATCGGTTATGAGATTTACCTAGCTAGGGCCGATGCCCTCTGGCTCTGGCACAAACTCCTCGAGGTAGGAATACCATTAGGCATGAAACCATGTGGCCTAGCCGCTCGTGACTCTACTCGGGTTGAAGCAGGACTGCCGCTCTATGGGCATGAGCTTGCTGGGCCATATCAAATCAACCCTTTCGAGGCGGGATTCGGCGTATACGTTAAACTACATAAACCATTTTTCATTGGCCGCGACCATTGCCTTAAGGCATACACTGACCCAACACGAGAGACTGTTCGCTTCCAAGTGGATATCGCAGGCGCGCGCCCTATCCACACCGGCGCGGCGCTGATCGACCGTAATGGTCATTACCTGGGTCGAGTAACAAGTTGTGTTAGCCTGCACGATAGCCAAGTTGGTTTGGCCTTAGTCAACAAGCTTGGCATATGCCCGGATACGAAGATAACAATTCTTAACCCTCCACACAAACACGAAGCAGCAAAAGCCTCCCCAGATTTGACCCAAGGCGATCGAGTAGCTGTGCCAGCCCCTGGAAGAATTATTCTTCGCTTTCCGGAATAAGACATCAGTAATTGGTGTCGCGAGCTTAAGGATCACGCATCAAGTTACGCTACACACCACACAGATAAAGTGCCCCACCCACTACGAAGCCAAACACAAGGTTGAATACCTTTACCCTAATTGAGTCGCGAACTGATACCGATAATAATGGAAGCATGCCGTGCCCATCTTGAACAAACGAGCTTAGAAATAGAACAGAAAACGGAACAAGGCCGTTGGCAAACATCATAACAAAGATTAGGTGGGGCCCAGACTCTGGAATCAGCCCAAGTAGTCCCGCGAATAAGAACACCCACAGCATATGAGACCGAATGAACTCTTCTACAAGCCCTTGGCTTGGAAGCAGTGACATGATCAGTAACGCTCCAAATGTCCACAAGAAAACACGCAAGGTATGCCGAAACAGGACGTGGGCAATGATATGCTCCCGCAGGTAATGCTCCGAGCTTGACAATCCGAGAAGGGCGACCAACGAAAGAAGAACCACAAGAGTAATTCGCATCCATCCCCATCCTGTCGGTTCAAGCAAGCCTAGAACAGATATACCAAGAAGGGCGACCATCAACACAAAAAAAACGACCCGTATTGCGCTGGGCCGACGTAGATTGTTGGCCAGGGAGACCAAGGTATTGTCCCCTAGCTCCTCTGGGTGAAGCTCATGTAGTTCACATGCTTCACACGGAACTATGCCAAGACGTTTTGCTATGAGATCAGACAGGAAGCCAAAGAAAACCCCGGCAATGAGCAATCCTCCGAACACGAGCAATGCTTTACCCGGAAAGAGAGAGAACATGACATAGGCTTCATCGCCCGAAGTAGCGATCATTCCTCCAACCAGCGCCCCAAAACCAATCAGGCCGTGCACATACATCGACACATTCACAAATGCCCCCAGACAACCTGGGGTTGAGCCAAGGAATGAGGCCAACACGTACTCACGCCACTTACGACCACGTAGAGCGCGCGTCATCCCACCTCGTGAGAAGACATTTAGCCAATCGACTAACACCATCATGGAGAAGACGAAGATCGCGATCGTAATGGCGCTCCGAAAAGCTCCGAGAACATTCATCTAAGTTCCATCTGCTCGGGGACATTCTTCCCAAATTCTCCCCACGCTCGCTTCACACCACGCATTACATTTCTCATTTCTGTTATCGCCCTATTGCTGCAAGAATTACGCGATCATAGCCGCTATTCCTCGCGCCAGCAGAGCAACCACAAGAGCAATCGTTGTAGTAGCCCCAATCACCAAGGCTGTCTTCCCGTGTCCAAGCTCGCGCGCGAGTACCGCGACTGTAGCTACGCAAGGAATGTAGAACATTACGAAGAGCGTAAAGGTCATCATCTGGCCAGCCGACAGTACGGTAGCTACCTGGGTTGTCCCCAGTGCTTGGAACAGCATGATTAATGACAACTCCTTCCGAAAAATGCCGAAGATCAATGTAACGCCAAGGGCGAGAGGCAATCCAAGAGACCAAGTTACTGGACGAAAGGCGAGGTTCAGATAATAATCCCAACGCGCATATTCAAAAAGGCTCAGCACAAGGCTTCCGCCAATCAGAAGAGGCCACGCAAGGATGATGAATTCGCGGACACGCAACCATACCTTGGCCAAGACAACGCGAATGGAAGGAACCTTGTAAGAAGGGATTTCCAAGATCAACCCCGGAGTAACTTGCGGGAAAAGCCTAGTCAATACCTTACCAATAATGGCAATTACAAGAATATTGATGACGTAAAGCAGGAAGGCCCAATGCGCGCCAAGAAAATAGCCAACTAGGCCGAAAATAATGGTGGTGCGAGCTACGCATGGAACCATAGTGGATAGGGCAGCCGTAATAAATCGGGCCCGTTTCGAATCCAGAATACGAGTAGCCATAACTGCTGGTACACTGCAACCATAACCAAGGATAAATGGGATCACAGACTTGCCATGCAATCCTATTTTGTGCATGAATACGTCCATCAGATAACCGGCGCGAGGTAGATACCCTACATCTTCTAACACGGCAAGACCAGCCAAGAAAGGAACCAGGTAGGGAAAAACAATTCCGATCGCGCCAGCCATACCCTGAATAATCCCCTTAACGGCAAAAAACGTGAATCCATTATTGGGAATCACCTGGGCAAGCATGTCAATAGAACGATCGAACAGATTCATAACCGGCGTTTCGATCATTGAGCCAACGCGGAAAACAACAATGAAGAAAGCGTACATAATGGCGGCAAAAAAAACATAGCCGAGGACGCGATGCATGAGAAGGGTATCTAGCTTGTCCCGCAGGCCAACGGTCGGGCGCCCAACTGTAGCCACTTCTTCAAATAGCTCCATGGCCAGGTTATGTCGCTCGGCTGAAAGTATGTCCTCAGCGCTCGAACCACGGATCTTCCCAAGACTATCTTTCAGCTGCTCTGTTCTCTGATGAAGTTCGAACGAATTCTTTCTTGCCTGCTCCGCGAAATAAGGATCGCCATCAAGAAGTTTGATCGCCAGGAGACGTGGCGCCAAACCAATCTGCTGCGCCAATCCACAACTGAGCTCCTTCACCAGTTCGCCAACTACCTTTTCCACATCATCGCTATAAGTAGAAAAAGGGACCCTAGGCTTTGCGTGCGCTACCTCCATTGCACGCTCTACTGCTTCCTTTACGCCTACCCCGCGCGAAGCAACTGCGCTAAACACAGGCACGCCAAGGCGCTCAGCAAGTTTCTCTGTATTGATAGTGATCCCTTTTCGTTTTGCCTCGTCTTCCATGTTCAGACACACAACAATCGGAATCTGCATTTCCGTAAGTTGAATGGTTAGCTCAAGGCTACGCGAGAGAAGGGAAGCATCAACTACGTTCAATACAGCGTCAATCTGTCCATCAAGAAGGAAATTGCGCGCTTGGGCCTCCGCTTGATCAAGTGAAGTAAGGGAATAGATGCCAGGCAGATCTACTACTTCCGCGCGTTTTCCTCCTATCAGAGCCTCACTCTTCAAGTATTCCACTGTGGTACCCGGGAGGTTGGAGGTTTTTGCTTTATATCCTACCAGGTGATTGAAGATGGTGCTCTTACCAGAGTTTGGTTGCCCTACCAGAGCGATGCGAATCATGGGTCTTCCCTTTTTCGTATCGCGGCGCTACAAAACGTGCCATTGCTCCACGAGTACGCTTCTTGCAGCATTTCGTACAGTATCCGACTAACTGCACTTCCGCGCCAATGACCTCAAGGCCCTTCTCCTCAGCAAGCTCTTGGAAGGCACTGGTTGAGGGGATTTCAACAACCTTCCCACATCCAAGGCAAATGAAGTGATAGTGTTCTTTCAAGCCAAGCTCGTAGTGGTGATAACCTTTCCCTAAGTCACTCAACTGCACCAAGCCTAGTTCTTTGAGGAGCTTCACCGTTCGATACACTGTGGACAGGCTAAGTTTTGTGGCCTCTTTTCTGCCAAGCTGATAGATTTCAGCCGCGGGTAGGTGGGGGTTATCCGTTATGATGCGAAGCAGAACTCTTCGCTCTTCCGTGATGCGCTTCCCTTCCGCATGCAAGATACGTGTTATCTCTGTACAGCTCACCGTTTTCCTCCGTTCAAAGATAGCACGTAATCTTCCACAAACAACTCGTTCTCCTATTTTGCGAATTACGAACGAGGTTCAACCTAGGGCTACAAAGGATCGATAAGGACCTTGCGTGCCACACCTCGGCCAAGAGCAATCTTGCTACCATTCACCTCAATAACCACTGGACCGTAAAAAGCTCCTCCTTGTGTCAAATAGACTATGTCGCCAGGGTGAACTCCCATTTGCGTTAGATTACGACGCAATCCTCTACCGCCATGCACCCCGATAACACGGGCTCGCTTCCCGAGTTGCAGTTGATCCAGGGTCATCGTATCTCCTTATAGAAACTGACTCCGTGACATTCACCATTGGGATCTTATTGCAAGTAGTTCGCAATTAACACAGAAGCTTAGCCTATCCTTACCCTGCTGTCAAGAGGATTCACACAAAAACATACTTGACCATTTCCCACTCACATATGTCATCTTCTCGCGTGACAAACAACCCCACTCAAGTTTGCTTTTCCTTATATTCTACATCAGGCAATTCTAAGGAGTGATGAGCGATTGAGTCGACGTGGCAGGATAACCGTGGTACTTGTAGTGCTATTCTTTTGCCTTATTTCTTCCTCGCTTGACGCCGGTGACCCCGTCTTTTGCTGTCGGTATACTGTCGTGATCGATCCCGGGCATGGCGGAATAGACCCGGGCGCAATTGGAATTGGTGGTTTACAGGAAAAAGAGATTACCCTGGCAATCGCTCATATAATATACATCAAGGCACTTGAATACCCCGAATTGCGGATCATCCTAAGTCGGCAACGAGATGAATACGTTGATCCATCTGATCGCGCGCTTGCCGCAAACAAAATTGCTGCTGACCTATATATTAGTATCCATGCCAACGCCTATACATCCTCAAGCATCTCTGGCATAGAAACATTGATTCACGAAACAAACGGGATGGAGAGTCCAAGTTTCGAGCTCGCAGAAATGTTGCAGAAGAAGATGGTCGCTAAAACCGCGGCCAGAGATCGTGGCGTGAAATTCGCCCCTTTATTCATCCGCCGAGCACAGATGCCAGCGGCTCTAGTTGAAGTAGGTTTTCTCACCAATCATGAGGAGGCCAGGCTCCTTCGCAGTCTTTCTTATCAAAGTAAGATAGCGGATGCAATCCTCGAAGCGCTATTACAGTTCCTCCATAATTAAGTAGCAACATGCGGAAAAAGCTGCAATCAATTTACGAGCTTCTTCTTGACAGGTATGGCCCGCAAGGCTGGTGGCCAGCGGAAACTCCCTTAGAAATAGTCGTTGGAGCGATTCTTACTCAAGGTGTCGCCTGGTCAAATGTAAAGAAGGCAATTTCTTCCCTGAAAGAGGCTGCACTAATCGATCTTCATGAACTTGACAGGGCTACCGTGGAACAAATCTCTTCCCTGATTCACCCCACCATCTATTACAACGAGAAGGCCAAGAAGTTAAAGAATCTATTGCATTTCCTTAGACAACGCTATCATGGAGAGCTCTCGCGCCTGTTTCTCCTTCCCATGCCAAAGCTACGAACAGAGCTCCTATCAATAAAGGGTGTTGGGGAAGAAACCGCTGACTCTATCATTCTCTATGCCGCGGGCAAACCCAGCTTTGTCATCGATGCTTACACAAGAAGGATCTTCTTTCGCCTAAGGATGGCTCATGAAAAGGAACAATACACCAAACTACGCTCCCTGTTTATGAACAATCTAAAAAAGGATACTTCGCTGTACGGGGAGTACCACGCCCTATTGGTTCGCCATGGAAAGGAGCACTGTCGCCCAATACCTGTATGCACTGGTTGCCCACTATGCTCGCTCTGCGGTTTTCTAGCAGACGACTGCAAACTGTGATGAGTGATAAGTGATAAGTAAAAAGACAGTCGGGAGTCAGCAGTCTAGAGTCGGGAGTCGAAAGACCGTGAAAGACACAGAAACCGGAACTGAGTTCAAGCAATCTTCCCTCCCCGACCTCGCCCCGTGTAGTAGTAGGATTGGAGTTACTACATGGGGTAAAGGAGGGAATCAAAGGGAGGGGGAGTAAGAGACAGTAATGGGTGATGGGTAACGGGTGATGGCGAATGGCGAATGGCGGATATCGGATCTGAAACAGAACTCCTGAAAGGCAAAGATGGAACTCTGAATTGCGAATGGCGAATTTGAAAGTAGAAAACCCGAAGCACGAATATTGGAATTGCAGATTCGGGCTTCTCTTGACTGTCTTACCAGGTATGCAATTCCATCTTCGCAATTCGAGACTCGCCCTTATTTCCAATG
>JAUVYF010000097.1 GCA_030603215.1 Candidatus Bipolaricaulota bacterium
CCGTGATCCAGTTGCACCAGCCCTAAGATCGGCCAAGGCGCTAAACAAGGTTCACCGTAAGAGACTAGATGACGATACTAGAGTACACAGTTTCCACACGTTGTTAACTGATCTTTCTACCATCGTGCGGAACACCTGTCAGCGTAAGGGAGGAGGACCAGGCGAGCCAAGGTTCACCATGACCACGATACCCAGCGCCAAGCAGAAGCAGGCACTTGAGTTGATCGATACCATCGTGGTGTAGACAGAACGCTGCACCACAATTCTTGAGTAACTTCACATCCCAACAGAGTTTCCGCTATTATGAGGTCAGGAACTTCGGCTTAACCCAATGAACTGCGTATCACGGACTGTGGTCCACAAGCCACTGGCTACAGGCTACAAGCCGCATCCGTATCCACCGTCATTCCGACGAAGGCGATACCGTCATGCCGGACTTGATAAGCCTGCCCTGTGAAATCTTGTTCTGCTTTGTATTTAACAGGGCCTGCCCCGTACTTGATACGGGGGCATCCAGATGTTGCGTCTAACGTCAGACACAGGTTCTGACGCTACGCACGGTCTGACGACTGACAACTGCCTTTCTTCCCGAAAGCTTCTTCTCTTCCTGAGAACTGACGACTGATAACTGTCTTTCCTGCCAACTGCCTTTCTTCCATCAGTGTTAATCGGTGGTTCATGAAATAGTGTTTGTGTCACTCGAGTCTCTCAGGTTCCTATGGTTTCTTGCCTGTCGTGATGACCTGGGGGCAGCTGGTACGCCCGAGAGGATTCGAACCTCTGACCTGCGGTTTAGGAAACCGCTGCTCTGTCCAACTGAGCTACGGGCGCATTCAGAATTCTTCTAGCATCAAGTACAACTGTTTAGCCGCTGCCTGTTCCGCTTCTTTCTTGCTTCGACCCCGGCCTACTCCTCTATGGGCACCAATCGATACGGTGACGGTAAAGCTCTTATCATGTTCCTTCCCTTTAGCTCTGCCGGCAGTATATTTCGGCCTACAATCGAACATGTGTTGCGCTGTTTCCTGCAACATGCTCTTATAGTCACCGCCTGCTGATTGCTCAACCAGCAGCAACTCGATATCGTCCCTGAGATAGCGCAGCACGAACTTGGCCGCGTAAGAGAAACCTCGCTCAAGAAAGATAACACCTACCAATGCCTCAAAAGCATTGCCCAGAATGGATGAACGTATTTGTGCGCCATTCGCCCTTTCGCCTTTCCCTAAGCGGAGAAATGAGGATAGGCCAAGTCGTTCTGCTTTCTCGTTCAGCACCGGCCGACTGACAGCAACGGATTTTGCTTTGCTGAGCCTACCCTCATTTAGGTCAGGGTAACGCTTGTAGAGGTAACTCGTGACAGCAAGGCCTACCACAGCATCGCCAAGGAATTCCAGCCGCTCGTTCGAACCGCGCGCTTCTTCTCGCTCGTTAACGTACGAGCTATGCAGAAAGGCATGCTCTAATTTGTCCGCGCTTATTTTGAGACGCAGTTCTCTTGCTAATTGTTCGATCGGCTTTTCACTCATAGTTTTAGTGTTAGGGCGGGAGGATTCGAACCTCCGATCACGGCTCCAAAGGCCGCCGCCTTACCGCTTGGCTACGCCCTAAAGGTAAGATCCTCTGTAGTAAGGTCGGTTGAGAGTACTGGCTCTTCTTCCCCAACAACGGACCTGTACTTTGCAAGAATAATCTCTTCCATTCTCACTCGAAACTGGTTGTTGATGGGATGTGCTGTGTCGCGGAACTCTCCGTCCTTGATTTCTCTGCTTGGCATGGCGACAAACAGCTTTTCTTTCCCTTGAATGACTTTTACGCTGTGGACGATAAACACATCATCAAAGACTACGGAACAAAAGGCCTTCAAATTTCCCTCACTGCGCATCGGTCGCACTTCTACTCTAGTTATTTCCACGCTTGACATCTCTCCCTATGCAAGAAATAATAACCTGCCCATCTTAACGAAAATCGTAGGGGCTTTCAATCGGCACTTACCCCTATTCCACAAACTCGAACGTTGTCACGCCTTCCCCGCCTTCGCGTGGCGTTGCCGGCCCATAACTCTTGACAGAAGAATACGAAGACAAGTAATCGCGCACGCTATCACGCAAGGCCCCTGTCCCTTTTCCGTGTAGGATGCTTGCCCGTTTAATATCGGTAAGCAGAAGACGATCTAGATATATCTCCACCCTGGGTAATGCCTCGCTGATCGTCATCCCGCGTATGTTGAGTTGTAGGCTGATATGGTCCTGTTCGGGGAGCTGCAGCCTCGAACTACGCGGTTTGGTCTTCAGAGTTCCTCTTGCTGGCGCAAGATCCGACAGATCAGTACGGAGCTTGATTCCATCGACTTCCACACTGACCCTTCCCTTTTGGGAAACCTGGATGATCCGACCATCTGACCGCACGCTACGAACATACACAATACCACCGCTTCGTAGGTCTTCAGGTACGATCTGCTCACCTTCTTTCTGGGAAGCGTTGAATTCTTCTTCTTCCCGCCTAAGAGATTGGCGCAACCCCGAAATTTGCTTATACTCGTCTCTTATCTCCTGTTCTGGGCGATTTGCATTAATCGTGCCAAGCAGCTTCTCGATACGTTCTTGCCCTTGACGAAGGAAGGAATCAAGCTTTCTCACGCGCGTGGGAAGCTCCTCTACCTTCGCCTGCTCAAAAGACGCAAGACGCTGGTTGTACGTTTCTTTCAACTCTTCTGCAGAAGAGAGCTCTCTCTGAAGCTGCTTGCGATGATGGAGCATCCGCTGTCTGGTACGTTGAAGATCCCTGATGATATCTTCTGTTTTGATCTGTTCTTGTGAAAGAAAGCGGTGAGCGCGCTCCACTATTCCATTAGCAAGCCCCAGGCGATGAGCGATGATAAAAGCGTTGCTCTGACCAGGAATTCCTTCAACTACCCGGAAGGTTGGCGACAGTGTACTAACGTCGAATTCCATAGAAGCTGTTTTTACTGCTGCTCGGCGAATGGCGAAATACTTGAGCGCTGTGAGGTGCGTAGAAACAGCAACGAATGCTTTCTTTTCCAGCAGTTCCTCCAGAATACTCAACCCTAGCGCTGCTCCCTCTTGCGGATCGGTCCCTGCCCCTAATTCATCCAGGAGAATCAGTGAGTGACTGTCGGCAACGCTCAATGCGCTAACGATATTTTGCATGTGCCCGGAAAAAGTCGAGAGATTCTGCTCTAGTGATTGCTCATCACCGATATCGGTTCGTATCCTGGAGACAATAGCAAGTTCACTATCTGGTGAGGCGGGAATAGGAATGATCGATTGCACCATGAGCGTCAGCAGGCCAACTGTTTTCAAGGTAACCGTTTTCCCTCCGGTATTGGGCCCTGTAATAACTACCATTCGAGCGTCATCTCCAAAGGAAAGGGTGATTGGGACTACCTTTTCTTCCGCAAGGAGGGGATGGCGCGCGTCGATTAGGGAAATGGAATCCGAAAGCCTGGGAAATGCGCATCTATGAACAGCGGCATAGGATGCACGGGTAAAGAGGAAATCAATATGGGTGAGGATTGTCTGATTTCGCAACAGTAGGCGCTCTGCGTTTCTGGCTTCCTGTGTTAGCTCGCGCAAAATGCGCAACCTTTCCTCACGAATTGAGCTCTCCAACTCTGCAATGGCATTGTTCTCTGCCACAAGTGAAGTCGGTTCGGCATACAGCGTTTGCCCAGTAGCGGAGCGATCGTGTACTACGAATTTCATCGCGCCGGTTGCTCCACTCCTGATTGGGATAACCAATCGGCCAGAGCGGCGAGTGATCACTGGCTCGCTTATCAAATCAGGGTTAAGGTTAATCAGCGATTGAAGTTTGTGCTGGATTTCTCCCTCAAGGGTTTGTTTCTTTCGTGTCAACCTGGCAAGAGCAGGTGATGCATCTATGCGAATCTCACCATTTTCATCAATTGTGTCGTAGATCTGTTGAGCGAATCTTTTCGGAATAGCCAGGCGTTCAGCTAATTCGCATAGAAGAGCCAGTTTGTTTTGTGAGGTAAGCTGGTCCCGAATTCCGCGCGTCGCTTCGATCGTTCGCAGAATCACGAGTAGTTCTTCTCCATTCAACGAAACACGTTTCTTAATGTTATGGAACATGGGAGCGAGGTCACGCACCCCGCCAAGTGAGAAATTGCTCGCCTGTTCGAGAAATGACATAGCTTCTCTTGTCTCGGCTATCCCCTGCTCTATTAAGACTGGATCGTCCGTTGGCTCTAGAACGTCGATCGCTTGCTTAGCAAGCGATGAAAAGCAGAAGTTCTTCAGCAGTTCTTTCAGGCGATCGTATTCCAAGCTGTGTAGTGTCTTGAGGCTGGCAACTGTCATTCGCTCACAGCGCTCCTTCCCGTAGAAGCTTATTCGCCGTCGTTATCATCTCCTTGATTATCGCTTCTACAGGTTTTGTTTCTGCAATAAGTCCCGCTATCTGTCCAGCCATTAACGAACCAGATGTAACGTCTCCTTTGTAGACAGCGCGCCGCAAACCTCCAACAGCCAGGTTTTCGAACTCTTCGAATGAACGACCTTCTTTCTCGTAATTGGCGAACCGCTTGGTCATTTGGTTGGCAATAGTACGTACCGGTGCTCCAAGGTTCCGCCCGGTGACCCTCGTTGAACGTTCGTTGGCCGCCAGGATTGCATTCTTGAAGTTGTCGTGGACTGGCGCCTCTACTGAAGCAAGGAATCTAGTCCCCATTTGTACTCCTTCCGCGCCCAGCATGATTGCAGCGGCAAATCCACGCCCATCAGCAATCCCGCCGGCGGCAACGACCGGCACAGAGACCGCATCTACTATCTGCGGGACAAGGACAATAGTTGTTACCTCGCCAACATGTCCGCCAGACTCTGTTCCTTCAGCTATGATCCCGTCAGCTCCTGCTCGTTCCATGCGTCGAGCAAGCGCTACTGCTGGAACAACCGGAAGAACCTTGATCCTAGCCTTCGCAAAACATTCCATGTATTTTGCTGGATTCCCAGCGCCAGTTGTCACCACGGAAACGTGTTCAGAGAGCACAACATTGACATGTTCATCGATGTGCGGGTCCAAGAGCATTAAGTTCACGCCAAACACTGTATCGGTCTTCCTTCGCACAGCCCTAATCTCTTCTCTAAGGCTCTCAGGTGACATGCCTCCTGAGCCAATGATCCCCAATCCCCCTGCCGCCGACACGGCTGCAACAAGCGGAGCGCGGGACACATGTGCCATGCCTCCGAGAAAGATAGGATAACGAATTCCAAGCATCTCACAAATTCGGTTCATCACCTTCTCCTTCTGTCATAACTTTTCTTATCTCTATGGAATGATAACACGAACTGCTCCGACTGGCATAAAGTTTTCTCTCACTGGTTCGCTTCACTCACTCAAGTCGCCAAGAACGATGAAACAGTTAAATAGTTGATTGGTTGAATGGGGGGAAAACAAGTCCAACGCCCAACGTCCAAAGTCGAAAACGAGAAGCAGTCGGGAGCCGAGAAAAGGCGAGTTGAATAGTTAATTGGTTGAATGAGAGGAGCTGAAAGCTGAAAGCTTGTTGTGAATAACCGAACACTGATACACATTCCGACCACGGAT
>JAUVYF010000019.1 GCA_030603215.1 Candidatus Bipolaricaulota bacterium
TTCATTCCTCCTCACAATTTCTTCACCAAGGAACACATCAACATGATCACGTGCGAGGCTTATTGGGCCAAGCTTTTGGCTCATTCCATACTCGACAACCATTCGTTTGGCAAGATCAGTCGCTTTTTTCAAATCATCATAGGCTCCGGTGCTTAACTCGTTGAACACAAGCTCCTCGGCTGCCCTGCCACCAAATAGCGTAGTTAGCTTATCCTTGAGCTCTTCCTCAGATACGATATACTTCTCTTCCGTTGGAAGCTGTAGGGTAAATCCCAGCGAACCATCTCCGCGTGGGATGATAGAAATCTTGTGAACTGGGTCAGCTTTAGGGAGAAGTTTTCCCAGTAATGCATGTCCAGATTCGTGATAGGCAATATGTCTGCGTACATCCTCTGTGATAACGACCCCTTTGCGTCTGATTCCAGCGATCACACGGTCCATCGCTTCTTCGAAGTCAACCATCTCAATCACCGTCTTGTTTTGACGTGCTGCAAGAAGGGCTGCTTCGTTACATAGATTTCTTATATCGGCTCCAACAAAACCTGGCGTCCTCCGTGCCAAAATCGACACGTTAATATCTGTGGCAATTGTCTTGTTTACGAGATGGAGCTGCAGAATTGCTTCTCTTCCTTTCAGATCGGGCCTTGGTACAGTGATCCGTCGATCGAAGCGCCCGGGACGAAGAAGCGCGGGGTCAAGCACATCCGGCCTATTAGTCGCTGCTAGTAGGATGATGCCCTTATTTGGCTCAAAACCATCCATCTGGGCAAGCAGTTGGTTGAGGGTTTGTTCACGCTCGTCATGACCACCGCCAAGGCCGGCACCCCTCTTTCTGCCAACTGCGTCGATCTCATCAATAAAAATGATGCAGGGTGCGCTTGACTTTGCCTTTTCGAACATGTCACGTACTCGCGCAGCGCCAACTCCCACAAACATCTCTACAAAATCTGAGCCACTAATCGAGAAGAAGGGAACCTTTGCCTCTCCGGCGATTGCTTTCGCTATTAGCGTTTTCCCGGTTCCTGGAGCACCAACAAGAAGAATGCCCTTAGGAATCTCAGCTCCGAGACGCGAAAACCTTTTTTGGTCCTTAAGGTATTCGACAATCTCTCCAACTTCTTCTGTCACCTCATCTATTCCAGCAACGTCGGCAAACGTCACCTGAGTCGTGTCTGGCTGCACAAGCTTCGCTTTAGACTGCCCGAAGGAGAGCGCGCCACCGCTTTGGCTCCGACGCATAATATAAACCCAAACGCCAATTAGAAGGACAATCGGAAGAAGTGACACGAGAATAGACATAAGCCAACTTCCACTTGAAGAGGGCTCATACTCGATCTGAACGTTGTTTGCTAGTAGCAACGGTTCATAGCTTACTGCCTCATCGGAAAGTTGAACCGTGAATGTTCCCCCATTAACGGTTGTTCCCTCTCCAAGATTATCCCTTATTGTTATTGTAGAGATCTGACCGCTGCTCACTAGCGTTCTAAATAACGAATAGGGAATCTTGTCCGTTTCTCGACCGCCTCCAAACATGGATTGAAGCAGAATCAATCCAAAGATTACAATGACGGTGATAACTGCGATGTTTCTCAAGTTCCTGTTTCGAAATTCTCGTAATTGATCCTTCTTCACTAATCTACTCCTTTGTACAAAGAGAGATTATAGCATTATGCTCTCTAGCCGTCAAACCTGGATAATACTAGCATTTAACTATCGTGGTAGCGTTCTGTGAATGAAGGAAAGAACAAGCAAGCTTACTTTCTTTTCTCGGTCCGCTTCGAGTTCTGTGTCCAGGGAAGGGCCCGCTCTTCTCCGCGCACCAGTCGCAAAATGTTTCCCCTATGAGTGAACAAGATAAACATGCATAGGACAATTCCCAGCCAGATCAGCAAGGCGTGGTGATGGATAGCAGTATACCGATTTATTAGAACCAGTGATAGGGGTATAGTTAGTGCCCCAATAATTGAGCCAAGCGACACGCGTCTGAATAATACTAGGGTAATGCCAAAGACACTAGCAGCAATACCAACCGAGATAGGGGCAATCGCCGCAAGCATCCCAGCTGCGGTAGCTACACCTTTTCCTCCCCGGAAACCAGCGTAAATTGGAAAAACATGACCCGTAACTGCTGCAAGCCCGCATAAGATTGCCACCAGCTCAGGAGGTAGACCACCAGACCCAAGTGGGAGCATTGGAACAAGGGTGGTTGTCACTACGCCCTTCCCCACATCAAGTGTCAGTACAATTATCCCTGCTTTCCAGCCGAGGACCCGCCAAGTATTAGTTGCTCCGGCACTTCCACTTCCATGTTGGCGAACATCAGTGTTGCAGAAAACTTTTCCAATAATTATCGCTGTGGGAATCGCTCCGATAAGATAGGAAACCGCAATCAAGATAGCAATGTTCATCAATTTCACCTTTTAGCTTCTCTAGTCATTCACTCGATCAGCACCGCATCAAGTGCAGTTATCGCTTCTCCACTTGGACAAGCACATGTTCCTGGTGCAGGAGCAGCATTAACCGGCATTATCACGGAAACAGGCAATTACGCAAATAGCGTTTTCTTTTTAAATTGTTAGTATGCCTTTTCTCGCTAATCATAGCACACTGTTTTCTCCATGCAAGGAAACCACAATCATTATGCTGTTGACGAACGCTTTGCGCTGCGCTACGCGAGCTCTATGATCGGGAGGACCCCACACATTGGAACGCTTGTCTACATGAATCTCATATACTCCAGCCACAACAATTCGCAGAATACCTTGCCACAGCACAGGAGGGAATTCCACATCAGCGGAATGTGGTGTTGGGATAGAAGGATTAACCCGTCACATCTCGGACTTGAGCATATCAAGTACGTTCGTCTGCAGAGGTAGTTGTCAATCTGTCTACTTTGGATGACGAGGGCCTGTTCGATTGCCTCTGGGTTGACAAGTTCCTCTTCTAGAAGAATACCCCAATAGTTTCTCAGAGAACGTGCTCTTCTGCATGTCAGCGCATGCGATGAGTCGCTATGAGAGAGAACTCCTCAGTCAACAAGGATCATTTGCTCTGACGCCCGTTTCTTGTATTGAAACTAGAGATGGAGTAAGGTCGATGCGAAATGAAAGCACACGTATGCGTGATTCTTCTCTTTGTTGTCATTTGCCTGGGTGCTTCTCTAGTCTGTCTAGGGATGAGCGAGATCTACCATCTTGTATTGGATGGGTCGATCAATCCAGTGAGCAAAGACCTGGTATTACGGGGGATCAAACAAGCTGAGGCCGCCAATGCAGGGTTGTTCATAATCGAGTTAAATACGCCTGGTGGTTTGGGAGAGTCAATGCGAGATATCGTAATGGCAGAGCTTGCTTCATCGGTTCCAATCGTTGTTTTCGTGAGTCCAGCCGGTGCGTGTGCAGCCTCAGCAGGGGTATTTATCACTATGGCTGCTGATGTTGCAGCAATGGCACCGGCAACAAACATTGGCGCTGCTCACCCGGTTAATCTGTTAGGTGGAGCGGAATCAGATCAAGACGCAACCATGACCAAGAAAGCGGAAAACGACGCAGTCGCCTTCGCGAAATCAATCGCGGAGAGACGCAATCGAAATGTGGAGTGGGCGGAGGAAGCGGTGCGTGAGTCAAGTTCCCTTACTGCATCCGAGGCTCTCTCCAACAATGTCATCGACATGATAGCCGACGACTTCGATGAGCTCTTAACTCGCCTTGACAACTATGTTCTTCCTGGGGGACAGGTACTTCATACCGCTGGATATGAGGTAAAGAAGATCTTACCTAGCCTACGCGAGCGGATTCTCAACTACTTGGTTGATCCCAATATTGTGTATGTTCTGTTTATCTTGGGACTATATGGATTGATATACGAATTCTTTCACCCTGGGATAGGTTTTGGGCTTGCTGTTGGTGGATTATGCTTGATCCTTGCCTTCTTTGGACTGCAGATTTTGCCAGTGAACATTGTTGGCGTAGCGCTCATCCTATTCGGCGTGGTGCTGATGATCCTAGATGTTTTTACCCCTACGAGCGGAATACTGACTACGGGCGGAGTAATCTCACTCTTAGTTGGCTCTTTGACCTTGTTTAATATACACAATCGCGCAATCGGGCTCTCGTGGGCAACTATTTTTCTTACTGTGGGAACAGTGACAGCCCTGTTTGTGTTGATTGTCTCCAAAGGGCTTCTTATTCAGCGTAAACGGCCGGTTACAGGAAAGTCTGGGATGATTGGGGCTGTCGGAAATGCACGCGGCAATATCAGTCCCAGCGGGAAAGTGGCTGTAAAGGGCGAATATTGGGATGCTACGTCTATTGAGGGACCAATCCACGCCGGGGACCAAGTGGTTGTGGAACGTGTTGAAGGACTCAAGCTTCTTGTCCGACGCAAGTAGAGTATGATTATTCGCGTCGCCTGGGGAAAATCCAACGCTCCATCTCTCATGTCATCATCCGGCCCAATTGTAGTGATTGACGCTTTGCGGATGAGCGCCACGGTTATCGCTGCAATTCATCTGGGAATGGAAGTGATTCCTGTAGCTAGTTCGAAAGCTGCGCTAGCCCTCAAGAGCAACAAGGTTCTTACGGCCGGTGAACGTAATGGCAGGAAGATCGATGGGCTTGATTTAGGGAATTCACCAAGCGAGCTCTTACAGGAAAAGAAGACGGGATTTAGCCATCTTGCTCTTACAACAACAAATGGCGTTCCTGCGCTCTTCGCTGTGGCAGACCACTCTGCGGCAGTTCTCATTGGTTCACCGCTTAACCTTAGCGCGCTTGCCGGGTGGATCGTGGACAGATCATCTGGTTCTCTGTCTTTTCTACTCGCGGGACAAGAGGGAGACAAGAATCAGGAAGACGCGATGACCGCCTCTCTCCTGCTTGCTCGGCTTGGTGTACCGATTCCGAAAGCACTGCCTCCCCCTGTCTCCCCTGCCAAATTGAAGGATATGTTTATGGAAACAGAGGCTGCACAGCGTCTCACATCGCTTGGCTACAGCAAAGACGTACTCCTTTGTTCCAGCATAGATCGCTTTTCAATTGTTCCCAGACTACACAGGAAGGATTGTGTCTTGGTTCTGTCATGTTGACCCGTACAAAGCCAGGATCTGCTGCAGTCTAGTTCCCGATTACTCTTCCATCTTTCCACAATAGACGAAATAACTGCTCATACGGCGCAACAACAGCGGGAAGATTAATAACGGCAATATCCACTTCATTGTTCTTTTCCAGAGAGTAGTAATTCCAATTGGTTGAGCCAAGGATAACACTATTGCCATCGACAATTACTAGTTTGGCATGGGTAGTCATACCAGGATCATCAAAGCGAACTTCAATTCCATGTAGATAGAGGTATAGGGCAGCTTGTAGGTTTGCCTCTGCTGATTCGGGATAGAAAGAGCAGTCATCCAAGAGAACTTTTACCTCGAGCCCTCTGCTGGCCGCGCTTATCAGTGCATGTAGGATCTCGTTTGAGCTGCCATCTTGATAGTCAGGGTAGTAGGAGGCTCTGTACATCACTACATGAATCGAGTGTTCGCTCTGCTCCAGGAGCCTAAGTAGGATCTTGAGGTAGTTTGCGGTATCGCAAGTATCGGGGATGGGAACGATCCATGACCCTTCTGCCGGAAACGAGGAGAGGTCAAATTCGACTCCGTGACATGGGAGTTTATCCATCCATAACCTGTCAAAATAGCTGGAAAAGACTTCTCCCACATCTCTGTTGGTTACCAGCAGATTCGTCTGTTCCTGTTCGCGAAAAGAATACTTATTCCAATTTGAAGAACCAACAATTACTGTTTTTCGGTCAATCACTGCTAATTTAGCGTGAGTAGTTATCGCAGGATCGTCAAAGCGAGCTTCGATATCGCGGTCATTCAAGAAATTGACTGTCGCGCGGTTCCGTTCAGTAATTGCGGGAGCCCAATCACTTTCATCAACAAGAACGCGTACCTGTACACCGCGACTTTTCGCGGCAAGCACCGATTCCCAAAGTGGATTGTCATCAAGTCGAGCATCGGCGAGAAGAAGATCAATTGAGCTAGTTGCCCCATCAAATGCAACTTGTGCATACTGACAATAGGATGAATCACCTGGCCGATCGATCAGCGGAAACACGATGGTTTGCTCACCCAGAGCCATTTTCCCGACCAGGAAAACAAGAGTAAGTATGACCAACACATTTCTGATGATCCGTTGTAAATGTCCATTCATCTAGGCTACAATTCTAGTCGAGGAGGAACAAATGGTCAAAGAACTTAACGCGGCACAGCTTCGCCTAACGTGTGATCCTTCAACCTTCAAATTCAAGACAACCGATGAACTGGAACCGCTCGATAAGATCATCGGCCAAGAACGAGCAATCGAAGCGCTTAAACTCGGCCTAGGAATCAAGGATGCCAAGAACCGGTACAATATCTACGTTGCCGGTAGTCCAGGCACAGGAAAGATGTCCGCCGTGGAGTACTTCTTAAACAGGGCGAGTGAGAATGAACCCCAACCACCAGATCTTTGTTATGTACATAACTTTGCAGAACCTTATAATCCTCACTGTCTGGAGCTTCCAGCTGGTTGGGGGGCGCGACTGCGTGACGATATAAACCACCTTATCACTCGGTTGAAGCGCGATATCCCGAAAGTATTCGAATCCGATGAGTTTAAGGCGCGCAGTAAGAAGATTACGGAGCGCCACACCGCAAAACGATCGGAATTGTTCGAGAAAATGGAGGACAGCAGCCGTGAGTTTGGTTTTTCTATCCAGCGTACCCCAATCGGAATCAAGACAGTTCCATTACACAAGGGAGGCGAGGCGCTCAGCCAGGAGGAGTACGAAGCGCTTCCAGAAGAAGAACGTAAGGAAATCCTGAAGAGACAGAGTGAGGTTCAAGCACTTGTTCAGGAGAATTTGCAGGAAATTGCGCGTGTAGAGGAAGAGCGCGAGGAGGAGATTAAGAAACTGGCAAAGGAGGCGGTTCTATTCATGATCGAGCCTCATTTTGCCAAACTAAAGCAGCGTTATGACAAGATTAAGAAGGCTATTACTTTTCTTAGCGATCTCAAAACAGACATCGTTCGACATCTAGAAGAGTTTAAGCAGAGCGGAAACCAGAGCAAACAAAAGCTCCCCTTTCCCATGTTGCCATCCGATCCATTCAGGCGCTATTCAGTGAATGTGCTAGTTGATAACTCACAAACTGAAGGCGCGCCGGTGATTGTCGAGCAGAACGCTACTTATTCCAACCTGTTTGGCTCGGTTGAGCGGCGCGTTCACATGGGAGTGGTGCAAACTGATTTTACAATGATCAAACCGGGATCACTCCATCGAGCCAATGGCGGATACCTCGTACTAAATGCAAATAATCTGTTTCGTCTTGGTTTGAGCTGGGAGGCGCTAAAGATCGCAATCAAGAGACGCGAAATCTGCATCGAAGATCCCCTGCAAATGCTTGGCTACGCTTCCACTGAAGGACTCAAACCGGAGTCTGTTCCATTTCGCGTGAAGGTAATTATCATCGGTAACCCGCACATCTATGAGCTTCTTCATCACCATGATGAGGACTTTCCTAAGCTGTTCAGTATTAAGAGTGATTTTGGAACCGAGATGAACCGGACGTCAGCCCGAGAGAAGGATCTCGCGCGTTTCCTCAGGGCCTGTGGTCAAGAGAGCCCTAACCTCTTGCCATTTGATCCTACTGGTGTTGCTAGGATTATCGAATACTCTTCTCATCTTGCTGGCGATCAAAAGAAGCTTTCCTGTGAGTTTGGGAACCTAACAGCAATAGTGAAGGAGGCTTCTTATTGGGCTGAAGATCAAGGTTCGCCATGTGTTACAGAGGAGCATGTTCGCTGCGCGCTTGAGAAGCGTGACAACAGGCGCAATCGAATCGAAGAGAAGATCCGTGAGATGATTACCCGTGACCAGATACTTGTCGATACCGATGGCGAAGTGACAGGCCAAGTAAACGGGCTAGCCGTTCTCCAAATGGGCAATTTTACTTTCGGCAAGCCAAGCCGTATTACGGCAAACGTCTTCACCGGCAAGGACGGGATCATCGACATTGAGCGTGAGGCCGAACTCGGAGGGCACAGTCATACCAAGGGGATCATGATTCTAAAAGGTTTTCTAGGGGAAAGATTCGCCCGGACAAGACCACTCAGCCTTTCAGCAAGTCTCACCTTTGAGCAAAGTTATTCGATGATTGACGGAGACAGTGCTTCCAGTACCGAGCTATATGCCCTGTTGTCCAGCTTAGCTGGGATCCCTATCCGCCAGGGAATCGCAATCACCGGTTCGGTGAACCAAAAGGGCGAGATTCAACCGATCGGAGGGGTAAATGAGAAGATCGAGGGATTCTTTAAGGTCTGCAAAGCTAAGGGCTCACTCACTGGCAAGCAGGGGGTGATTATCCCTGTGCAAAACGTTGACAACCTAATGCTTGATGAGGAAGTCGTTTCCGCGGTCAAGCAGGGCAAGTTTCACATCTACGCTGTTTCCTCTATAGAAGAGGGAATAGAGATCCTTACTGGGGTTCCTGCTGGGGAACTGCAGGAAGATGGAACATTCTCGCCAGGTACCATTTTTTGCCATGTCGATGAACGGTTAGAGCAAATCTATCAGACACTAAAGGAAGAAAAAAAGAACGAGGAGGATTAGCCTCCTCGCGGACTGTACTCCCTAAGCAATAGTAGACAGTCACATCAGAAGAGGCGAAACCTTGCAACGAAAACACGACTCCATCATCAAATCTAGGTATAGCTAATAGTCCTTGTCGCGGAAACAAATCTCCCGCCGACGATTTCCACGTCGCCCAAGACAAGTATGGTGTCCTCGGAACTACTGTGAATTATCTTGGATACGAATAGCTAAATACCGCTTAGGAAAGAATGGAACTTTGGAGACCGCCTGTGATGTCTCGGAGTTCTTTCTTAGCCCGTGTTGCGCCAAGGGCCCCACCACCCCAGCCTGTCATCCCTTTCGCAATGACTACCTTCACGTTCTCTTCGGACTTTGCTACTGTCACGTTGCATTTGAGGCGCCGAACAAGGGGTCCCAGCATGGCATGCCAGGCCGCACTCCCCCGACCGTAGACCCCCTGAGCCTTATCCCCCGTTTCAAGGCGATAGCCACGGGTCGCCATGAATAGGGCTACTTTGTTGGCTATTTCTTCTACGTCGGCTCCTGAAAACTCCATAATCTCCGATTCTTTGTTGCTGTCAGTTCCAACCATTACAACTTTGCTCATGTTATTCACTCCTTTAGCCAAAGAGCTTTGTACATGCTACAAAGCAGGCCACTGGTGATAATACTTTAGTTACATGTCGCTCGCAAACTGGGACAAAAGTAAGCACATCTGTGCGGAGAACCTGAAGCGTGTCTACTGTTATCAAATAACGACAAGGTGTGGTCCCCTTGATGATCATAGTTCTCACTGCGCGAATGGACTGTCCCCCGCGAGTATTCGAGGGATGAACGCCTTTGCTGTCTTGTTGGGATCAACAAGCTGGCTGATCTTGACGTCTACAGCAAGACTTGCAAGCATAGCCGCCTCCTCACGGGAGATCTGTTGTTTCGTCTCCAAGAACAATACCGCCTCTCGGGTTGCCTCCTTGAGTGCCGCATCGATGGCGGGCAAGGAAACGATGATGTAGATCCCTTCGTCGGTAGAAACTATAGGCCAATTCATTTGTCTTCCCTTGATAGTGTCAAGCTCCACGGTGACACTGGCGGAGATCTCGCAGCCCGATATGCAGACCTCCCCGTCACCCATAACCGCGTGTACGTCTCCCAGAGCGAGGAGACCCCCTTCCTGAAAAACTGGAAGGTAAAGTGTTGCACTCTCACCAATCTCCTTGGTATCCATGTTTCCGCCGTGGCGATGCGCGGTACCAGTGGGGTAGCTTTCCGACTCTGGGGCGACACCAATCACCCCAATCATGGGAGAAGCTGGAAGCTCTAAATCGTTGAACCGAACCGAGCCATCTCTAATCGGAAGGATCTTTGTCGCATATTCATTCAATTCATCCCCAAGTACTCCCATTCCAGGTCCGGTGATAATTACCCCTGTCTCCGGGAGTTCGATACGTTTTATTCGCACGATCAAGGTGTCGCCTGATTTGACACCTTTAATGAAGATAGGTCCCGTTGCAGGATTGACGCGTGAGAAATCAAGCTCCGTCAACCTATCTTCACGAGAAGTGATCTGGCCGTCTAGGGCGTCAATCGTTTCAAGAACAAGCTCGCTTGGAATATCGATAGTTTCAATAGCCGCCATTTTCGGCGCAAAGACGTAGATATGATGGTCAGCCTGAATATGTCTCATTTTCTGATACCTCATCAAATTCCGGGGACGCTATGCTTATCTCCAATCGGGTGAATCAAAAGTATAGAGTAATCTCGTATCGAACAAGATCTGTGATATCGGTGATCGTTCTTGTATCGCCATAGATGATGACGTTCTTTGATTGCAGCACCAGATCATAGCCGTTACTCTGGGCAATCTTGTATGCGGCTTCTACAATCTTTGTAGTTGCTACTTGGGTGAGGGCTTGGTCAAGCTGCGTAAATGCGTTCTGTACCTGCGTGTAACGGCTTTCAAACTCCTGTGGATTGATCACGCCTACTCTGATTGTTGCCTCCAGTCGATCTACCTCATCCACGATTATTGTCTGCGCTTGTTCCCGTAACTGTTCCAAACTGCCGCGGACATCAGAAAAGCCGGAAGAGGCAATCATTCCATCAAGTGTTCCCATATCGATATCGATCTGCGCTTGCAGAACTTCAATTAGTAACTGGTTATTCTTGTCTTTGTATTCTTCCGCAGAGATAGCTTCGTTCTGATACTGCTCCTGTAGACTGATAAATTCCTTCTGCTTAGTGTCGGCTATTTCGCGCAGGTCGCCCACCTCGTCGGTGAATACGCCAAATGCTCTCTCGATATCAAGATAAGCGACAGCGAATATCTCTTGTTCAGTATCCTCCAGCGCGGCGATCTGTGACCGCAGTTCCGTTACTCTTGCGTGCTCTTGTTCCAGCTGAGATTCAAGCGCGGCAACTGTGGTCTGCAATGCAGCGACCTGGCCTTCGATTCCGCCTATCCTATCACCATCACTCTCACCACAACCTGAAAGAAGCAACAAGAAACATCCTGTCAATACTATTATCATTACCCTCTGCACAACTATCTCCCTCCTGTAGTCTATCTCTTTCTTGCAGTATAACCCACCGGAAGCTGTAAAGGGAAACTGACGAATCTCCCAACGATTTAGTCTCTTCTAATTCAGTCGCTCACGCAGTCGCGACGAGCTGTAATCCATCAGCATCACAGCGAACATGATCAGGAGCATAAGCACGATGGCCTGGTCCCAAACCCAATTTCGTGTCAACTGAAGGAGCCTTTGACCGATTCCGCCGCCTCCCACTAGGCCGATAATCGTGGCCATGCGCACGTTGATGTCCCAGCGATAGATCGTGAACGAGAGATAGGGGTTGACGATCTGAGGCACAACGCCGTAGAGGATGACCTGAAGCCGACCTGCGCCAGTCGCTCGAATCGCCTCAACGGGCCCTGGATCGATCGACTCCAGACGTTCGGAGTAGAGTTTGGTCAGATCGGCTACAGAATGAACAAAAAGGGCCAGGGCTCCCGCAAAAGCGGCAGCCCCTGTTCTTACCCAGACGACAAAGATGATCGCCCAAATGAAGGGCTGAATTGAACGGATGATGCTCATCAGGATACGTAGCACCGTGTAAATAGTCCGTCCGATGAATCCATGCGACAGATTCCGTGCGGCAAGGAAACTTAAAGGTATAGCTACGATAACACCGAAGAATGTGGCCATGAACGCCATGAATAAGGTGACGATGAGCAAACGAATACCAAGTCTCAGGATGGACCAATCGGGATGAAAGATCTTGTTCCAAATCTCTGACGTCGAGGATGCATTCGTGACCAGTTTCACAAGATCGATCTGGGTAAACAGAGCCGAGGCAAGATACATGCCAACTCCCAGAGCGATCACAGCAATCGCCGAGCTGGAGCGATACCAGGGAACACGTATCTCGTCGATCTCCGCAGCACTCGCAGAACAGAACCCAAGGAACCGGTCGTGCCAGGGTGTGTAGCGAGTGGTTAGGATAACCTGAAATAGGAGAGCCGGCATCACATGCAACAGGAGGACGCGAATAGATCGACGCCCTAATGATATCCACCAGGGTCCATCCTGCTCGTCGATGAGCCGCCGACCCAAGAGCCTCATTCCCGGACTCAATCCAAAGGATTGCCACACGAGTGCCAGCTCGATCACACTGATAACCATGATCCACCATGGCACAGAGAGAAAATCGCGTGTCTGGTGAACTAGGTCGTTCCAGATGTAGGATCCGAGCCACCATAGAGAAGCCAGGAAGAGTACGTCCGTCACCAGTATGCTCATATCCTTGAGGAACGCGCGGCGTGCCTTTCTCCAGGTCGGACGCTCGGTCATGAACCCGGCATAGTATTTTTCTTTCATCTTTTATCCTATTTTCTCACGTACCCTGGCGCTGATGTAATCCAGGATCCAAACGATGATCACAATTGCGACAATCACTGCCCCAACTTGATTCCAGGCGTCGTCCAGACGCCCTACCTCGTTCTTGAAGTAGAAGAGGAGCGTCCCGATGCCACCACCACCGACCAGGGCGATGACCGTGGCCATGCGAATGTTGATGTCCCAACGGTAGAGAGTGAACGCCAGGTAGGACGGTATAATCTGTGGGATGACACCGTAGATCACCACCTGCCACCGGCGGGCGCCTGTCGCAGCGATCGCCTCAAGCGGCCCCGGATCGACCGCCTCTACCTGTTCCGAGTAGAGTTTGCCGAGCGCAGCGATGGTGTGGAGGAAGAGAGCTAGTGCCCCGGCGAACGGATTCCCGAACCCTACCCACACGGCGAAAAGGACGGCCATCAGGATCGATTCAATCGATCGTAGCGCGTTGAATAGCGTGCGCATCACGCTGTAGATGAGCCATCCGACAGCGTTGAAGCCCATGATGTTGCGCGCACCAAGGAAGCTGATGGGGAAGGCCACGATGGCTCCTGTGACAGTGGCGAAGAAGGCCATGAAGATGGTCTCCATCATGTAGTAGGTAATGGAGTAGAGATGTCCCCGCTCGTTCACGCTCTCGGTCAGGTACGTGAAGCTGGGGGTGAATAGGTCATGCCATATATGACTTGACTTGCTAACGCGGTCCACCAACATCTGAAGGTTGATCGCGGTGATTTTCCAGCCGAGCCAAAAGGTCAGGCCGAACAATCCTGCAAGGCAAAGACCGCGATACGTAAGGTACCACCTTCCCGGCTTCTCCGGGGGGAGATCATCCTTGATCCTGGCGACCTGGAACATACACCCGGCCCTCTCTCCATCATGAAGAAGCATCCCCAGCGGTCGATCGCTGAACAGGACTAGTGGTTGGAAAGGAAGCTTCAGATGCAACGCAACATACCGGTGCAACCTCTGGCGCATCGTTGGTGGAGCGTAATCTGGCCCAAGGAGTTTAAGTCCAAACAGGTTGAGACCGATCGACTGGCCAGATGCGTGGCTGAGCATGACCAGCTCGAACGTGGCCAGAATGACGACAGGCCAAGCCCAAGCTGGCAATGTAAGCCTGCCGTAGAAATTCACGTATCGGAGGTACCAGTATTTGTTCAGTAGGTACATCACTCCATAAGCAACGTACCCCCACGAGGCCCAATCCAGCATGAATGCGGAGAGCCTTGGACGAAGCACTACAAGACGATCCAGTAAGGGGTACCGTCTAGCGGACTTCGACTTCTTTGGCTTCTTCACCGTAGATCTCCATGAATCTTGCCTCATCGATCTCAGTTGGCAGTCCTTCAAAGACGATCTCCCCGTCTTTGAGTGCGAGGATTTTGGTACCGTATCTTCGCGCCAGCGAGAGGAAGTGAAGGCTGGCGATTACGGTGACACCGTCCTCTCTGTTCATCGTTTCCAAGTGCTGCATGACGGAGTGCGACGTTGCTGGGTCCAGGGCCGAGACAGGCTCATCGGCCATCAGAAGATCGGGCTGCTGCATTAGGGCGCGGGCAATACCCACCCGCTGCTGCTGCCCACCAGAGAGTTCGTCGGCACGCTTGTAAGCCTGTTCAGGAATACCGACTCTATCGAGGTCAGCCATCGCCATATCGATGTCCTGCTTGGAGAACTTGTGGATGGCTGATGCAGCGGGACTCACGTAACCCAGACGGCCAGAGAGCACGTTGGTGAGCACGGTGGATCGCTTCACCAGGTTGAACTGCTGGAAGATCATCGCCATTCGCCTGCGAATCTGGCGAAGCTGGCGCGATGAGGCGCGTGTCACATCGATCCCGTCAAAAATAATGGTCCCGGCGGTTGGCTCGATCAGCCGATTGATGCACCGCAGCAACGTAGATTTTCCCGAGCCGGACAGACCAAGCAGGACGAGGAACTCCCCGCGTTTCACCGTGAAGCTAACGTCGTTTAGAGCGAGGACTTCACCGCGCTCATAGATCTTTGTTAAGTGCTCTATTCGTATCAGGTCATCCATCATTTGGAGGATCCTTTAAAAAAATGCGGGGGAGGTATTCCTCCCCCGCATTAGAATTGATCTAGCCTATCAAGGCAAGCCCTAGCGCTTCGGAATCGGAACGCCGATGATGGCACGGTATCCGTCATAGAAGGAGTCATCAATGTCGGCGACGGCCGTCCACTCGTAGAAGCTCGGGTCACCCCACAGAGCTGCGCCTTCGTCGGTAGCGATGTGAATCTTGATCGCTTCGACGATCATATCGGCGATATCCACTGGGAAGTCCGGGCCGAACGCCAAACAGTCATTCGGGATCGGGCCAATGTTCATCACAACGCCGATATCCTTGAGGACCGTGTCGAAGTCGTAGGTCTTCCGGACGGCGCGGCGAAGATCAAAACAGGTTCCGCGGAATTCCGGACGGAAGAGATCGTTATTCCAGCGATCCCACAGCCACATCTCCGGATCATCGCCGAAGTCCCACTTGTCGCCCGCCCAGTCGGAGGGGGCGCCAGGAGCGGAACCGTAGCCGGTGCAGAAATCTCCCTGGCCCTCGATCAGCGCTACCATGGAGTTGGTGTGCCCGCCGGTCGTGACAATGGTGGAAAACTCGATTGCGTTCTGCTCGAAGACCATGTTTGGGAAGACGTACCCGGATGTGGAGCCGGTGTCGTTGTAGATCCAGACCTTTCCTTTCAGGTCTTCAAGCCCGTTGATCCCGCTGCTGCGGCGAGCATAGAGACTTGCATAGTACCACGCGTAGCCGTAGCGGACCGAGCCTAGGCGCGGGCTGACGTTTCCGCCTGACCGGTTGTAGATCCGGATGTACTGGTCGGTCGTCGGCATTCCGAACGTGTCACCCTCGGACGCTGCGAACGCCTCGATCATTGCCGTATAGTCTGCCTGCAGGCTCGAAACAATGTACAAGCCTGTTAACTCGAATACCGCCTGTGCGATCTGCTGTCCGGTCTCTTCGACCGTTGCTCCCTCCGTTGACGGAACGAGAAGCATGTAGATCGGCTCATCCGGACTGGAGCCCGCCTGAGAAAAACCAACAACCCCGATCGCCAAGACAGCGATCAGTGTCAGAGCCAAAACATTGCGCATTCTGCCACCTCCTATAGGTTTGAAAATGCCCTCCGGGGACGCGATAATCGCTCTTCTTTGTCTCTCGTGATACCACACCCCCGCTCTTGTTGCTTACACATCTATCATAGAGTCTACCGGACGGCAAGTCAACTGTCAGCTCCTGTTTACTCCCGCTTATATGGCTTGCCAAGCGCTTTTGGAAAACGCACTCGCCCAATCACTCCCGAGACCACCAGAAGGGTCACGATGTAGGGAAGCATCTCGACGAACTGCCAGGGAATCGGCTTGGACGGGAGCGTCTTGATCCACGTCGCCAGGCTCTGGAAGAAACCGAAGATGAACCCACCAAGGAGCGCGAGGAGCGGATTCAGGCCACTGAAGACGACCGTTGCCAAGGCGATGAACCCTCTCCCCGCAGAGATGTCCTTGGTCACCGATCCGATCCAGCAGACGCTCATGTACGCCCCGCCGAGGCCGGCAAGGGCGCCACCAAAGGTCGTCGCCAACAGACGGACAAGATTGATGTTGATTCCGGCGACATCCGCCGCCTCCGGAGCCTCTCCGACTGCCTTCAGGATTAATCCGGCCCGTGTCCGTTTGAGGAACCAATACGCGATGAACGGTACTATAAGCGCGACAAAGATCATTGGGCTGACCGCTCCGATCGGTGTTTGGAGCTTCGCCAGTTCGGCCGCCTTGGGAACGTCGTGGAATCCGGGTGCGCCAAGCTTGATCAGGCCGAAGGCGACGATTCCCACCGCAAACAGGTTGATTCCGATCCCGGTGATCATCTGGGTTCCCTTCCAATACGTGTTGATCACCGAGAAGAGGAGCCCAAGGCCGGCACCAACCACCATCCCAACCAGCAACCCAAACAGGGGGCCACCGAATTCCGCTCCAATCGCCCCGGCAAACGCACTCAACAACAGGGCTCCCTCCAGACCTATATTGAACAGTCCGGCCGTCTCCCCGATGATCTCCCCCACAGCGGTCAGGGTGATGGGAACCATGGCATGAAGCGAGATACGAAGCAGGCTGAGAATATCGTTCCAGCTCATGCAGATCCCTCCTTGTGAGAGACGCGGCTCGTCAATCGCCGTAACAGACTGAATAACTCCGTTCCCTGTTTCTTGATCGCAGGGAAGATGCGAAACAGCTCGGGGATGGACATAGCAAGGACGATCGCCCCCATTACGATGCGGACCATCTCCAGCGGAACCGGATTCGACCCGTAGAACTGCATCACACGTCCGCCGGCCGTCAGCCCGCCAAAGAAGAGGGCCGCGATGATGATCCCGATCGGGTGGTTCCGTCCGACCATGGCGACCGCCATCCCGTCGAAGCCAACGTTCATCAGCTGCGGAAGACCGCTGATAACCGCGTATGTTGGCGGGTTTCCCATCACGACCGTCGCGCCAGCGAGCCCCGCAGCCAATCCCCCGAGGATGAAGCTTGTGAGCATCGTTCGCTTGCTCTTTATCCCACCGTATCGCGCTGCCTTTGGATTAAACCCGGAGGCACGTACCTCGTACCCCATGGTGGTATGCCACAAGATAAAGTAGATGACAATGGCAAAGAGGACCGCAGCGAACAGGGAATAGGATAGGTCTGTCCCCCGAACGAGGATTGGGAAGCGAGCATTCATCGGAATGCTGATCGTTTTCTCGCCCCGCATCGGGTCGACCAGGATGAACGCGACCATGTAGAATGCGAGAAACCGTGCGATCCAGTTGAACATGATTGTTGAGATGACCTCGTGCACCCCGCGGGTCAGCTTGAGGATCGCGGGAACGAGGCTCCATACTGCCCCAGCGATCATCGCGAAGATGATCCCCGCGGTGATGTGGAGACCGGATGGAAGGGTGAAGTAGCCGATGGTCACCGCCGCGATGGCACCCATGTAGAGCTGCCCCTCCGCGCCGATATTGAACATCCCGGCGCGAACACAGATGGAAAAGGTGAGTGCCGTCAGGATGAGCGGCGCCCCGCGCGCCGCCGAACTTGCAAGCCCGTAGGAATCCCCGTAAGCGCCGCGGAACATGGCCATATAGGCCTTCCAGGGATCGTACCCCCAAATCCACATCAAGAGGGCCCCGGCGAGTAGACCGACCACGCCCGCCAACACCGACTCGAGGGCCGGGTTGAGCCCGGTCAATGTGCGGCCCGTCGCTCTCCACAGACGGGATGAGCTCTTCGTCACTTCACTACTCATACTCCCTCCTTGACTGCTGTCACTCCACCCATGAGTAACCCGATCGTCTCCCGGTCGAGATCAGCCGGTAATGCGATGGTCATGAAACGGCCTTCGTACATGATGGCAATCCGGTCGGAGAGGGCAAGGACCTCGTCGAGGTCGGCCGATACGAGCAGGATAGCGCGGCCGTTGTTACGCATCTCGACGAGGAGATCGCGGATGTACTGAGCGGAGCCGATATCCAAGCCTCGCGTCGGCTGCGCGGCGACGATGATATCAGGGTTCTTGGCGAGTTCCCGTCCAACGATCAGCTTCTGCTGGTTCCCTCCGGAGAGGCTCTTCGCCGGCGCCGAAGGTCCGGTGGCGCGGATTTCGAAGCGTTCCATCAGCTCTTGCACGTGTTGATTGATTTTCCTTCGCCGGAGGAATGATAGAGGACCCTTGAATTCATCCCACTGGTGGACCCCAAGGATGGCGTTCTCGGCCAGGGTGAATGGGAGGATGAGCCCCAGCTCCCAGCGGTTCTCGGGGATATGCGCCACACCGAGACGGTAGATCTCCCGGGGATCCTTCCCGAGGATGTTCGTCCCGTTGATCGTGGCAACCCCACTCGTGGGGACGCGAAGACCGGTCAACGACTCGACAAGCTCGGTCTGCCCGTTCCCCTCCACACCGGCCACACCGAAGATCTCACCTGCATGGACGTCGAACGAAAGGTCCTCTACCGCAATCTTGCCGGTGTCACCGCGTGCATTCAGATTCTCTACATGCAGAATGCCTGGACCTGATTTCATCTCTTCTACACGTGCACTCTCCCGGTGGGGAAGCTCTTCTTCCGTCAGTTCAACGGCTCTTGCCTCCACATCGATCGCCTTGCCGACCATCAACCGCGCCAGCTGTTCTGTGGTAGCCCCTGCTGTCTTCAGGTCTCCCACCATCTCTCCGTGGCGGAGGACAACTACTCGGTCGGTGATCGAGCCGACCTCCTTCAACTTATGAGTGATGAAGATGATCGATTTCCCATCTTTCCGCAGCCGACGCAGCAGGGCAAACAACTCGTTCACCTCTAGCGGGGTCAACACCGAGGTCGGCTCATCAAGGATCAACAGATCGACATCACGGGAAAGAACCTTGAGAACCTCCACCCGCTGCTGTTCACCCACGGCGAGTTTCTCCACTGGCACATCGAGCGGAACATGAAGCCCACTCTCCTCCATCAACTGTTCGAGGCCCTTCTTCGTGTCAGCAAGTTGAATCGTACTAAAGGGGTGCTCGTGGCTTAGGGCAACGTTCTCCGCGGCGGTGAAGGTACCGACCAGCGCGAAGTGCTGGTAGACCATACCTATTCCGAAGTCAAGCGCTTCACGCGGGCTCCCGAACCGGACCGGTCCACGGGGTGAGATAACCCGTCCCTTTGTTGGCGGGAGGAGGCCTGAGAGTATCTTGGTTAACGTTGTCTTTCCCGCGCCGTTCTCTCCCAGCAGTCCGATGATCTCGCTCGGATGAATTTCGAGTGTGGCTTCCTTCAGCGCAACTGTTCCATCGGAGTAGACCTTGGTGATCTTCTCCGCCCGCAAGAAGAACTCCTGCTCCTCTTTCTCCTTTGCTCTTGCCGTTGACTCTGTCACGCACGCCCCCAAACTTACTCCCTGATACGGGTGAGAAACGGGGAGAGGAAATATATCCCTCTCCCCGCAGTTCATAAGCGATCGGTCATTTGCTACGGCGCACCAAGGGTGTATTCCGCTCGCACGGCGGCCATCTCGTTACCGGTATCCGCGGTCGGCACGACGATCGAGCCATCAAGAATACCGGCTTCGAGCTCGTCCACCGCGTCCCAGATCCAGCCAGGGACAGTCAGTCTGTTTCGCACCCAGTTGTAGACGATGCTGGGTACATCAAGTAACGTGATGGCGCCAGCGCCAATGCCAAAGTCAACGAATTCGATGAGATCCCGCATCTTGCTGATTCCCACGCCGCCCTCGGCAAGACCGAGACTGGTGACGCCGGCGGTGAACGTACCCTCTGCAACGGCCTTCACCGCGTTGTAGCAGCCGGTATCCACACGCTTCATTCCGCTAGCGAGGGCATGTAGTCCGTTGCCCATCCAGTCCTGGTTCGCGTCCACACCAAAGAAATATGGAGGACCGAACGTGGTTCCTGCGTTGTCATGGAACTCGGTGACCGCTTCCAGGTCGCCGATCCCCAACGGACCGGCCACGTTGTAGATGGCAACCGCGCCCTGCGCGAGCATGGCCTCACTGGCTGCCTTGCCCAACGTGATGTCGCTGAACGTCCCGGTGTAAGTATACAGCAGTCCGACATCGGGGGTAGTCCCCTTCACTTCCGTGTACTTCTTGATTCCCCAGTCGATCCCGAAGCGATAGCCAGCCTCGAAGTGGTACAGGACCGGGATCTCGATTCCGAGAACTACACCGACGTAGTCGTACCCGTACTCTGCTGCAGCCAACGCACCAAGTGCGCCGACCAGTGCCGAAGCCTCATTTTCACGGTAGACAATGTTCATGATATTCGGACCGGTGATCCAGCCAACATCGATGATCGCGAACTTCTGCTCCGGAAATTCTTCTGCTGCGGTTCCGAGTGCATCCCCAAGCAGGAACCCGACGCAGATGATGAGATCGAACTCACCAGTGCGAGCCACGTTGCGCAGGTTGGGCAGGTAATCCGCCGCTGTTGCGCACTGGATCTCGACCATCTCGTATCCGAAGTCCCTCGCCGCCTGATCCGTCCCCTTGAAACCCATGTCGTTGAACGAGAGGTCCCCTCGTCCACCAACGTCTAACACTACTGCAACTTTCCCTTCTGCCAAGCCGATCATTCCGACCAGGGAGATCCCTAACACCAAGATCACCAATACGCCAAGTAACCTTTTCACAGATACCTCCTTGTTCCTTTTTCCAGCTAACCGCTCCAACAATCTCTACTAGACTATTCTATCAAGTCTCCTCCTTTCCGCCAAGGGTGAATTATAAGAAGTTGATGGTAAGTAATGAGTGATAGGTGATGAGCGAGAAGCCGTTCTAAGTGTTATGTTCAAGGCCAAGGCCAGGATTAAGCATTATGGATTAAGGGAAGGAAAACGGTGACAAGTAATAAGTTGGACATTGAGGCGAACATTGGGGTGGACATTGAGGAGACACGCAGGTCTGCCCCTGCAGTTTGTACGACTTGGATGACGACGTGAAGAAAACTTGACATGAGCCAATTATGAATGCTATGGTGGTTCACCATTCGTTTGTGGGTGGGGTTAACCGGAGGTGGGGGATGAAAAGAATTTGCATGGGGTGTTGTTTGGGCATGCTTGTTTGTATGTTGTTGTTTTCAATGGTCGGCATCGCCCAAGAGAACGCGATAGCGGTACAAATTCTGACCAATAATGGTGATTTGATTGAGGGAAAGCTCACCAACCTTGCATCAACAATTCGCTTGAATGTTACTGCGCCAGCAACAAATGTTGGCCCGGCGCAGGCGCTTGATATCCTGACGTCGACGATCTCTCAGATTACAGTCAATTTCCCCAAGATAGTGATTGAAACTCCTAGCCGAACCTATGTGGCCCCATTCTCTGCCTTTGCCGGCATACCAGAGCTGCTCACTATCGAACAACAAGAGACAATACAGAATCTCAAGATAGCTGGGCTTCGCGCGATAGCGCTACGTGGAGTTTCCATGCATGAACCACCACCAGGACTCTTGGGAATGGAACTTTTTCCTAGAACGGAAACAGGCTTAAGCAGTCAATTGGCCAAAGCTAAAGAAGAGGAAAGTAGCTTGGCGCTGGCACAACCAATTCAGCGAATATTCCCGCGCGCATGGGGCGAGGAAATCTCGCAAACAACAGAGATACCTGAAGATAAGACATCGTGGCTATTTCTTCTGGCAGTTACCTCCATAGCCTCCTTATTCTTCCTCACTCTCTAACACTGTTTTGGGTTAAGAGCTTGCTACGAATATGGTTGCAGGAACGCTCCAAACAATCTAATATCTTTATGAGAGGAGGGATGACCGAACGGAAAGGAGCCGGTCTCGAAAACCGGTAAGCCCATACGGGCCTCGGGGTTCGAATCCCCGTCCCTCCGCCAGAGCTGTAAACATGCGCCCGTAGCTCAGCGGACAGAGCGTCGCACTGCGGATGCGAAGGTCGGAGGTTCAAGTCCTCTCGGGCGTAGTAGGGGCCTTAAGTCATCACGGGATGTGAGAAACCGTAGGAAGTCGAGGAATGCAACGCTATTCCATGAACCACTGATTAACACTGATATACACTGATTGATGCAGGTATCAGGAAGAAAGATAGTTTTCAGTTGAACACAAGAATACAT
>JAUVYF010000125.1 GCA_030603215.1 Candidatus Bipolaricaulota bacterium
AAATTCAGTAGTCGTCGAACTGGATGAGGTCGCACCACGAGAAGACAACCGCCAAGGCAGTAAATCGATTGAGCAGGCTGTTCTAGTTCCGGGATTCGAGAGCAGGGAATCGGGGGACACCAGCCAAGCCTCAGATAACACGGGCGCCCGGCTCCAGCTTGGCATCAGCAATCGTCCAATTGAGTGCCGCTGTTTAGCTGCTGTATCCAGCACGGCTTTCGGTAAGAACGAAGTCTTTTCCGGATGCCAAAGCTGAGAGAAGTTTGCTGAGTTTCGGAACCGTCGGTACCGATCGCCCCTGTTCGTATCGAGCGTAGGTATTCAGAGACTTCGATCCAAGCCTTCGTGCAACCTCTGCAAGCGTCAAACCGGACTTGATCCGTTCGCGTCGAAGAAGAAAGGCCGTGAGAGTAGCTTCATCTGAAGCACCTACTTCGAAATACTCACCCTCGCCGGGAAAGACCCCGACTTCGAAGGGCGGCTTGTTAACGAGAACCTCGATGGCATCTGCGATCATTTCGAACGCTTCGTTCTTGGTCTGGCCTTGCGTAACTACGCTCAAAATGGGCACCTCGATTGCCCAGTACCGTCCCGACTTAAACACTCTTCCCTCGAATCTCATTACCTACCTCCCTCGGCCTCTCTCAGGATAGCCCTCGCTGTGTACTCGTTGATCTCATTATGCCTCGGCACGACGATCTCCCTTTCGCCGGTAGACCATACATCGTGCCGACTTCCATGTCGGACCAGAAGCCATCCGAGAGCGCGCAACTTCTTTTCGAGCTCCCGGCGTTTCATGACCAAATACTACACCAATATGTGTATTTGTCAAGTCGGTTTGTTTGTCGATCGGGCTCTTCTTCGGCACATGTCAACGCTTCTGAGAATCCTAAGACGGTAAGGTATTCACTATTTGGAAACTCAATACGTTGCTTACTAATCTCAGCACCATCTGCGGAACACTCATCACAGCAAGGGAGGAAAAGCGTGCGAACGGAGGTTTGCCATGACGACAACCCCAACGTTAAGCAGGAGCGAGTGCTTAAGCTAATTGACACTATCGTTGTATAGACAGAATGCTGCAACACGATTCTTGAGCAACCCCCCATCCCAACACGGTTGTCACCATTATGAAGTCAGCAACTTCGAACTAAACGAGGAGAAGCTATACAAGGAAGTTTGCCTCATAATACACTGCGCACAGCCAAGCGGTGGGTTAGAAACTAAACGGCAAAAGGGTCAATTTCTAAGCGTTGCCAACATTCTGGTCTTGCGCAACGGACACTTATTCTGCTCTCACTGCGAACGGCTGCTAGCTGAGCAGCCAGGAACTACACCACTCGACGCCAAAAGCCCGCGCATTCCCACGACACGTGATATCGTACACAGCCCCGGGATACTCGATGTGAAGCGGCGCGCTATTTCTCGTCAACCGCATCCGATTGTTCGGCTCCCCTGAGTCTGTCGACATCGATCTTGTCTTGCGGTCTTCCGCTAGTTTCCTTTGCCTTGATCAGGTCAGATCTCGAAATAAACGGAATCTTAACCTCATCCAACTCAACCATCTCACGGTTTTTCCAAGCGTCGTTAAATTCGACTCCCGGAAGCGACATCATAATATCAACTCGCAAAGGCGGTCTTCCCATTTGATAGAAATAATCCTGGCGGGTGAAGTCATCTGGGGCAAGATTTGCCAGCGGTGCACCAAATGCCTTCAATGCCGCATATACAGCGTCCGCATTCTCTGGGTCACTCGCTATCCAGACATCAAGATCTTTAGTGAATCGTGGCTCGCTGTATTTCATTACTGCGTAGCCACCTACAATGAGATAGCGGATTTCATGCTTTTCGAAAAGATTCAATAGTTCTTTGAAGTCGGAGCTCGTCAGCATCTTCACCTCGAATGAAGAAGTAGTCATGCAGCATTTCCCATACTGCCTCAAAAATAGCACGATCACCTTGAGATTGCCAGAAGCGAATATCGAATGAACGCCGGTCATCCGTAATGCGCTGATAATTCTCTACAATTGATCCCATTGTCTCTCCTGTCGAACGTTAAAGCTCAGCGGCGGCTCTCACGAGCCACCCTCCATTCCCGGCATCGACACCCTGGCTTGCCTAGCTAACCAGTCAGGATGCAAGCCGATGTTCCTACGCAGCTGTTCGCACGGGAAGTCGGTACACTCTGCGCAGAAGGGAAGGTGCTTCTCGCCATGGCAGCAATCGAAGATGGTGCATCCCCTCTATCTGAGGTACCGCACCCGGCGCACCTCTGTCCGATGTAGAACCTGCAGGAACCGCAGTAGAGCCCACAGGGTGTAGCCAAGTTCTGCTCCTCTTGCATAGCCATCACTCCTGATTTCGCCTAACGCTCCCTTCTAACCAGTATTGGGTCGCAACCGATACTAGCTCGTTCAGTGTGTAGTTGCAAAAATATACACTATGCTCTTGAGAGGTACTGACAACGATATTGAGTCGGTCGGAACGATCTATATGGTCGATAATATTCCATATTCCGCCTTGTTTAGTATAGCTATTGCTTCGTCGTGGGGAATAGCACGGTCCTTTCCGCGTAACTCTCTCATTTCTTATACCGCCTAGCATTGAAGCTCAACCACCAAAACGCGCAGCGTCTTAGTCGACTGCAGCGTGTTGTTGTATTCGTTGTTGCATATTTCTCAACATATTTACGTACATTTCTCGGTCTAAAGATTCTGATCATTTGTTGACTATCTATCCAGAGACTCTCTCATACGATGATGCAACTCAGCAAGATTGTCTCTTGCTAACTCATAATCAGGTGGAGACATGGCTACTGCTCGCTTTAAGACAGTCTGCGCTTCATCGAAGTATTCTGCTTCCACAAGACTCCACCCCAAATCTGTAAGATATATATGACTGTCAGGCTCCAGATTCACAGTATATCTGGCTTGCTCTATTGCTTCTTCCAGTCGTCCCAATTTCCCAAAGCAATAGCTTAATCCATTTCGATATTGTGGAATGTTTGGATGTTCACCAGAGGCGGCTGAATATAAAAGCACAGCATTTTCATAGTCTTGATTATCGACAAGAAAATCACCTACTTGATCAACGATCTCCACAATATCTTCGGTTGCTTTTGGAAGGGTAGTGAGGGCCAAGAAGTGAGCCATCGCTTCATCTATCCTTCCATATAGGTATTCAAAGGAACCAACAGTTAACAGAGCCGGAGCGTATTTGGAATCAATAGCCAAAGCCGTGACTGCGCCAGGCCACGGGGTGTTTTCATCGTCTGGCTGCCCTATAGCCTTATTGAATATTTGAGACGCAATTGAGGCGTTATATTGGAAATCTGCAGCGTGTCTTCTTTCATTGCCGGATAACGATGCATATTCACCACGAAGCTGAGCGAGATCTTCAGATTCTTTGACTAGACGTGAAAATGGCATATCTTCGAAGGTCAAGCCTTTGGAATTCATATTCTGGTTCTGTACCCTCCTATAGTCCGCAAAATTAACCGTTTTAAACTCTCAATGCAAGAATATAACGCCTGCCTCACTGGCGCGCGTCCAGTGCAAGGCTCTGTCTGGCTTCACACAGGGAAGCTCTCTTCGTGAAAGCCGTGATCAGCACGCGCTCATAGAACCACAACGTCCACATTGCGCAGAAGGTATCTTCCGTGGCTATAAGATACACGCAACCAGGCAATAAAAGGGAGCCAGACAGGCCGGAATGACGAATGCCCCAGCACACTGTGATCTTACGTTGGCGCTTATGCCCACCGGAAAAGAGGAAACCACTCATCAAGACATAGCCGATGCGTTATCCTCGGGGAGATTTTCGCCATTCTAGAAGACGGAGGGGGCACGAACCTCTATTACTCTGAACAATTTGCCACTCGGATGGTAGAAATTGACTTTGTTGATCTTAGATTTGGCAAGAACTCAAACCTCGAATTATCTGTTACGCCGACAAAGTACTTCATAGTCGTAGAACCTACCTTTAGTCCATCTAACGACAGTAGTGAGCGGCACG